>JACOMS010000044.1 GCA_014324115.1 Hyphomonadaceae bacterium
TTTGCGCAAGGCCACGGCAACGGCTTCCTGAGCGGGTGTCAGCGTGGTTTGCAGACGGTGCGGTCTGTGGCTGTGATCCTTGACGCCATCGCGCTTTCGCCACTTCCGGACGGTCTGTTCTGTGGTGCCGTGGCGCTCTGCCAGGACCCGGGCGGGCTTCCTATGCCTTTCACTCGGGGCTTGCCTGAATGGCCGCCCGCACCTTTGGTGTTGTCGTTGCCTAGCCATGAAGTCTGATTAGCATGTTTGTCTCCTGTCGCCCTCCTCTATCATGGCAGATATTGCCATAAAAAACGCTGATCGGCGAGGGGCTATGTAATCATCCGGGATAGGATATTTACGGTAACATAAACAGGTAGGGTAAATATTTGACCAAAATCCGCTAACCTGTTTGCGGCGGTAATCTGTTTGCCGTTAACTTTTGATTTACGGGATTCATGTAGGTGCGAGACTCTGTTGATCCTGTCTTGATGACAAAGAGATAATGATTCATCTGGGAGTATCTGATATGCGCGTTCTTTTGATTGAAGATGATAGTGCGACAGCACAAGGCATTGAACTGATGCTGAAAACTGAAGGATTTAATGTTTACACCACCGATTTGGGTGAGGAAGGCGTCGACCTCGGCAAGTTGTATGACTACGACATAATTCTTCTGGACCTGAACCTGCCGGACATGCCCGGTTTTGATGTACTGAAAACCCTGCGACGGGCAAAGGTCAATACGCCCGTATTCATCCTCTCCGGCACATCGGACATTGACTCGAAGGTTCGCGGTTTCGGCACGGGCGCCGATGATTACATGACCAAACCTTTCCACAAGGATGAGCTGGTTGCCCGCATCCTTGCTGTTGTGCGCCGCTCCAAGGGCCACTCCCAGTCCATCATTACAACCGGTGACATCAAGGTCAATCTGGATGCCAAAACCGTTGAAGTCGGAGATCACCGTGTTCATCTGACTGGCAAGGAATACCAGATGCTGGAACTTCTGTCCCTGCGCAAGGGCACGACCCTGACCAAGGAAATGTTCCTGAACCATCTTTATGGCGGTATGGATGAGCCTGAACTTAAAATCATAGACGTGTTTATTTGCAAGCTACGCAAGAAACTGGCGGCTGTCACAGGCGGTGAGCATAATATCGAAACGGTCTGGGGCCGCGGCTATGTCCTGCGCGACCCAAGCAAGGACCGCCTGAGCGCCTGAACACAGGCCGAAAACGCAAAATGAATTGAATAAAAGGAGTTGTGACCGATAGTTACGTCGGCAATTTGTTTATCCCCCCGCGCCAAACGTCTGCTTGATGTGTGCCTTCACTCTATGCTGCTTCCCACTGTTTGCTGTCACGCAGCTGTCCGGATGGAAAAACCGGATGTGCTTCATACAATTGGTTTTGCATTTCAAATTCCGGCAGTGGTTCAAACATATCCGAACTTTCCATCTTTCTTATGTGTTCAGACACGTAGCCGGGGAAGGACCGGTCGCTGTCGCAGCAAATGCTGTGCCGCCTTTCCTCTATGGCAACCCGAGTCGTGATACCGCTGCCGCCAAAAAAATCAACGACTGTGGAACCGGGATATGACAGCGAACGCACCAACCGTTGAATGACAGATCGCGGCTTTTGTGTCGGATGCCCGACGCGTTCGCCCGCGTTTCCGTTTAATCTACCGAACCGCCAGACGTTTGTAGGATTGCGGCCCTTTTCAATTGTACACGGGTTCAGGCGCTTGTCCTTTCGGTAGGTTTCCTTCGTCTTTTCGTCATAGGGTTCCCGGACGGAGTCCAAGTCAAAGTAGTATTTTTTCGTCTTTGCGAACCATGCTATTTCCTCGTGGCGGTTAGCAAAAAAACGCCGTGCACTCACACCGTTTGGATAATTCCATATGATCAGGTTTACCAGCAGCATGTCACTACTGCACCGCATGTGATGGATGATTGACAGCAGATCTCCACCTCCGGCTTCACCCTGATATTGCAGACCCCCGAAAATCGCTATGTTCCCGGTTGGAGACAACACCCGTTCGGCTTCCCGCAACCAATCGCTGGCCCATCCAATGTAGTCCTCGTGACTATCCCAATTCGCCATCATGATGTTGTACGGTGGATCGCACACGACCAGTTGAACGGAGTTGTCGGGAATTTCGGAAAGCAAGTCACGGCAATCGGCTACGGCAGCGACGTGGTGGGTGATCGCCGGTGCATCAATAAGCAACCCTTGGATGGATGAATGATTCTTGCTGTCGCGATTCATCGCATTCATGGTCTTGTAGCCGGAGTTGCGGTGTGATCGGTTCGACATCTTTACTCTCCCTGTTCCGGAAATGAATCCGATAATACATTCAGGGAAATCATTGCGACATCCCAAAGCACTTCCGCCATTGCCTTCACCGTCCACGGCTCACTCCGAAAGTAGAACGATGCCGCCTGCAGCATCCGGGAAGTTCCGTCCAACTCGACAAATTTGTTCCGACAATAGTTACTATTGATCTCCATGCCGAAACTACTGGCTGTCACACGGTCTATGCGGTTCAGGTTCCCGGCATCATGTGCGATCTTGACTTTTCGTCCTCGGGGTGTCTGGACGAAGAACGTGGCCGTGGCGAAATTCGATCCTTGCAAAAAGGCGACGTAGGGAAAATGGATTTCATCCAGCATCAAGTTTCGCATTTCCTGGATGTTTTTGTGAACGCGTTCTATCGCGTTCCCAGCAGTCATGAAGTCTTGATCTTTGTTTTTTCCCTGCTTGATGCCCTGTCGAATCTTCTCGACATCATTGCCTTGATGCTTGGATTTGCTCACAAGCACAACGCGGTATTTGTCAAAACTATCCAGGACCTCAAGAATGCCGCCGTCTGGCCTGATTCCCGCGTTCTTGACAAACAATACCTTACCGAGTTTGGGATCGATTGCCGCAAGCCTGTCATTGATTTCTTTCTTGGAAATTTCCCATCGATGACGGAACTCCAGCCCGGGATGTTGCGTCTTAGCGCTTCTGCGATCTTCTTCATGACATCACGGATTGACAGATCGTGACGCTTCGCCTCCTCGCCAAAGATGCCAAGCGGTCCCCCGGTAACCTCATGCTGTCTCTGTAACCTGTGTGACTGACCTTTAGCCCTCGTCGGGTTTTCTGCGTTACCTTCGCTCATGGGTTTTCACTAAATAGAAACGGCTCAGACATCACGCAATATCCACATTCCCGGTCCCCTTCTGTATTGCACTCGTACATGATCTTGTCCTGAGGTCAAAGACATACCTGAAATCTCGTTATTTCGAAACAACTGAGGTCCATGGGTTAGTTTCAGTGCAAGACTGTTGCGAAATCGCGAGTATTGATGATGCTGTGTTATTGTTTAGTGAAGTATGATTGGCTTCAAAATAGCATTTGATTGGAGGCTTGCATGGATTTTTTGTGGGTTTGCTCCCGGAGCGTGTTGCATCGGACAATGTACTGCGCAAGGTTGGGGCCTTGATTGATTGGCGGCGCGTTGGCTGGAAGGTGGGCAAGGTTTTGGAACGCTCAAGGGTCTCCTCCATGGGGGGCGTGCCCGCTACATCACGGGGGAGAAGGTTGAGGTGGAACTGACCTTCAAGGCAGTGGCGATGAACCTGCTCAAGGCGGCCAGCCGCATTGACCTGGCGGCTGCGTGAGGGGAGAATCCGTCCAGAACTGTCTGATATCGCAGATTTCAGGCGGGAAAGCGCACGCGTCAGCACCAGACATCCGCGCGCCTGGCCCGGAAACGGCGAAAATCCCAAAGTCCTGGCAAATCCGAATAAATTCGCAACAGTCTTAAATCACAATATAAGGAAATCCATTAAATTAACAGGTCCTGACCCCAGGATCAGCCTATATAATCGGGCCGAAGAAAAGGCGAAAGAGATTGCAATTCCACCCGAGTGGTACTACTGCACACTCAGCCAGAACTGTTGAACTTCGCGGAAGCCGAATCCGCAAAAGACAGCCCACCCAAAAATGCCGATGTCGCCATGTACGACTCTCACCATTTTAAAATACCACTGGAAGCCGACGACTACATTGAGTGCTCAGACTTCGTGATCAAAAATATCGAGTCCATAATATCCGCTGCTATGGATACTGGCAGGAACAGGATTTTAATCGACACAAATCTGAAGTTTGGCCTCCCAATGGAAAATGTCAACAAAATTGCAGGGCCATTTATAGAGGCTTGGGCTTACGAAATTTTTAGCCAAGTCATTGAAGATGAAAATAATAACTATGATCTTCTCAACGTAGAGGCTGGGGAACGCTTAAACTTTGCCGATGTTATTTTACAGTTCAGAAAAGTTAGAAAACGATCCCGGTCTGTCACGGGACACGTGGATGTCAAAGCAACAAGCAACGATATCAATCAAAAATAGCGGGAAGTCTCCGAATATAACTTCATTTGCCCGCATTCGAACGGAATATATCAAGAATCCAGACCTTATTTTCATCATTTTATCTGTGAAACACAGCGTCTACAGCTCAAGAAACGAGGAAACTAAAATGATGATGGGCGTAATGAAAGTGGTCGATTTCAACGCCTATGACCTTAAACATCTTTCCGACAGAGACTTAAGCTATGATCCGGCTCTCGGAAGCGGTCAGATACAGGTGCGTGATATCCACTACGTTACGCTTACCCCCAGAACAACATGGGAATCCTGCCAGCTTTTGGACAGGAGATGCATCGCATCCAGAAAAGGATACGATGAGTGGTTACAGTACGCAAAACAAAACCGGTGGATCAAAGATGGCTGAGCAGACTACGATACATGCAAATTCCCTTGAATGGATGAAAGGACAGCCTTCATCCATCTTCGATCTGGTGATTGCCGATCCTCCATACAATGTCGGGAAAGACTACGGGACAACAGTCGATAGCATCAAAAAAGACGAGTACCTCAAGTTTATGCTTGAATGGACTTCCGAGGCCGCGCGTCTACTAAAACCCGATGGAACAATTTATGTTTTCATGGGGTTTCGCTTCATATCATACTTGTATGACATACTGGAAAACGAATGCGGTATGTCCTTCAACTCCTGGATCTGTTGGCACTACACTCAGGGGCAAGGAAGGAGACGCGGTTTGTCAGCACGACATGATGACATCCTCATGTTCACGAAGCACCCGAAAAACTTCACGTTTAATCTGGACGACATACGCGTTCCCCAAAAATACTACCGCAGTGTTAACAATATGCGTGGTGCAAATCCCGGGGATGTTTGGGAGTTTTCACACATCCACTATTGTCAGGGAAATCGGCAAGCTCACCCCACTCAAAAACCAGAGGGGTTAATCGAAAGGATGGTGCTGGCATCATCCTCCACGGGCGGAAATGTACTTGATCCATTCTCTGGCAGTGGAACAACTCTGCGCGTCTGCCAGCAGCTTTCACGCAACTGTACCGGGGTAGAAATTCACCCCGGGTACGTGGAAATATCCGGGACTCGTCTGTCCCAACTTTTCAAGGGATTCGACAGTATAGACCCACGGATGAAGCGCGTACCCTTGAATTTGTGCGATCCACAAATCAGGCAGGAATACGTGGAAAATCACAAGCGCTGGTTTTTGAAAAATCATGAAAGCGACATCGCAGAGTTTGAAAAAGAGGTATATCGACTCTACGATCACGTAAAAACGCAAAAAACGATTAAGCCCGATAAAACTAAATCAGGAGGCAATGACCTGTTTGCTATATTTTCGCAATAATTCGCTTTTTTGTGGTGCTTTCATAACGCTACCGTATAATACTGCGTGATGTCAGAGGTCTGCCTAACCCACTGGACGAGTCTGGAAGACTCTGATGCTCCGTCGTGTTTTCGTGCCTTGTGCGTCGCCGCTTATCCGCCATGACGAGCCTGTCAATCGGCAGCTTCTGATAAATGCTTTCAAACATGTCACTGCACTGTCAGGGTGACAGTGTTCACATTGTCCGAACTGTTGCCGACCATGATGTCAAATTCGCCCGGTTCGATGACGCGCTCCATATCCAGATTGTAGAATTGCAGGGCTTGCCTGGTAATCGGCAAAATTACGGTCCGGGTTTCACCCGGTTCCAGGGTGATACGTTTGAAACCTTTGAGCTCCATGACGGGACGCGTGACAGAGCTGACCTTGTCACGGATATACATTTGCACGACTTCATCTCCTGCAACGGCCCCGGTATTGGTCACATCAACCGAAACACTTGTAGCCTCGCCGATTGCAATTTCAGTGGCGCTGAGCGTCGGCTTTGACATCTCGAATGTGGTGTAACTCAATCCGAACCCGAAAGGATAAAGCGGCGAGACATCGGCGAAGGCATAGCCTCTGCGCGCTGTGGGCTTGTGATTGTAAAAAGCCGGAATTTGCCCAACCGTGCGCGGTATCGTCACCGGCATTTTTCCTCCCGGATTGACATCACCGAACAGGATATCCGCGATTGCTGTTCCCGTTTCCTGCCCTAGCTGCCAACCATATATAATGGCGGAAAGCTTATCCTCAACATTGGCCAAACTCAGCGGGCGGCCGGAAATGACGACAGCGATTACGGGTTTGCCCGTCCCGGCTAAAGCCTCAATCAATTCTTTTTGTTCGCCGATTAGAGTAATGTCATTGCGATCACCCATGTGGGTTTCCGACCACGCTTCGCGGGAGGTACTCTCATCACCGCCTATGGCAAGGATAATCATATCCACGGTTTTAGCCGCCGCGACGGCGCTGTAGATTAAAGAGAGATTGGCGTCACGATCATAAAGATTGACCTCATCGTCCCACCATGACCGGTTATCCGTCAGGCGCACACCCCTCTCGTGGATAATTTCAACACTATCGCCGATTTTGGTTTTCAGCCCATCCAGAATGGAGATGGTCTGACGGGGTTCGTCCGAATAACCACCGAGAATAGTGATATCAGAATTTGGCCCGATGACGGCGATGCGACCGTAATCTTCAACTGACAGAGGTAAGATACCACCTTCGTTCTTGAGCAGCACCGGTGCTTTTTGTGCAGCTTCCAACGCGACGGTGCGCGCCTCGTCATTGCCGGTAATCTCCGCGGCATAGACTGCATCCGAATAGGGTGTTTTAAATACGTTGCCGCGGACTTTCATTTCCAGCATACGCCGCACGGCTTGATCGACATATTTGATGTCGAGATCACCGGACTCAAGTTTATCCTTCATGGCAGGGAAGGCCGCCGCGTCCGGAAGCTCAATATCCACCCCGGACCGGATGGCGAGTACACCGGCTTCGGGCAGGCTCCCGACAACAGCGTGGCGGCGTTCCAGTTCCGAAATGGCGAAATAATCCGCGACGACGACACCGTCAAAGCCCCATTCACCGCGGAGCACATCATTCAGCAGCCAGCTATTGCCATGGGACGGGACGCCGTCAATTTCGTTGTAGGAGGCCATGACCGCCGCAGCGTTGGCCTCCTGTATTGCCGCTTCGAAAGGCGGGAAGAAAATTTCACGCAAAACACGCTCGGATATTTGTGCGGGACCGACATTCATGCCGGCTTCAGGCTGGCCGTGACCCGTCATATGTTTGAGGGTCGCCAGCACCTTGCCATCGACAATCGGAAAGCCGTCGCCCTGAAGACCTTTTACTGCGGCGACACTCATCCGCGCCACAAGATATGGGTCTTCGCCATATGTTTCCTCAATCCGGCCCCAGCGCGGGTCAAGGGCAACATCAACAACAGGCGAGAGCACATGGTGTGCCCCTCGCGCCCGGATTTCACGGGCCGTGATTGAGAATATGTCTTCGACCAAACCCGGATCAAACGTAGCTGCCAGAGCAATGGATTGCGGGAACGACGTCGCGTACCGTGCCTGAAAGCCGTGCAGGCCTTCTTCGTGGAACAGCGTCGGGATACCCAGGCGGGTCTCTTCGATCATCCATTTCTGGATTGCGTTGGTCAGTTCAACGGTTTCTGATGGTGTGCGGGCCGACATACGGCGCAGCACAGTCGAGTCATTTACATCGCGCGGCTCGTCAGATGGAGCCTCCATGCCGATGGTATCCTGCGGGCGCGCGAAACAACCTGTTCCGTGCGGAAATTTCCCGGCCATTTTGTCCGGATTAAAACTGCCATCAGAATTATATATATCTGCCTTACCGAACCAGACACAGCTGATTTGCGCCAGTTTTTCGTCCAGCGTCATGCGGGCGAGAAGGGCTTCAACCCGGTCGTATCGGGACTTTCGGGTTATTGCGGAGCCGGATGTTTCTGTCTGCGTGGAAGGCGCACAGGACACGGCCAGAACGGCAAGGGACACAAGAAGTGTCGCGAGACAGGGAAAGCGCATAAGGGTCTCCGATGGCCTAGCGGACGGCCTGTGTGATGATATTTTCAAGATATTCCTGTCGCCCGGACCTGGGCGCGGGTGAGATATTTGTGTCGAGTGCGTTTGCAGCCATGTCTTCAAGACTTGCCCTGCCGCTCAACATATCTGCACCAATGCCACTATCCCACCCGGCGTAGCGGTGATTGACGAATGAGATCAGTTTTTCGGACTCCAGCAACCTGGCTGCATTTTCAAGTGCGCGGGCCAGTAGATCCATGCCGCCAATATGGGCATAAAACAGGTCTTCGACCTCACGGCTTTGGCGGCGGACTTTAGCATCGAAATTCGCACCGCCATTTTTGAACCCGCCGCCCTTGAGGATGTAATAGAGCGCCATGGTGTTCTCACGCAGATCGTTGGGGAATTGATCGGTATCCCAACCATTTTGCGGATCGCCCCGATTGAAATCGATAGAGCCGAAAATATCAAGCGCCATGGCCATCTCGACTTCATGCTCGAAATTATGTCCGGCCAGTGTCGCATGGTTAGGCTCGATATTGACCCCCACTTCTTTCTCCAGACCACAGTTTTTCAGAAAACCGTAAACTGTCGCGACATCACGGTCATATTGATGCCTGGCGGGTTCATGCGGTTTGGGTTCTATCCAGATATCGCCTTTGAACCCGATCCTGTGTTTGTGTTCGACCACCATGGTCAGGAACCGGCCCAGCTGTGCAATTTCGCGTTTGAGGTCAGTGTTAAGGATTGTGTCATAGCCCTCGCGACCGCCCCAGAGCACATATCCGGCCCCGCCCAGACGGTGGGTGGCTTCAAGGCATTCCCTGACCTGCAGGGCGGCGAAGGCGACGACTTCCGGATCGGGATTGGTCGACGCTCCTGCCATGTAGCGGGGATGGGAAAACATGTTCGCCGTGCCCCAAAGAAGCCCGGTCGCGGATTCGGCTATTTTCTTTTCAACAGCATCGACAATGAAATGAAATTTTTCAACATGTTCTCCAGGCGTTTCAGCGCTCGGCATGACATCCACATCATGGAAGCAGAAGTAAGGATTACCGAGCTTTTCGAAAAATGTGAAGGCGGCATCAAGTTTTTCCAGGGCGGCGTCATTGTCATTGACCGGGCCATGCCACGGACGATTGAACGGCCCGGCCCCAAAGACATCGGAACCATCCCAGCAGAATGTATGCCAGTAACAGACCGCGACGCGCAGGTGCTCCTCGATCGTTTTACCCATTATCACCCTGGACGCATCATAATATTTGAAGGCGAGCGGATTATCGCTCTCCGGACCTTCATACTGAATTTTCGGAATGTGGTCGAAACATGAATGATTCATATCTGATTCTCCCTGAACGTGTCGGCCAGTCGGGTGTAAAGCGTGCGGAACCTCTCAAGTCGCGGCGCGAGGTGGTTCCGGAATACGGCATCCGGCTCTATGATATTTGAAATGGGTGGCGGTTTGCAGATGTCTTCTACCGTTTCACCGGCCGTGCCGAGACGTGCGAGTCGGGCTGCACCGAAAGCCGGGCCGACGGCAGCATTGTCGCGGTAAATCAGGGGAATATTGAAACTTGAGGCGAGGATTTTGCCCCAATAATCAGAATGCGCACCGCCACCTGTGACGGATAGTGCCTTTATGTCCGCCCCTGTGTCCCGCAGTGCGCGAATACCGTCCGCCAGACCAAAAGCGACACCTTCGAGAGCTGCCTGCCCCATGCGGGTTTTGTCGGTCCGGTGACTAAGTCCGAAAAATACGCCTTGGGCTGCCGGATCGTTATGGGGCGTGCGCTCGCCGGACAAATAGGGCAGAAAAATCTCCTGATCGCTTAACCGCGCAGTCCCGGACACGGACTCATAAAGTTCCGCAGGGTCGGCAAATCCGCAAATCCCGGCAACCCAATCAACGGCACTCGCCGCGCTTAACATAACCGACATTTGATGCCAGCGTCCGGGAAGCGCATGGCAGAATGTATGAACGCCCCCTTCCGGATTTGGGCGGTAACCATCGTCGGCGAGGAAAATCACACCTGACGTACCTAGCGAAAGGAACCCCTCTCCCTTATGCACGACACCTGACGCAACGGCTCCGGCGGCATTATCTCCGCCACCCGCAACGACCGGGATCCGCTCCATACCCCAAGTTTCGGCGAGTTCCGACCTCAATTCGCCTGTTACATCCGGTCCTTCGAACAGCCCTGGCATGTGATCCGTCGAGAGGCCGCAGACCTCCAGAATCTTTTCCGACCAGTTCCGCTGTTTAACATTGAGCCACAATGTCCCCGCAGAGTCAGACACGTCGGAGGCGTACTCCCCAATCATGCGCAGCCGGATGTAATCCTTCGGCAGCAGGACTTTGGTGATTTTTGCGAACACATCCGGTTCATGTGTTTCAAGCCACAGAAGCTTTGGTGCCGTAAAACCGGGCATGGCGCGATTGCCCGTAATGTCACGCAGGTCCGGAACATCATGTTCGAGTATCCTGCACTCCGCAGCACTGCGCCCGTCATTCCAGAGTATGGCCGGACGAAGTGCCTTCCCGTCCGCGCCAAGCACCACCGCCCCATGCATCTGTCCGGTCAGACCGATGGCGCTCACACCGCTACGGGATTTCTCCTCAAGGCTCATGACAGCCTCATTGGTCGCTTCCCACCAATCTGCCGGAGTCTGTTCCGACCACAGAGGTTGTGGACGCTGTATATCAAGCCCTGCATGGGCGCTGCCCCGTACATGGCCCACTTCGTCGACAATGACGGCTTTTACACCCGATGTACCGATATCAATTCCCAGATACAGTTTGGTTGCCCCCTGATAATCACTTGCGACTTTGTTAGCGCTATCATTTCCATGCGTCAAGTGCGGGCAGGTCACTATCGACTTTACTTCGACGGTTTCGAAACAGATTCCCTGATGACAAGCTCGTACTGCAGAAGCTCTGAAAATGTGCTCATAGCCTCCGCATCGTCCTGTACATAGGCAGTTAGAAGATCTACGGCTCTGGAGGACATTTCCGCAATGGGCTGTTTTATCGTCGTCAATTCCGGCCAGATATTTGTAGCAATTTCCGTATCATCAAATCCTGCCACAGACAGATCATCCGGAACATTCAACCCTCTCATATTGGCTGCCGCGACGGCACCTGCGGCCATATCGTCATTGCAGGCAAAAATGGCTGTGGGTGGATTGTTCCGGTTCAGGAGCTGATATCCGGCATCTACGCCTGATCTGTAGGTGAAATCCCCTTCGCATACGTAGAGAGGAGTTATCGGTATGCCGCTGTTTTCCATCTTCTTCGTGAAACCGGCAAAACGGTGGTGTGAAGACGGATGATCAGGCGGCCCCTTGACGATGGCAATTCGTGAATGCCCCATGCCGATAATATAATCCAGCATATCTTCCACGGCGAGGGCGTCGTCCATGGCGACTGTCAGTTTCTGACTGTGAATGTTTTCCGGGGCAATAAGGATGACGGTAATCCCCATGGCTTCGATAGCTTCAACAAACGGTCTGTGATTGGACAGAGGCGGCGTGATGATCACACCGTCAAGACCCGCAAGGCCGAGATATTCCGCCGTCTTGACCGGCTCACGATAGGGTGCACGTCGTCCCAGGTCTTCAATCACAAGGTGATGCCCGCGATCCCGGCAGGCATTTAATCCACCGACCAGGATTCTCGTCAGATAGCCCGGCGATGGATTGTGATAGAGCAACCCGACAAAAAGTGACTTGCCGCCGGCCAACCGCCGGGCGCTAAGATTGGGTCTGTAGTTGAGTTCGCGGACTGCGTTCTCGACCTTCCTGCGGGTCGAATCACGGACAAGCCCCCGTTTGTTAATGACCCGTGACACCGTCATTTGCGAGACGCCGACATGTCCAGCGACTTCCTTAATCGTGACATGATGCCGGTTTTTTTTCTGTCTCATGACTGTCTCTCAGATTTTCACCCCGGGAGCAGAATTTTTAACATGCAAAGTGTGAAACACAAAATTTTGTATTATGACCGGGACTCACCTATTGCTTGACAATGGAAATATTTGCCCCACAAGAGTGAGCGCTAACATAAATGTTGATCCGAGGAAAGATCATGCCAGACACTGAACGGACCACCCCGCAGTCCGCGAACGGATTTATTATTTTCATCAGCCTCGTCGCGACACTTGGCGGGTTTCTTTTCGGCTATGACAGCGGGGTCATCAACGGCACGGTTGAGGGGCTTCAGACAGCATTTAATTCCAGGAGTATCGGAACCGGTTTCAGCGTCGCCTCCATGCTTCTCGGAAGTGCGGCAGGTGCGTTTTTCGCCGGGCGTCTTTCCGATATTTTCGGCCGTCGCAACATGCTCTTTGTTGCGGCGGTGCTGTTCATCATCAGCGCCTGGGGATCCGGCATCGCTGGCAGCACGGCACCCTTCATTTTTTACCGTATCATCGGCGGTCTGGCTGTGGGGGCCGCATCGGTTATGGCACCTGCATACATTTCTGAAATTGCACCCTCCCACATCCGCGGGCGTCTGACTTCCATCCAGCAGGTTGCGATTATTGTGGGCCTGTTTACGGCCTTTGTAAGCAATTATTTCCTCGCCAGGACGTCAGGATCAGCCCTTACACCTTTCTGGGGCGGTTTTGAGACATGGCGCTGGATGTTCTGGATGGAGCTCATTCCGGCCTTTATTTTTCTGGTGATGTTATTTTTCATCCCTAAAAGCCCGCGGTATTTGATGATGAGAGATGATGAACCGGGTGCCCTGAAAACCCTGAACCGGATTTTTGGTGAGGAAACCGCCAGGAAAAAAGTCAGGGAAATTGCGCGCTCGCTGGCTGATGATCACAAACCCCGCCTCGCTGATGTTCTTGACAAAAGAAAGCTTTTCAGAACCATTGTCTGGGTCGGTATCGGCTTGGCCACGCTCCAGCAACTCGTCGGGATTAATATTGTTTTCTACTACGGCGCGGTACTTTGGCAATCTGTCGGGTTTACAGAGTCAGACGCCCTTCTTGTCAATATACTCTCCGGCGGGCTGTCCATTGCAGCCGTTCTGATCACGCTGGCGACAATTGACAGGATTGGACGAAAGCCATTTCTCATTCTGGGCTCCGTCGGCATGTTCATTACACTGGCGCTTGTTGCTTATGCGTTCAGCACGGGCGAGCTGATTGATAAAGACCTCAAACTCGGTGACAATATGGGATTGCTGGCACTGATTGCGGCCAACGCTTATGTGTTCTTCTTCAATATGAGTTGGGGGCCGGTCATGTGGGTGATGTTGGGTGAGATGTTTCCGAACCGGATTCGCGGCTCCGGGCTCGCCGTTGCCGGGTTTGCGCAGTGGATTTCAAATTTCGGGATCACCATGACATTTCCGGTTTTCCTGACCACCATCGGTCTTGCCGCAGCGTACAGCATCTACGCTTTCTTTGCCCTTGTCTCCATCTTCTTTGTCTGGTGGTTTGTGCGGGAGACGAAGGGTAAGGAGCTGGAAGAGATGGAAGGTTAATCGCCCCTGCCTCATTAACGAAGCAGAACGGATGGGCATTCAACATATCTGCATTCTGGGCGGGGGAACGGCGGGATGGATGACGGCCGCCGCCCTCTCGCACAAGCTGCAAAAATCCGGAATCAGCATAGGGCTTGTCGAGTCCGAACAGATCGGCACAGTAGGGGTCGGTGAAGCCACTCTGCCGCATATCCGCTACTTTAACCGGGCGCTCGGTATTAACGAAGCCGAATTTATGAAGGCCACAAATGCGACCTTCAAACTGGGCATTGAGTTTTGTGACTGGGGCCGGGTCGGGGATAGTTATATCCATCCCTTCGGCGATTTCGGAAAGCCTGTCCGCAATATCGAATTTTATCATTACTGGAACCGGCTGCGCCTGTCGGGGCATGATGTCGGACTGGATGAATATTCTTACGCCGTCATGGCAGCGGAGCACGGAAAGTTTCACCTGCCCGATTCCGACACAAAGAAAATTGAATCGACTTTCAGCTATGCTTACCAGTTCGACTCAAGTCTTTATGCCGATTTCCTGAGGGCCTTTGCCGAACACAGAGGCGTCAAACGTACGGAAGGCCGTGTCATTGAGGTTCAACAGGATAATGCGACCGGACACATCACACGACTGAAACTGGACTCCGGTGAATACATTGCAGGCGATTTGTTCATAGACTGCTCCGGTTTTCGCGGGCTTCTCATCGAACAAAAACTGTCCGCCGGATATGAGGATTGGAGCGAATGGCTGCCCTGTAACCGGGCCATAGCTGTTCCCTGTGAGGCATCCGGAAAACCGTTGCCCTATACGCGGGCGACTGCCAGGAAAGTGGGCTGGCAGTGGCGTATTCCGCTACAACACCGCACGGGTAACGGCTATGTCTATTGCAGTGAATTTGTATCTGATGATGTGGCAAGGGAGACACTTCTGGGCTCTCTCGAAGGGAACATTCTGGCTGAACCCAACCGGCTTTATTTCAAAACCGGACGCCGCAAAAAATTCTGGGACAAAAATGTTGTAGCCGTAGGTTTATCGGCGGGATTCCTCGAACCGCTGGAATCCACATCCATCCATCTCATCCAGGAAGGCATCACGGCACTTGTTGAGTTATTCCCGAACGGGCATGCGAACGACCTTGACATGGAAGAGTATAACCTGCGCATGGAATTGCAATTCGAACGTGTCCGGGATTTCCTGCTCCTGCATTATGTGGCGACCCAGCGCGATGACAGCGACATGTGGCGCTATTTTCGCAATATGTCCCTGCCGGACAGTCTGCGGTCGAAAATCGAGGCCTGGCTTTCGCGCGGGCTGGTCCCCGCATATGAACGCGGCGTGTTCCTGCCGCCAAGCTGGATTGCCGTGTTTACCGGGCAGAACCTGCTGCCCCGCGGCTATGACCCACGCGCGAACCTCCTGTCCCGGTCCCGCATATCGGATATGGCTCACATCCTGCGCAGAACCGTGAGAGAAACCATCAGCCGCGCTCCGGATCACAGTGATTTCATCCGGTCGTACGGGGCCGCCATTCCGGAGTTGGTATCCGGTTCGCCCTAAACATGTCACACTGCAGCTCTCATGGATAAGCCCGTTAAAGATATCCTGATTTGCGGGGGCGGTCTGGCCGCATGGATAACGGCCGCGGCGCTGTCCCGGGCCCTGCCGGATGAGGTGAGCCTCACTGTTCTGGACATACCGGACACAGACAAATTCGACATGTTGTACGGGACGGTCACGGCGCCCGCCGCTTATGGCTTCTTTCTGGAGATCGGGCTTTCAGAGCCCGATTTACTGCGCTTGACGCATACAGCCTTCAGCTTCGGTACGCATTATATGCAGTGGGGATCGCCCTCACGGAGTTGGGTGCAGTGCCACCACCTGCCTTTCCCGGCCCGGGATAACGTCCCCTTTGTACACTATTTCACCGGTCGGACAGATGCCCGCCTCGAAGATTTTTTAGTATCGGCCCAGGCCGGGCTTCGCGGGGTGTTTGCGCACCCGCCGGAACAGGCGCGGATTCCGTTGTCGCGGGCAGAGTACGGTTATCTGTTTTCTCCCATTGAGCTTTGCAATGCACTGAAATCCGTGGTGTCATCCCGCAATATCACCGTGAAAGCCCATGAAATTCGCTGCGTTCGCACAAATGAGACGGGAATTTTCGGCATTGAGACCGCCGATGAAAAAAACCTGCAAGCCGATTTATTCATTGACTGTTCCGGGCCTGACGCAAAGCTGCTGACAGCTCTAAACACGGCATTTACTCCGGAGCGGGAAGTCCGTGCCTCCTGGCAATGCCTGCCTTCTGCCCCCCCGTGGCCGCCCCTGCGAAATGTGCACGGCTCTGATCGGGGATGGACAGCCGGGACATCTGTCCGCGGACAGAAAATCACCTTTCAGATTTCTGACACTGACAGTGAACATCATAAATCAGGCCGGAATATACTGTTCGGCAAACGGGAAAAAGCATGGGTCGGCAACTGCGTCGCGACAGGACATGCAGCCTCCGTCATTGACCCGGTGAGTCCCGCCCCGATGATGCTGTTACAGCGGGATGTGGAAAGACTGCTGGGCCTCATTCCCCTCAGTGAAGACATGACCGTTGAAGCCCGCGAATACAATCGCCGGTTCGAGTCTGATTTCGAGCATGCAAATCTATTCAATCAAGCCCTGTACGCGATTGACGACGCCCCGGATACACCGTTCTGGCAACAGGCGCAGAGCAGGGGGGACAAACTCCGGCGTAAAATATCACAATTTGAAAACCGGGGTATTCCGGTGGCTTTTGACATGGAATCCTTTAACGAAGAGGACTGGAGCATTCTGCACTTCGGCATGGGGCGGAAAATAAAAAACAGAAATTTCTTTGCGGAGCTGGCCGACACGCGCGACATCGACTCAAATCTTGCAAAATTGAAACAGTCCATCGCGCAAACCGTGCTCAAAATGCCTCCGCAT
This sequence comes from Hyphomonadaceae bacterium, assembly GCA_014324115.1. Taxonomy (GTDB): domain Bacteria; phylum Pseudomonadota; class Alphaproteobacteria; order Caulobacterales; family Maricaulaceae; genus JACOMS01. The sequence goes on from JACOMS010000044.1 coordinate 16,739, forward strand.
CACGTTTATATCAGCAAACTGATCGCATATCTGGAAAGAAAAAATGTCGGGCGCGCCTGATTTATTTTTGCGCCGCATTGTCATTGTCGGCGGCGGTTCCGCCGGGTGGATGACGGCTGCCGCCCTGTCAAGCCTGCTCGACCCGAAACAGGTCCGCATCACGCTTGTTGAGTCGGAGGCCATCGGCACCATCGGCGTCGGCGAGGCGACCATTCCGGATATCCTCAATTTCAACCGCTTGCTGGGCATTCCTGAAGCCGAATTCATGAGGGCCGCACAGGCGACATTCAAACTGGGTATCGAATTTGTCGATTGGAAAAAACAGGGCCGGTCCTATTTTCACCCTTTCGGTCAGCACGGTGTCGATATGCAGGGCATCGACTTCCACCAGTACTGGCTCTTTTCGCACGCACACGGCAATCCCGCGCGTATTCAGGATTACAGTCTTTGTGCCCAGGCGGCTTCGCGGAACAGGTTCGCCCTGCCGGACCCCAATCCCGACTCTGTCATGTCGCATATTCGCTATGCTTACCATCTGGACGCCACCCGATATGCGCAGTTCCTCCGGGTTTATGCCGGGAAGCGCGGCGTAAAACGCATCGGGGAAAAGGTTGATCTCGTCAATCTTGATGGCGAATCCGGCTTTATCAAAAGTGTCAGGCTGGAAAACGGGACAGCTGTTCACGGCGATATGTTCTTTGACTGCACCGGATTTCGTGCTCTCCTGATTGAAAAAGCCCTCGGTGTCGGTTTTCATGACTGGAGTCACTGGCTACCCTGTGACTCTGCACAGGCCGTCGCGACGGAGCATTCCGGGCCGCTCCTGCCCTATACGGTAGCCGCAGCAAAATCGGCCGGGTGGCAATGGCGCATTCCGACACAGACACGCACAGGCAACGGCTATATCTATGCCAGTGATCTCATGAGTGACAAAGATGCAACAGACAACCTGCTCGCGGGGCTGGACGGACCGACAATTACAGACCCCGGACAGTTGCGGTTCAGGACAGGATGTCGCAAGACATTCTGGTATAAAAACTGTGTTGCGATTGGATTATCTGCGGGCTTCCTTGAGCCGCTTGAATCCACGTCAATTTTCCTGATTCAGGAGGGAATCAGCAAATTTATCTCCCTGTTCCCGAACGCAGACTTCCCGCCTGTTGTGACAGAGGAATACAATCGGCAACTCGGGCTGAAATTTGAACAGGTCAGGGACTTCATCATATTGCACTACAAGGCGACCGAACGCGATGACAGCGCGTTCTGGAATTACTGCCGCAATATGGCCATTCCCGACAGGTTGACACATAAAATCGAACTCTTTCGCGAGGCAGGTCGCGTCTTTCGGTATGAAGATGAGTTGTTTTCGACGTCCAGCTGGGTCGCCGTCATGCTGGGTCAGGGTATCACGCCGAAAACCTGCGATCCGATCGTGTCCACACTCCCCCGCCGACAGGTGGACAGTAGCCTGATTTCCATGCGTCGGGCGGTGACTCGCGCCGCTGAAACCTTACCGACCCACGCGCAATTCATTCAGAAATATTGCCCCGCCGCGGCCTAGACGGGTATGTTGCCGGATTCAAATATCAAAAAGATAGTCATTCTGGGCGGCGGTACGGCCGGATGGATGGCGGCGGCCGCATTTTCGCGCATTCTGCGGCATCCCGAAATTAACATCACGCTGATCGAATCCGGGGACATCGGCACGGTCGGGGTCGGTGAAGCCACTCTCCCGCATATCCGCCTGTTCAATCATCTGCTCGGCCTTCGCGAAGATGATTTTGTGCGTAAAACCAATGCCACATTCAAACTCGGTATCGAGTTCGTTGACTGGGACAGCTTCGGAAACCGCTATATTCACCCCTTCGGTGAATATGGTGTGAATATGGAAGGCATGCATTTCCATCACTACTGGCTAAGGCACAGGAGGCTCGGGTCCGAGGCTTCGATTGACGACTACAATCTCTCGGTCATGGCGGCGCGCGCCGGAAAATTCCAGAGACCGGACCCCGGCCTCAAGAACTCACCCTTGAGCAAAATCGAATATGCGTTTCAGTTTGATGCGACACTTTATGCCCGTTTCATGCGCGAGTTTGCCGAAAATTCCGGCGTAAGGCGGATTGAGGGCAAAGTCGTCAATGTTGACCGGAATGCAGAAACCGGGTTTATTGAAACACTGCACCTTGAAGGCGGGGAAACCGTCGATGGGGAACTGTTTATCGACTGCTCCGGATTTAGAGGTCTGCTCATGGAAGAGGTCCTCAAATCCGGATATGATGACTGGTCGGATGTCCTGCCGTGTAATCGTGCCGTGGCCCAGGCCAGCGGGAGGATCGCCGATCCCGTTCCCCATACGCGCGCCACTGCCGGGACGGCAGGCTGGCAATGGCGCATCCCGTTGCAGTCGCGCACCGGAAACGGTCATGTATATTGCAGTGAATACATGAACGAAGACGAGGCGCTGGACATATTGCATGCAGGCATGGACGGCCCGCCGATCGGCGATCCGGTATTTCTGCGTTTCACAACGGGAATCCGCAAAAAAACCTGGAACAGGAACGTCATAGCCATGGGACTGGCCGCGGGTTTTATGGAACCTCTTGAGTCAACATCCATACATCTCATTCAGACAGCGATTGCACGTCTGATGGCGAATTTTCCGGATAAATCCTTCAATCAGCATGACATTGATTATTTCAACCGGCGCACCCTGCTGGAGTATGAACAGGTGCGTGATTTCCTCGTGCTGCACTATTGCGCGACCGGGCGTGATGACAGTCCGTTCTGGAATTACTGCCGCACCATGAAAATCCCGGAAACACTGGAGCAACGCATAAATGTCTACACGGGGAACGCGCGGCAATATCGCCATGACAATGAACTCTTCGGCGAGGTCAGCTGGTTTGCGGTTATGCACGGTCAGGGATTGAAACCGAAGCACTACCATCCCAATGCGGATATCATGCCGGACGAAGAGTTAAGCAGGCGCATGTCGGACATAAGGCGGACCTGGCGGGCCTGCCTGAGAGCGATGCCGACCCATCAGGCCTTCATTGACCGGAATTGCCGGGCCCCGCTTTAGCTCCGGGACTGTTGCAAAAGAGCGGGGTCGGGTTTTTTTGTAAATCGCGGTGAATCCGGATAAATGCGCAACAGTATCTGTAGTGGACCGGGTATCGCGGTCATCCTCTGGAAAACGACCGGGTCAGGGGTGTCAGCGTCATCCTGGACGGGCCGCAGGGGCGACAGGAAATGCGGCAATGACACGGGCGCGCCCCACGGAATGCGTGCGCGCGGCCACACGATCCGGAAACGACAGGACCGCGCAAACCGCGCGGCCCCCCGTATTGTGCCTGATGTACTGTTTCCGATCCGCTCCCATGTGTGATCAACAGGGATGGGACAACAGCGGGCACCTGGGGAATTTATATGACAGATTGATGAAGATTTTCATGCTGCAATACGGACATTATCAGTAGCTCCTCCTGCAAGCACAAACCGAACGCAGAGCCCCGCACTCCCCGCCACCGGGTATCGGCTGCTACCAGGGCAGTTCTCAACAGTAGACAGGCCTGTGGCCGGATCATCACTGTTGCCTGTAACAGGCATCTTCCCCGTCAATATCATAACCGGCATCCTCAGTCCCCGCCGGGCACACCGGCTCCGGCAGCAGGTCCCGCGTCCAGCCCGC
>JACOMS010000045.1 GCA_014324115.1 Hyphomonadaceae bacterium
GCAGGCTGCACGCGGTGCGATGGACCTTGATATATGTGCTGCCAATCATCAAGCCTCCCGGGGGACCGTCTTTGGCACTTAAGTACTTGAATATCTTATCGAAAAAGCCCCTCTCGTTCCAGCGTTTGAACCGATTATACAAGGTTTTGTAAGGCCCGTACTCCAAAGACGCATCCCGCCAGCGCAAACTGTTCCTGATGACATGAATAATGCCCGAAATCACTTTGCAGTCATCCACGCGCGCCACACCGCGGGGCAGAGGGAAAAACGGTTCAATCCGGGCAAGCCCCTCTTCTGATAACATAAACATATCGCCCATCGTAAAATCTCCTTTGCAACACATGAATCACATATTGGAATCTCACTTCAAGCAAGCGCGTAATTCGGGGCAAAGACTGTGACACTTGGAGAAATTGTTGGTGTTATTTGTGTAGCGTGTATGTTACTATCCATGATTTTCTTGGCTTTAGCTTCAGTGTATTTCATGACTGTATCCTGTACAAAAGGTTTTGTGGAGTAAAATATGAATAAACATATGAACATAATTAAAACAGCAACCATGTCCGCCTTGTTCATGACGGTGGCCTTTGGTCAATCGCCTACAACTGTGACTTTTGGTATTGTCGGCTCTTTTTCCCCGGCCTTTGAATTTAATGACTATACGATTGCCTCGGAGGGTTCAGGAACGATAAATATTGTTCATTCACGCGATGCCCGCTATCGATTCCGATGCGACTGGGGCTTTACGAAGCGGCATCGTGACGGTGAAGGTAAACGCGTCCCGGGCACGGTCACATATATCGCGCCAGAGACGAAAAACGGTCTGGTTGACCGCTGTCGAATTAGAGGACATGTAAAAAGTAACCGGAAGCGTTTTACTGACGAGACGTACATTAAAGTCCTTCCAGCCGGTCAAAGGGATAGTAGCGGGTTTGAGATTATCCCTGTTGAAAAGATTATGGACGAAGCATTTGATATTGTCCTGGAGGGTGATGAAAACATTACATATATCCGGGAGGATTACACCTTCCCGGAAGACCCGATGGTTGGACATTATCGTTTTGAAAACAAGGTCCGTCTTGAGAGGAAAAGGTCGCAAGATGAGATTGGGCAAGAGTATGAGATAACCCGTGTCGTAAATGGGGTTGAGATAGACGAGAATTGCACAAAGCCGATAACGTTGACGATTGATAGTGTTCATGTCATCGCACCTGAAATAGACGGAGGCTGTAACATTATTGATGTTGAGGGTTCAAAGGTTGACGCACCTTTGGTTTTGTCCGAAGGTCTTCTGTGGGGTTCCCGATTTAATGATATTGATATTGATTTTTACCCCGGCCATCAACCCTTTTTGCACAAGGTTAAGGCGGAAGAAATCGTAGTAAACAATAACGTAACCATTGCTGGGTTGAGGGCGGAAAGCATTACGTTTAATTCTGACCAGTTTATACAAAGTCAGGATATAAACACACATTCTCTGAACATCAACGGTTCTGTGAAGTTTCAGAACATTACAGTCGGCGAGGGTGGACTTCACATTGAGACGGACAAGCCCGTGTCAATTACCCGGTCGATTATTCGCAGTTGTATCCCGAACGAGATCGATATTTCTAATTCCATCATAGTATGCGATGATAAAGTTGGGAGTTCTGATGCACTTTTTGAGTATTCAAACAGAATATATTTATCGGTCAGGCACTATGGTTCACATGGTTTTGGTCATGTGGACTACCTTAAAAAACGGGTAGGGCCGATAGGAGCGCGATTAAGTCCGACAGGAGAGTGATAATGATATTTTCATCAATTTACAATATAAGGGAACCCGTTAAATTAATAGGTCCTGACCCTGGCGACCCCGAGGGATTTCAGTTTTCGATGCAGCGCCGATCTCTCCATACCGACAAAACTGGCGGTTTTGGAAATATTACCTCCAAAACGTTCAATCTGTACCTGTAAATAATCGCGTTCGAAGTGCTTGCGGGCATCGCGTAACGGCATGGATATGATGCACTCCTGTTTAGGCTTGGCCGTTTCTTTACTGACAGAGACTTCAGATGGAAGGTTATCCAGAGTAATGGGGTCAGACGGATCACCTGTCGCCATGATGAGCAGTCTTTCGATGTTATTTCGAAGTTGTCTGACATTACCCGGCCAGTCATTGGACTGTAATGCCGCCATAGCATCCGGACTAATCCGCCGGGCGGGTAATCCTGTTGAAACGGACAGTCTGTCGATGAAATATTCGACAAGCTCGGGTATATCCTCACGCCTGGCCGTTAATGGTGGTGCAACTAACGGCATAACATTCAGGCGGTGGTACAGGTCTTCGCGAAAACGACCTTGGCGCGCCTCCTGTTCCAGTTTGCGGGAAGTTGAAGTTATGACCCGCACATCAACCTGCACATTATCGGTGCCACCAACGCGCTGAAAGCGTTGTTCTATCAACAGACGCAGGAGCTTGACTTGCGTTTCGAGCGGCATATCGCCGACTTCATCAAGATAAAGCGTCCCGTTATGAGCCCGCTCCAGGAGGCTGGGTTTGACGCTAACGCCAGCTTCATCGACATTACCAAACAGTTCGGTCTCAACACAATTAGGTACCATAGATGCAGCATTGACGGCAATGAAAGGTCCGGCATGGCGCTGCGATTTCTCGTGAATCAATCGCGCCAGAAGTTCCTTACCAGATCCGGACGGCCCCGAGATTAAAACCCGGCTATTTGTGGGCGCAACGCGGTCGATTTTAGTTCGTAACTGCGCAATCACGGCAGATCTACCGATGAGCCGGTCGCCAGCGTTTGTTTTGGTTTTTAACTCGCGGTTTTCACGTTTTAGCTTGGCATTTTCGAGCGCGCGATTGGCCGTAACGAGTAATTTGTCTGATTTGAAGGGTTTAACTATATAATCAAAAGCTCCCTTGCGAATGGCCGCCACAGCTGTTTCCACGGTGCCGTGACCGCTGATAATGATGACTGGTAAGTCTTCATGATCGGCCTTGAGATAATTCAGAAGTTCTATACCATCCATACGGCTGCCTTTGAGCCAGACATCCAGGATAACCAATGACGGCAAGCGGAGTTTGACCTCTTTCAGGGCTGTTTCACTGGTCGCCGCCACGCGCACATCACAGCCCTCATCGGACAGGATGCCTGCTATCATTTCACGGATGTCCCGCTCGTCCTCAACGACCAATATATCATGCTTCATACAGTGTGTCCTGTTGCATAAGTGTATCTGTTTTGATTTGATTTTTGTCGGGTCGTTCCAGTGCCGGAAGACTGATTGTAACGCAGGCTCCAAGTGCACTATCTTCTGCATACGACAGGCTGACCCGCCCGCCATGATCTTCAATAATTCTTTTAACGATAGCCAATCCGAGCCCGGTTCCGGCATCCCGGGTTGTGACATAGGGTTCCAGTAGACGATCCGTATCCGGAACCGGCCAACCCGGGCCATTATCCGTAATCACAATATCCACCAGATCACCGTTGACTTGTAATGAGGTTGTAACCACACCGCCAAGTGTACCAGCCTCGCCCGTATCCAGCCGTCGCGTAATAGCCTCAGCCGCATTTTTATAGATGTTTGTCAGCGCCTGACCGAGAAGACGTTCATCAGCCAGGACCACGGGTCTACAAATTAAACCCCGAGCTTTATGCCTGATGTCTTCGTGCAAAAATTTGACATCCGGGTAAACCACACGTTGACTTATCAGCACACCTTTTATGAGCGTGTTTAAATCGTGACCTTCAAATTCCGGTTCAGGCGTGCGCGCAAATGTCGAAAATTCGCTGACCATTTGCTCAAGATTGCCGACCTGTCGGATGATTGTCCCCGTACAATTCTCAAAAACCTCTTTTTCAGCCGTAATTATATTGAGGTATTTACGCCGCAGACGCTCTGCTGACAGCAGGATGGGGGTGAGCGGATTTTTGATTTCGTGGGCAATGCGGCGTGCCACCTCACGCCAGGCTGAATGACGCTGTGCTGCAACGAGCCGGGTCATATCATCAAAAGTGATGACCCACCCCGTATCCGCATCGCCGCTTTCATAACCTGATACACGCAGATCGAAGTGCAAAACACCGCGTTCGGTTTCGAAATCAACCTGATCCTCTGTATGTCCCAGAATGCTTTCGCGCGCTTTTTTGAAGGCAGGCGCAAATTCGGGCAGAATTTGTTCCAGCGGATACCCGACAATATCGTCTCCGGATTTACCTGTCAGTATTTCTGCGGATTTGTTGACGAGTGTAATATACCCTTCCTCAGTCAAGCCTATAACCCCGGCACGCACACCGGATAGCACAGCCTCCGAGAATTTCCGGCGTCGTTCGGATAAGTCATGTTCTCTGACAAGATCTTCTCGTTGGGAACCCAGCTGGCGCGTCATCCTGTTAAAGGCGCTGCCGAGATCGGAAATCTCGCCCCAACTCTCCTTTACCGTGACACGCGCCGTCAAATCCCCACCGCGCACTTTCTCCGCCGCATTGACCAACTTGTCGATGGGATCAATAATCCTGTCGGCCAGAAGGAGTCCAAGCCAGACCGCGGCAATAAGGATCAGCAAAGCGGTTTCAATGAAGACCAGCAGGAATATGCGCTGATATTCGCTCTGTCTCTCGTTGTAACTTCTGATATTGTCTTCAGCACTTTCAATATCGGAAATGCTCGACAAAACACCCAGGCCGGGTTTGAGTGATCTCCCTGCAAGGACGAACATATCTTTATACCCGTCAAGGCGCGTCACAGCGACAAGATAGTCATCCTCATCGCGGGTTTGGATACCCGGAAGGTTCTGTTCGGCGATATAATCAAGAACAAAGCTGTCAGGGATTTTCAACTCGGGGTCTGGCGTGTTTCCTCCAAGGGCCCGCGCATAGACGCGGCCCTGCCGGTCAATGACATGAATGGAATCTACATCAAGTCCCAGAGCAAATCGTTGCAAAAGGGCCGTGTAGGAAATCCGGTCTTCGAACCTGACACGATTGCTCTCCAGAAAATGCCGAATTGCAGTAAGTTGCGGTGTCAGATTAACAAGCTCTTGCTTAAGATAATTGTTGAGAAAATCATACGACAAATTCAGAGTTTCCTTGACGTCTTCGCCATACAGGTCGTTGACATTCCTGGAAATCATGGACGTTGAAAATGCGCCAACCAAAACCGCCGGCACGAGCGCGACCAGACTGAAAATGAGAACAAAACGTCTATGTAAAAGCGGTGTGGCTCGCCGGGCACGCCACGTAAACAGGCCAGACCAGACCCGAGAAACCAGATACATAGTCAAGACGATGATCAGGCCAAGATTGAACAGTAAAATCGGATAAGCGCTCCGAAACCGTTCCACATCAACCGATAAGGCCTGCAGGCTGGCAACGACGGTCAGAACGAGCGCAGCTGTGAACAGAATACTGAACAATGTGGATCGTGCAACACGAGGCGCAGAACCAACATTCGGTATGCGGGGTTGACCCGTTCGGTTTTTTGCATTGACGCGTCCGAGCATACAATCAGCCTTGAACGACCACCACCTGATTACATCAATGTTGCATAAAATCAACCCATTATGAAATATTGAGCGAGGACAAGCGCGTGCGCAGAGTATTGCGGTGGATGCCGAGTTTTTCAGCCGCCCTGATCTGGTTTCCGCCTGTTTGCTTGAGAGCCCCGCGTATCAGGGGTTTTTCTATCCAGCTGACAGCCTGCTTATAGACAGACATATTTTCGTTTTCAATTTCCGAATCCAGCAGCTTGGAGCAAGCCTCATGCAGCAGCCCGTCCAGTTTTTCGGCCTGTTCCCTGACTTTGGCCGGGTCAGCCTTATGTGAAATTTCGCTCAATACCATGTCCTTTGTAATCACATTATCGGAATAAAGAACCGACAGACGCCTGACCAGGTTTTCAAGTTCACGCACATTGCCCGTCCACTCGTGCCGGTGCAGGATATCCAGGGCTTCGACAGCAAACCGGCGATGACCCCCACCAGACACATTGGACAAGAATATCTCCGCCAGTTCATAGGTATCCCTGTCTCTTTCGGAAAGGGGCGGTATGTGGATCTCTGCAACATTTATACGATAGAGGAGATCATCCCGGAACTTTCCGGCCTCGACTCTCCCAAGCAGATCTTTGCGCGTTGATGAGATAACGCGGGGGCGTGTGGATGACGGTGACATCTGTTCGCATTCTGTCATGAGTGACAAGAGCGCAACCTGCTGGTCAGCAGACAATTCCGCAACTTCGTCGACATAAAGATCACCACCATTGACTTTTTGCAGTGTAAGAGACACGCTTGAGAAATCGTGTGTGCGCAAAAAGGGACGGCTCCGGCGCGCCCCACTGTCGTGGAGAAGTTGCGCGACCAAATCTTTACCCGTTCCCACCGCGCCGCGGATAAGCACGGGCAAGTCACCTGACGCAAAACGAGAGACCGCCCTGTATACAGGCTGCATTGCCGCACTCCGTCCAATCATGGACAGTTTTGTCAATTCCGCCTTGGGCAGACGTATGCGCGAACTCACGGTTTTGCCAGCACGGCCCACAGCCTCCGTCACGTCATTTAAATCAAACGGCTTGGGCACATATTCGAATACTTTGTGCTGACCGGATTTCAGGGCCGTGTTCACGGTGTTATTGGCGCTAATTATGATTACCGGCATACCGGAACGGTGTTTGGAAAGTTCCGGCAGACGCTCGAACACTTCATATCCGCCCATCATGACATCGGTCAGGACAATATCGCCTATGCCCGATGTCGCCCATTTCACGAGAGTGTCAGCGTTGTCAGTCGCCTTGACAGTATGTCCGGCCCGCGTCAGGGCCTTGCTCAGAACAAGCCTGACACTATCGTCATCGTCCGCCAGCAATACATCATACCTCATAATCTGGTCCTAAATATTCTCCGGAGCAGGCAACCGTAGTGAGAATTCTGTCCACCCATTGCAGTTTTGTGCATCAATTATCCCGCCATGAGCCGCTGCGACTTTGCTGACCAGTGCCAGACCAAGGCCATGACCAGAAGGCTTTGAACTTGTGAACGGCTGGAAAAGCCGCTCACGCATATTATCATCAATGCCCGGTCCGTTGTCCGACACACGCACAATGACGGGCAAATGTTGTGCAGCGGTCTCATCCCCGATGCGTCGCGTGGTGCCATTTTCGTAGGTGGTCTCAAGCATGATGACATCGCCTTCCTGATTTTTATCTATGGCTTCTGCGGCATTTTTGATCAAATTAAGAAGTGCCTGAATGAGTGCGTCAGAATCACCTTTGAGAAGCGGTAGAGACGGGTCGAAATGTTCTACAAATATTATACGCCGGTTAATGGCGGGCTCCATAATCCGTCTGGCGTGGCGTACAATTTCGTGAATATTGACCTCGTCTGACAAGTTAGTATCCTGATCTCCGAGCTGCCCCATTCGGTCAGCCAGTCTGCGGATGCGCGCGATTTCGGCTTCTATCAGATCAATCAACGCATGACCTTCCCGCGTGGTGATCTCATCACGAACCAGCTGGGCTGCACCGTTAATGCCAGCGAGTGGATTTTTAATCTCATGCGCCAGCATGCGTCCCATCGCATTCATGGTTTGAATGCCTTTGAGACTCCGGGATGATGACTCTACCTGCGGCGAAAACTGACAGGCGAGACTCTCGCCGCTTTTGAAAACTGTCACCGCTGACATCTGCGCAGGACCTTCACTGTTGTACCGGATCGCAAAATCATGAATATGCACAGGAGCCATATTGTCAAGGACAGTCCGACAAGCACGATACAGAACATCATCATCATCCCGAAGCACCAGATCAATGGGTTGGCCCTGGAGCGATTTCATCGAGCGTCCGAGCCATTCCTGTGCACTGTAATTGGCCCAGATAATGTCGCGGGTTCCGATCGCCAAAAGGATGACCGGGCTAGGCAGATCATCAAAAGTGTGAAATATTTCCGTCATGCGGTTAACTCGGCCGCACTTGGACAGGGCCTGCTGAGTCCGGCTTTCACAGCATCAGAATTTATGTGTCGGAAAATGGCAGATCTCATCTGCGAAATTTCGCCCGGTAGCAGGGCTATTGGCGCATTTCCGACATACCTGGCCGGATACTTTTCCGCGACATGCCGATCTTTTTTCTCACCACAAAGAGCCAGCGTCAGCGTGGTTTGCAGACGGTGCGGTCTGTGGCTGTGATCCTCAACCCCATCGCGCTTTCGCCACTTCCAGACGGTCTGTTCTGTGGTGCCATGGCGCTCTGCCAGAACCCGGGCGGGTTCATGGCTTGCCTGAATGGCCGCCCGCACCTTTGGTGTCGTCGTTGCCTGGCCATGAAGTTTGATTAGCATATTTGTCTCCTGCCGCCCGCCTCTGTCATAACAGATCTTGCCATAAAAAACGCCGACCGGCGAGGGTCTATGTAATCATCCGGGATGGGACAGGTACGAGGAGAATGCGGGATACTACTTCCAGCTTGCCGATTGACCAAGGACATGCCATTTCCATCTTTATAGTCGCCTCAAGTGATGTGCACAATTATTCGCCAGCTTCAGGGAAATCAAGCCATGAAAACTGCACTTGTTTTGGTTGCCGCAGGCAGAAGTGCACGATTTAGAGGCGATATACCGAAGCAATACCGGGCGTTGCAGGGCAAACCTGTAATCCTGCACATAATCAAGTCGCTCAAACTTACAGAACTTTTTGATCCTTTCGTGATCGTTGTAGCCGAGGGAGATGAACACATACATGAGGTCATCCCGGACATGAGGCCGTCACCATTGATCGTCACAGGTGGCGCAACACGCACAGCCTCGGTCAAGGCAGGTTTGGCTGTTTTACAGGACAATCCCCCAAATCATGTGTTAATCCATGACGCGGCCCGCCCCCTGGTTTCTGCGACAATTATATCCGATGTAATGAAAGCGCTCGAAACATATCAAGCCGTCGCACCGGCCCTCCCTGTTGTGGATGCAATCAAATCTGTCGTCGGAAATAAGGTCTTTGATATGGATCGAGATCAGATCAGACGCATTCAAACGCCCCAAGGTTTCCACTACACCCGGATTTGGGACGCGTTCAAGCAACTATCAGATGCGGAGAGTTTTGTTGATGATATTGCCGTCGCACAGGCGGCAGGGCTATCCATCGGACTCGTTGACGGAGAGGAAAACAATTTGAAAATCACCTATGCTAGCGACCTGAAAAAGGCCGAGCAGATTATACAGCAGACCCGATATATTGCAACGGGACAGGGATTTGACGTACACCGGATAGAGCAGGGCGAGACAATCTGGCTCTGCGGTGTTGAAATCGTGGCGGGGTTTTCACTGAAAGGTCACAGCGATGCAGATGTAGGTCTACATGCCCTGACCGATGCCATTCTGGGTGCACTGGCTGATGGGGACATCGGTGACCACTTTCCCCCCTCTGATCCGCAATGGAAAGGCGCTGCATCGGACAGGTTCCTGCAATTCGCCGCAGACAAAGTGACAGCTCGCGGCGGCTACATTCAGCATGTGGACATCACGCTTATCTTTGAAAAACCCAAAATCAAACTTTATCGCGGGACCATGCGCGAGCGGATTGCCGGGATTCTAAATCTGCCCATGCCGCGGGTCAGTGTGAAAGCCACGACCACGGAAAAACTCGGTTTCACCGGTCGAGGCGAAGGCTTGGCCGCACAGGCGACCGCCACACTGGAGCTGCCTGCATGAGCCCGTCATTCGAAGATATTTTCGCACTTGCCAAAGACTGCGTCACACTGGGCACGGAAAAAGGCGTCACATTCGGCACGGCGGAAAGCTGTACGGGCGGCTTGATCGGCGGGGCTATCACAGCCATTGCAGGCAGTTCCACCCCGTTCAAGGGGGGTATTATCGCTTATGATGACGCCGTGAAATTCGCACTTTTGAGTGTGAGATCCGAGACTCTGGGAGAGCACGGCGCAGTGAGCGAAGCAACAGCCTGCGAGATGGCTGAAGGCTTGAGAGGAGCTCTTGGTGTCGATCTCGCTATATCTGCCACCGGAATTGCCGGGCCGGACGGAGGATCGGGGGAAAAGCCAGTCGGCACAGTCTGGATTGGCATAGCCAAGGCAGACGGCATATCTGCATCACCATTCAACTATGGCAATATAGGTCGCGGTCCAGTGCGCGACCATGCAGTTCTGGATGCGCTTAGGGCGCTACGCGGCGGGCTCTCTCAGGTTTAACCTTTTATATTCGGCCTTCAAATCCAGATCGGAATCCCCAACTTCAGGGTAGACTTGCCGGGCTCTGGTTTCGAACAATCCGATCATGTGCACGGCCGCCTTGTAGAACTTTCTGCGCAGAATCATCTCCAGGGGAAGTGCCTTCAAACGGACATCCACAGAGAAATCAACCAGAGATGACCCGTCAGAGAGCTCATGAAAAACCCAGCGGTTTTTGAGAAATCTTACGGCCCCGCGACGGCTGGCTCTGGACACATCAATTTCGTTTTTTGCGTGATCAATCCTGATGAAGGAGCGAAATTTCTCACTAAAGAACTTATAGCTGACGGTCACTTCAGCCTCGAAAGTCTCCAAATCTCCAACACGCCTGCGGTTCGTGACACGCACGGCAGATAACAGATTTATAAATACTGGATAGCCCTCAACATTTGATACGAACCGAAGCAGGTCCTCTGGGCAGTTCATGATCCGGCGTTGTATTTTAGTTGACGGCACACTTACCCATCTTGTCTGGCAAGCTGTAACCTGGCAAAACTCTCATCCGCATGATAACTGGAGCGGGTCAGCGGCGTAGCACTCACAAGCAGGAAGCCCTTGGCACGAGCAATGGTTTCATATGCCTTGAATTCTTCCGGTGTGACAAAGCGATCAACGGCGGCGTGTTTGCGTGTTGGTTGCAAGTATTGCCCTATGGTCAGGAAGTCTATGTCGGCACTGCGCATATCATCCATGACTTGCATGACCTCTTCCTTGGTCTCGCCCAAACCGACCATCAGACCGGACTTCGTAAATTGTTTCGGGTCGCGCTCCTTGACCTTTTCAAGCAGTCGCAAAGAATGAAAATAGCGTGCGCCGGGGCGTATCTTGAGGTAAAGTCGCGGCACGGTCTCAAGATTGTGATTAAATACATCCGGAGCGGCATCAATCACGGCATTGACCGCCGTGTCGCTCTTGCGCAGGAAATCGGGCGCCAGTATTTCGATGGTGGTCCCGGGTGATGCTTCACTTACCGCCTCAATCACATCTACAAAATGTTGCGCCCCGCCATCATCCAAATCATCCCGGTCGACAGATGTAATCACCACGTGGCGCAAACCCATTTCCACGACGGCTTCGGCAATTTTGGCAGGCTCTTCAGCGTCCACGGCTCCCGGCAGCCCTGTTTTGACATTGCAAAACGCACAGGCCCGTGTGCAGGTATCACCAAGTATCATGAAGGTGGCATGGGACCTCTCCCAGCACTCGCCAATGTTGGGACAGGCCGCCTCCTCGCAAACCGTCACCAGACCCCTGTCATGCACAATTTTGCGGGTCTGCGCAAAGCCCTTTGAAACCGGGGCTTTAACCCTTATCCAGCCTGGCTTGCGTAGAACTTCCGTATCCGGTTTATGGGCCTTTTCGGGATGCCTGAGCTGAGCGCGTAAAGACTTGTCAATTAAAGTTACCATTACTACCCAATACCTGCGGAGTGCCTTGGTAGTCCCGGAATGCCCTAAAAACAACAGTTTATGTGGATTTTCGTGCAAAATTTGCGATTTCAATCCAAATGTTCGGTGTTGCTGAAAAATTTCGCAAACCCGATGGGACAGACGTCAGGCCGGAAAAATTGAATCATCCGCCAAATGGTCACCCCGATGGAAGATAGACTTGTCAGATGTGTATAACCCGGTCATAGGCGTCAAGAACAGCTTCATGCATCATTTCCGAGAGCGTCGGATGCGGGAAGACCGTTTCCATGAGTTCAGCTTCCGTTGTCTCCAGTGTTCGTGCGACGGTGTAGCCCTGAATGAGTTCGGTGACTTCCGCGCCGATCATATGTGCACCGAGTAATTCGCCGGTCCTTGAATCAAAGACTGTTTTGACAAGCCCTTCGGGCTCACCCAAGGCTATGGCCTTGCCGTTACCAATGAAGGGGAAGCGTCCAACTTTCACGTCACGCCCAGCCTCTCTGGCCTGTTCTTCAGTCAACCCTACACTGGCAATTTGCGGGTGGCAATAGGTACATGCCGGTATGCTGTCAGGATTCAGTGAATGCGGATGTTCGCCGACAATTCTCTCAATACAGATGACCCCTTCATGTGACGCCTTGTGGGCCAGCCAGGGCGGCGAGGTGACATCCCCAATTGCGTAAAGGCCCGGCACCCCTGTGAAGGAATAATCACCAACTCGGATGTGACTCCGGTCGATTTTTACACCGAGTTCCTTGAGCCCCATATTCTCGGTATTACCGACAATCCCGACGGCTAACACAACCCTTTCAAATTCGGACGTCTCAGACTTATCGCCCGTTTTCAGCGTGGCAGTGACGCCGTTTTTTGTGGTTTTGATGCTAGCCTGCGTGTTGATTTTTATTGTCATGCCGCGTTTTTCGAAAGCCTTTTTCGCCATGCTTGAAATCTCGGCATCCTCGGCAGGAAGGATACGGCCAACCATTTCGACAACGGTGACATCTGCTCCGAACGCGTCGAAAAAGCTCGCAAATTCGATTCCTATGGCCCCGGATCCAACAACAAGCAGCTTTTTCGGTATGATATCCGGCACCATGGCTTCCCTGGCTGTCCAGATATATTTTCCGTCCGGCTCTAATCCGGCTTGCGGAACGGTTCGGGCTCTGGCACCCGTTGCGAGAATGACGTGCCTGGCCTGATATTCATCTTTATCGACAACAACAATCGGGGCAGGTTTCCCGGCTTTGAGTTCGGCAAAACCCTCAATGACCCTGATGTTGTGTTTCTTCATCAGGAATGCCACGCCCTTTGAGAGCTGCCCGGCAATGTTGCGTGAGCGCTTGACAATCGCTGCCAGGTCGAAATCGATCCTGGCCGAAAGGCCGTAATCGCCGGCATGTTGAAACTGATGATAGATCTCGGCGGACCGCAAGAGCGCCTTGGTCGGGATGCAGCCCCAATTCAAACATACGCCGCCAAGGGTATCCCTCTCGACAATCGCGGTTTTGAAACCGAGCTGAGCCGCGCGTATGGCAGTGACATATCCCCCCGGTCCTGATCCAACAATGATGACATCAAACTGCGTATCGGCCATGAACATTCCCTGTTTTCCCGCTTATACCGTGAGGACTGGAGAATTTAAGAGTAAAGTCGGCACATCTGCGTGGAGCTCAAGGCCTACAACATCATGGTAATCGGTTGTTCCACATAGCGTTTGAAATGCTCCAGCCACCTGGCGCCAAGCGCCCCGTCGACCACACGATGATCGCAGGTCAGAGTCACAGTCATGACGGTTGCCGTCATGATCTCTCCATCCTTGACAATGGGACGCGAGCTCCCCGCCCCGACAGATAAAATCATACCGTGCGGCTCACTTATGATGGAACCGAATTCACGTATCCCAAACATGCCGAGATTGGAGATGCTGAACGTCCCGCCCTGATATTCCTGCGGCTGGAGTCTGCGCTCACGGGCGCGCCCGGCCAGATCTTTCATTTCCCCGGAAATGGTCGACAGGCCTTTGTTTTCGGCTTCGCGCACGATTGGCGTAATCAGCCCACCATCAATAGCCACGGCGACGGCCACGTCAGCGTGCCGGTGCAGAGCGATACCGTCCGGTGTGTAGCTCGCATTGGCTTCCGGCACATGTTTCAACGCCAGGGCACAGGCGCGGATGAGCATGTCATTGATTGAAATCCTGATGCCTTCCGGTACCTGCCCATTCAGCTCCTCACGCATTCTCAACAGTTCATCGATGTCGCAATCGACGGTCAACGGAAAATCCGGGACGTTATTGTTGGAATCAGACAAACGTCTGGCGATGAGCTTCTGGATATTACTGAGCGGGATGAGATCATAGCTGCCGGGCTCGACACCCAGCTTGGCCAGATATTCCGCTCCACCCCCACGCAGCATACCCACCTCGGTTGACTCTGACAATTGAACCGTTTTTTCGGGCTTTGTTTTCGTCTCCGGTTGTGCGGCGGCGGTATCAATGCGGCTCGCAAGTGCAGCTTCGATATCGCGCTTGATAATCCGCTCCTTCGGCCCGGAACCGTCTATGGCGGACAAGTCCAGACCCTCCTGCTCCGCCAGGCGCCTGGCGAGGGGTGAAGCAAAGATGCGATCACCATGATTATCGTCCCCGTTTTTGCGCGGATAATCGGATGTGGAGTCCACCCCGTATCCCTCAAGCATGCTCTCGTCTTCACCGTCTTCAAGCAGGATAGCAATCGGCGTGTTGACTTTCACGCCTTCTGTACCGCTTTCAATCAGAATTTTGGCGATTTTGCCCTCATCCACAGCTTCGACTTCCATTGTGGCCTTGTCCGTCTCGATTTCGGCCAGCACATCCCCGGAATTGACCGGGTCGCCTTCCTTGACAAGCCATGAGGCCAGGGTTCCTTCCTCCATGGTCGGGGACAAGGCAGGCATTAGAATTTCAATGGGCATAATTATTCACCGATGATAAGGCGCTGCTGTTTACGGATGTGATGTTCCGGTTCATTGTCAGGATAAGGTCGGGACTCCGGCCGTCATAATTTTACAACCGGCAGAATTGTTCGAGGCCATGAGTCGTGGACCCCTTTAGTCCGCATAGCAAACTTTCCTGGCTGCCTTGATCACATCTCCCGGCCCGGGCAGGGAGAGCGCTTCCAAATTCGCCGCGTAGGGCAGTGGCACGTCCTTCTGAAACACACGCGCGGGCGGAGCATCAAGATAATCGAAGGCCCCATCGGTAACGCGGGCAGCAATTTCAGCGCCGATGCCGTGCTGACCCCAGCCCTCTTCGGCACAAACGATGCGGTTGGTTTTTTTCACGCTTTCAATCACTGCATCCGTATCCAAAGGACGGAGCGTGCGTAAATCGACGACTTCCGCGTCAATACCCTCCCCGGCGAGTTTCCCGGCCGCAATCAGCGAATGTCCGACCATGCGGGAGTGACAGACAATGGTCACATCCACACCCTGGCGGCGTATCTTTGCCTTGCCGATGGGAACCAGAAAATCATCCATATCCGGTACCATGTGGGTATCGCCGTAAAGCAGTTCATGTTCCAGAAACACAACCGGATTCGGGTCTCGTATCGCGGCTTTCAAGAGTCCCTTCGCGTCGGCCGAATCGTAAGGCGCGATCACCTTCAATCCGGGAATATGAGCGTACCAGCCGGAATAATCCTGTGAATGCTGCGCTGCAACGCGGGAAGCCGCACCATTCGGCCCGCGAAACACGATGGGGCAACGCATCTGCCCGCCGGACATGTAGAGTGTCTTGGCGGCGGAATTGATAATCTGGTCAATCGCCTGCATGGCGAAGTTCCAGGTCATGAACTCGACAACGGGCTTGAGCCCGCCCATCGCCGCACCAACGCCTACACCGGCAAAGCCGTGCTCGGTAATCGGCGTATCGACAACACGTTTTCCGCCAAATTCCTGCAACAGCCCACGGGTAACCTTGTAAGCGCCCTGATATTCGGCGACTTCTTCACCCATGACAAAAACGGTGGAATCGCGGCGCATTTCCTCAGCCATGGCATCACGCAACGCGTCGCGGACGGTCGTTTCGATCATTTTGATATTGGACGGGATATCAGGGTCAGACGGAACAGACGGGCTCGCCTGAACGGATTCAGGTATCGACTCCCTTATTTTTGATTCCGGCTCGGGGGCGAGTTCAGGTTTTTTCCCGGCAGGTCGAAGGCGTGTCGCCGGGACCGCAAGATCATCTGCACTCTCGCCATTTTCGAAAAGTTGTAAAATCACCTCACCGACTTTCACCCCGTCCGTGCCCTCACCGATCAGAAGTTTTCCAACCGTGCCTTCGTCAATCGATTCAACTTCCATCGTGGCTTTGTCGGTCTCAATCTCGGCCAAAATGTCGCCGGAAGATACGCTGTCCCCTTCCCTGACAAGCCATCTGGCGAGTGTGCCCTCTTCCATGGTTGGACTAAGCGCGGGCATTCTGATATCGATTGGCATTAAAAATCCAGGCCAGGCGGAACAAGTTGTGAAAATATCAGGGCGAGGCCGAGAACGGCCACAGTCCACGCAACCGTACGTAGCACGGGCACACCGAACCAGTAAAGCGGTGCAAACGCAACCCGCCCCCAGAAAAACATCGTCGCACCCAGAGCCGTCACGGAATTAAACCGATCCAGGTAGGCGGCGGCCACAATCAGCGGGATAAACATGATCATGGCTTCAATCATGTTGTTATTGGCCCGGCGGGCCCGCTCGCATTGCGGCGTTTTATCTTTCATGCCGTCGCGCGGCCCCAGCAAAAAACCTACGGAATTGCTGCTGATTCTGAACAGGGCCTGCACGAGGATCATAACAGCAAAAAGAGCGCTACTCGCGACCAGATATGACATCTCAACGGGCATCATGCACCCTCCCTACGCCCGCGCCGTCAAGGGTATGTTCGGCCCCGGTGATATTGAATCGGGCAAACCGCACCTAGGCCTCCAGCAGCACATCCGTCCAGAGCCCGGACGGGTCCGGTTCGGGAGAAGTCTGCGCGAAATCGACGGCTTCGGCGATAATATCCCTGATGTCTTTATCCAGCGCTCTCAGGCTGTCTTCATCCTGCCAGCCCTCATTTATCAGGCGGTTTTTGACCATGTCAATGGGATCGCGTTCGGAACGTGTTTTGCTGACTTCGTCCCGTGTGCGGTATTTGGCCGGGTCAGACATGGAATGGCCGCGATAGCGATAGGTTTTCATCTCGAGGATCATCGGGCCATTGCCATCGCGGGCGTATTTTATGGCCCTGGCCGCCTCATCCCGCACTTCCAGCACATTCATGCCGTCGACCTGCACACCCTCAATGCCAAAGCCCGCGCCCCGTTTGTAAAGTTCGGTCCCGGACGAGGAGCGCTCAACTGAAGTCCCCATGGCATACTGATTATTCTCGATGACAAAAACCACCGGCAGGTCCCAGAGCCCGGCCATGTTGAAGGTCTCGTAAACCTGTCCCTGATTGGCCGCCCCATCACCGAAAAAGGCAACCGAAACGGCCCCGTTTTCCAGATACCTGTTGGCAAACCCCAGCCCCGCACCAATCGGGACCTGTGCACCCACAATACCGTGACCGCCATAGAATTTTTTCTCGACGGAAAACATATGCATGGAGCCGCCCTTGCCTTTGGAATATCCCCCGGCGCGTCCGGTTAATTCGGCCATCACGCCGCGGGCTTCCATCCCGCAGGCCAGCATATGACCGTGATCGCGGTAAGATGTAATCATCTGGTCGACATCATGCATGGCGGCCTTCGTACCGACGACAACCGCTTCCTGGCCGATGTAAAGGTGGCAAAACCCGGCAATCTGCCCCATGCCGTAAAGCTGTCCGGCCCTTTCCTCAAACCTTCGGATCAGCAGCATTTCGCGGTAAAAACGGGTCAGTTCCGTCTTGTCTGTCCTGAGTTGTCCGGGTGCCGTCATTTCGTATCCGGATGTCGTTTTTTGCGCGCAGCCATAGGCCCCACCGATAAAAGACCGAAAAGTGAGCGCGCATTATAGCGCGAAATCAGGGCCTGAGGTCAAGCCAAATCGTCATTTCTTCGGGCCGGGACAAAAACACATACTCCCGCGCCTTGATGTCCAGATCATCCAGATCCAGATGACCGGGACTTAACCGGTCCCGCCGGGCCTCCAGCTCGATCCTGCGGCTCTGCGTGGCCACCAATTCGGCGTCAAGACGGATAATGTCCTCCTCATACTGCGCCCATTGAACCACCCCCTGAGAGCCCGACAGTGCATGCACAGCGAGATACATGTAGAATACACAGACAGCTATTAACGGCCAGTTGAGCTCCAGGGTCCGGAATATGTTCATCAGACGCGTCACGGTGATCGTATAGACATGTCGGGGTTAGCAACAGGTTAAAGGAAGCCCTGTCCCGGCCGCTTTTGTCATATCAGAACAGCCGGGCGGGCACCTGTATCACTCATACCGCGCCGCGTTCAGAGTCCAGAATACGTCGTGGTTTTTGACCTTGTCATTCTGTTCCGCCAGATCTGCGGGGAGCTCTCCATCTCCGTTTTTTGCCCTGATATCCGCCCCGGCTTTGATGAGGGCCGCAACCGTTTCGGCATTGCCACCAAGCGCCGCATCATGCAGCGGTGTATCGCCGTATCTTTCCCGCGCATTGACCTCCGCCCCGGCCTTGGCGAGGGCCGTAACCGTTTCAGCATGGCCATTCACCGCCGCCAAATGCAGCGGTGCATAGCCGTTTTCGTCCCGCGCATTGACCTTCGCCCCGGCCTTGACGAGGGCTGCAACCGTTTCAGCATTGCCGCCAAGCGCCGCAAAATGCAGCGGTGTCAGCTTGTCATATGCTCGCCGCGCATTGACATCCGCCCCGGCAGCCAGGCACCTGTTCACATCCGCTGCCGCAGCACTCTCGAAGAAACCTTTGCTGTTCCAGTCATTACAATCCGGTTGCGCCCAAGCATTGCGAGCGTACAGACCGGCACCGAGCAGGGTTGTGATCATCAGGAATCGAATCATGGCGAAGTCTCCTTTTAATGTATAACGTGTCGTTTGATCATGAATGTGCGGGACCGTGTACTGTAACACAGGCGGCCTGTCAACTGCCGTGCCTGGAATGTGCTGCAAAGCCGTAAACGTGCAACACCGGGCCCGCAGCATGTCCCCGGGATGCCGGAGACCGGCGAGGGTCGCGGGGGTACGGCCTCGCGCATTTTTACTTGGGGACGTTCCCGGCACGGGCGTTCCCGTTACTCATGTCGCGCCTGCGGTCATTTTTGTATATATGGTGAAGAGTTTTTCCAGGCGCTCGCTGTCGTTTTTGAAGCGGCGGCCGATGAAGATGCGTTCCACCTTTTCATCGTTGAAGTCATGGGCGGCCCGCAGATTGGCGGGCATGTTGTCCGGTTCATACAGCTCGGCAATGGTGTCGGGAAAATGGGCCTCCCGGGCCAGCAGTATGTCTATGGCGCAACGGGTCAGGTCAGTGCGGTTCTTTTCTGTCAGGAAGGGCACCGGAAAGGTGTTCCAGCCGAGGGTGTTGGAGTAGCGGAAATCAGTTTTCAGCTTCCCGCACACTGCCCCGATCCAGACAAGATGCAGGCGCGAGGCGATCAGGGCCAGATTCCACAGG
>JACOMS010000046.1 GCA_014324115.1 Hyphomonadaceae bacterium
GCAGATGCTCAACATGACGTCGGATGCGCATTTGTTCCGCACCCGGGAGGAACTGGAAGAGCAGGAGGGGGCCTACCCCCTGGGCGGCAATATCTTCGCAAGCCCCGCGGGCAACTGGCTGCCGCTTTATGAGGGCAAGATGGTACAAGCCTATGACCACCGTGCCGCGAGTGTGGAAGTGAACCCCAAAAACCGGCACCGCCCTGCCCAGCCTGTCCCCGCCACCGCGGAACAGCAGACGGACCCGGACTGGGTGCCCGCTCCCCAGTATTGGGTGAACACGAATGAGCTGACAGATGCGCCCGGGTTTTCCTGGTGCATGAGCTACAAGATGATTACTGCACCTACGAACATGCGCACAATGATTGCAGCGGCTTTGCCCCGGTGCGGCGTCGGAAATTCAATGGGCGTCCTGCTTCCGGAAAAAGACAAAAGGCTCTTTCAATCTGTTGCGGACCTGATGCTGGCCAATATCAATTCGGTGCCCTTTGATTTTGTGATCAGGCAAAAAGTGCAGGGTCAGAACATCAACTGGTTTATTGTCGAACAACTGCCCGTTATTCCGCCCGAACGTTTCGATAAGGTACGCTTCGGCCCCAAAACCGCCGCCGAAATTGTGCGCGCGGCCGTGCTTGAACTCACCTACACCGCCCATGATATGGCCCCCTTTGCCCGGGACATGGGCCATGTGGATGACAGCGGCAACGTCAGGCCCCCCTTCACCTGGGATCCGGAGCGCCGCCTGGCCTTGCGCGCCAAACTCGACGCGCTGTTTTTCCACCTCTATGGCATCACCGACCGTGACGACATCCGCTATATTTATTCCACCTTCCCCATTATCAAGCGCGAGGAAACAGCCGCCTACGGCCGATACCGCTCCCGCGAGCTCTGCCTCGCCTGGATGAACGCCCTCGTCGCCAACACCCCGACGCAAACATCAGATTATGAGCCACATCAACATCACCCTCAATCAGGTCCCCCGCCGCCATGGCCGCATGCCCGGCGTGATCCTGCGGGGACACATATACGATGAGTAGCAGAACTGTGTATCCGGAAGCCTACCGAAACGACATTATCAAAAATATGTTCGTGGACTCAGCCGATGACACCTATGTCGCGGCGAGGTGGTGTTATCAGGTAAGGCTCAACACCGATTTCCTGTGGAATGCCGTCCATTGCCTGGAAAAACTCATGAAGGCCGTCCTGCTGTTCAACGGCAAGAGCGCGAAAGACCATAGGCACAATCTTCCAAACCTGTACCGGGAAGTGCGCGACATTGCCCCCGACCTGCTGCCGGACATGCTGATCAAACCCAACGAGATCGGAGACTCAGAATGCTATTGGCACCTTGAACTCAGTAAGAATTTTATCGGCCGCCTGTATGAAAACGGACAGGCTCACAATCGTTATCATGTTTCTGGATATGGGCTACACATTTTTGATATTTGCAAGCTTGACCGGATGGTTTTTGCAATCCGTCGCCTGTGTTGTCAGCTGCACTCCTGTCCGTTTCTTGGTGTGCCTGCAACAAATCGTGAACTCCTTAAAAAGAATCCAAATCATATGTCATGTTGGGCGGGGTCGCGGTTGAAAAAGCTGACTGACGGCAAGCCTGGTAATTCGCTCGCATCGGATCAACACGCAGCCGAATTGCTTCGACACGCAGCGCTGAACCACAATTTCATGTTTGCACCTGTATTCGCCCGCGATTTCGTTCACGATGAAACGATATCAGCTTACATGGCGTCCCAGAATCCTGTCTTGGAACGGCGTATCGTCCGCCCATACGAGGAAGGTGCAACGGGTAAGAAAGCACGGGAAATCGCCTGTCTCGCCGGTTGGGCATTGGACAATATTAAGCTACCGCCTAAATTTAAAAAGAAATTCAAAGACATTCGGGACACTCAGGGGCAAAAATACGGGGGAAATCCGCAATAAAAGACATACAGCACCCACCCGCAACAACGAATCCGCAACCGCGAAGCCGCCCTCACTTGGAACCCGTGAATTGTGACTCGCCTGGATGAACGCCCTCGCCGCCAACACCCCCGACGCAGAGATCAGGATATGAGCCACATCCACATCCTGCGCGAAACAGACAGGCAGGAGAAGCGGGTCAGTGAGATTGCGAGGGCACATCGCGTCCGCTTCGCACCTCATTAACGAATTTGCGAAGCTTCGCTCTCACCGGTGGAATCAGGGACATATGCCTAATCACATAGGTTGAATCCAGCGGTTGGCTCTCCCGACCCGGTGCAATGAAGTTGCCGACGATTGCCAGCGCCGGGTTTATTCGCCGAACCTCCCATCCCAGTTCCCTGGCAGTCTCTTCCACAGAAAGGCTTTTTTCCGACGCAAGAAGTTTTTCGGCGATAACAGCAGCATCGTCACGAGGACTTACATTGAAGACAATCGGATCAAAAACCTCGTAAAGCTTGGGCAATGGCCAAACACTGTGAAACTGTTTTCCCAACACGTGCGAGAGTTTAATCATGTCCGCAATTTCGAGCTCACCGACGGCTTCGAGCAATTCCGTTGTTGATGCTTCGGGAAATTGAGCTTCTACGGATTCGTAGTCAAAAGAGTCTGAATATGCATTTTCGGACTTTTCGCTCATCCATCTGCCAAGTGTGGCGGCATTCTCTGAAAGCGATATAGACTCGGAAATGAACCTGATCGCGTCTTCAAAATCGTTTAATTTATCACTGACATCTTTCCGCCATTTTTCCAGCTCAATTTGCCCTTTCTCCGGGATAACGACGCTGCACAGTGCCGCCAAGGGACCACCTGCAACCGGTATCATGGACGACACAGCTGCCTCGGCAAACTTGCGCGCCAGTTCCTGTTTCACAGACCTTTCCGGTGGAGAAATCGGCATCCTAAACCCTCAAATTACAGAATATAGCCGGACGTGGGCATGGGCCAGGTCACTTTCAAGTCACTGAAAAGAAGGGTTTCAAGCCCATCTATTCAGGTAATCCAACACCCCCGACGCAAACATCAGACTGTGAACCGCGACAAGCCGGATACTTGTCGTTTCCACGGTCCCATGTTATGCAGGACGCAGAAAGAACACGAGTGAAAAAATGGGCAAGCGTTACACACTCTACATTGATGCCTTCAGCCCCCGGACCATCCCGATGGCGCGGTTGGCACAGTATATGCAGAACTTCGCCGCCCTGCTTGGCCATGAGAGCGCGGTTCGCCTCCAAGGGCTGGAATCCGGCAGCACCCGGATCGTCACCGCGGTTGATCTGGAATATGTGCCGAAGGTTGACCGTCGCCTTATCGACCGCCTGCTTGCCGGGGATAACGCCACCGGATTTATCTATGCAGGTGAAGACGAAAGCGCCAGGATCATCCCGTTTCCCGGTGTGACGGGGCTGGAAGCCGGTGATTTAGTCCGGCAGGACGAAACGAGTCCTTACAAGGACTACGGAACCCTTGAGGGAACGCTCAGGACAATATCCGACGAAACCGGGGGAGTCAAGATACGAATCCAGGACCCTCTCTGGAAGGGCACTATACCCTGTCATACCAGCGACGATCAAATTGAAAAGGCCCTGGGCGCGTTCAGGCGGCGTGTGGAGGTGGCCGGGTTGATTCACTACAATGAGCTCGGTCGCCCGATTTCCATCCGGATGGACAACCTTACAGTACTCCCCGAGGACAAGGAATTACCGACGGCAGCCGACATTCGGGGGCTTTTTATTGAGCCTGCCTGATCGAATTTACTGGGACAGCAACGTCTTCCTGGCCTGGCTCCAAAGCGAGTCCGGGCGGGTGGCGGCGTGTCAAAGCGGGCTTGACGCTGCGCAAAGGGGCGATTTCCTGATCGGGACTTCAGCTTTGACAATAGCAGAAACCCTGTGGCTGAAAAAAAGCCCGCGACTCACAAAGGAGAAAGCTGAACTTTTGAACAGGTTCTTTTTGCGTTCCTCAATGCGTGTTGTCAACCTGGACAGACAAATTGCCCAGCGCGCTCAGCGCCTCGTTTGGGAGAGTGGTGTCAAACCAAAAGATTCCGTGCACATAGCGACCGCACTTCGATACAGGTGCCCCGTACTCGAAACCTTTGACAAACCGCTAATAAAAAAAGGTTCCGGTCTGGGAGGCGTGGAAATAAGAGAACCGCAACCGGCCGCACAGGGAATACTTGATATCTGATGTAGAGACTACAATCGCCAACGTATGGTACCGCGCGGGTCAATATGCCGTACCCCAAAAAACAATGACCCTGCGCACTCCGTTGTGCTTGACCGAACCCCGTACATCTCCATAGGAAACGCGGCGCGCCAGGACAGGGTATCAGGGACAGACCGGCCTGTGGCCGGGCAACCTAACCGAACAGCGGCGGTGCCGAATCCTGCGGCTCCCCTTTCGTGAGATGCGGAAAGATGAGATGGATAGGCCAGTTGCCCGGTTTTTTCGCAGTTTGATCAAAAATCGGAGTGCCGCATGGCACAGGATGTAGAATTCGAGATCGGAAATGTCTCCCTTGAGAGAGGGGGCAGACTCACCGATGACAGAGTGACGGGCCGCCTGTACGGACATGTGCAGGCACCCGTGATCGTCGTATTGGGCGGTATCTCCGCCACCCGCCATGTAGCTGACGACCCCGTTCGCGGGACCGGCTGGTGGTCGCCGCTGGTGCACGACGGCGGGCCCGTTGATACAGGGCGGTTTCAGGTATTGGGATATGATTTTGCCCCCGTTGCCGGGAAATTCCCGGATTCCTCCATGACCACGGGGGATCAGGCCGGGCGGATCAAACTCCTGCTGGACGGGCTGGGCATTGACAGGGTTGCCGCGATTATCGGCGCTTCCTATGGCGGGATGACAGCCTTGCGGTTTGCCCGGAATCATCCGGATCGCGTTGACAATCTCTGTGTCATAGGCGCGGCGCACCGTCCCCATCCGGTCGGGGTGGCCTGGCGCGGGATCCAGCGGCGTATTGTGCGCCTGGGACTGGAGGCCGGACGTCCCGGGGACGGGCTCAGGCTCGCCCGTGAACTTGCCATGACGACCTACCGGACGCCGGAGGAATTTGCAGACCGGTTTGACCTGAAAGAGATCTCCACCGCTCCATCGTACTTTGACATATGCGATTATCTGGGTTCGCGAGGCGATGCCTTTGCTGCAAGCATGGACGCCCGGCGGTTCCTGGCCCTGTCCGAGTCCATTGATCTCCACCGGGTCACACCGGAGGATATTTCCACGCCCACACTCCTGATGAGCGCGATTTCCGACCAACTCGCCCCCCTGCCGGATATGCGCGAACTCCGTGACCGTCTCGCCGGGCCGAGCGAGTTGTTTACGTTCACCTCCCTTTACGGCCATGATGCCTTTCTCAAGGAGTTTGACATGATGGCACCCAGGCTTCGGGACTTTTGCAAAACATTGGGATAAAGGGTTGTTCACAGGGTGAAACAGGTTTACCCCGTCCGGAAACCGTATGACGAAAATCAGCAACATCAATTCACCGCAAACCCGGACCGCGCAGGCGGGAATCGGTGATGACCCGGCCTTTAACGCCGTCACACCACCCCTTTATACAAGTTCAACCTATGTCTGGCCGGACATGGAGACCAAGGGGCCGTACGATTACGGGCGTACGGTCAATCCGACGCGGGACATGCTGGCACGGGCCCTGACCCGGCTTGAAGGCGGGGCGGGGGGTGTTATCACAAATTCCGGCATGGCGGCGGTTGATCTGTGCCTGAACCTGATCAACGCCGACGCCCTCGTCCTTGCGCCGCATGACTGTTACGGAGGCACGCACCGCCTCCTGACCCACCGCGCCAGGCAAGGGCGTCTGAAAGTTGTTTTTGTCAACCAGGCCGATGCGGCCGCCCTGGATGAAGCCTTCGCGGCAAGACCCGCAATGGTGCTGATTGAAACCCCGTCCAACCCGCTGATGCGGCTGGTCGATATTGACGCGATGGCACAAAGAGCCCGAAATCTTGGCGCGATTTCCGTTTGCGATAACACTTTTATGTCACCCGCGCGACAGAACCCGCTCGCATTCGGGTGTCATATCGTTTTGCATTCCACGACCAAATACATAAACGGCCACAGCGATGTGGTGGGAGGTGCCGTGATCGCCGGAACATCCGGGCATGCGGAACAGCTGCATTGGTGGGCGAATACGGCCGGACTGACGGGGGCCCCCTTTGACAGCTGGCTGACCCTGCGGGGGCTAAAGACGCTTCATGCAAGGATGGACGTTCAGGAAGGGAATGCGCGGGCGCTTGCCGACTATCTTGCCGCCCATGATCAGGTTGACCGGGTGTACTATCCCGGACTTGAAAGTGACCCCGGATATAACCTTGCCCGACAGCAGCAGTCCGGTCCCGGGGCCATGCTGTCTTTTGAGATCGCAGGCGATTTCAGGAGGGCCAAAACCTTCCTGTCAAACCTGCATATCTTCCAGCTTGCGGCCTCCCTGGGCGGGACGGAAAGCCTCATCTGTCAACCGGCCCTGATGACCCATGCGGGCATGGACCCGGCCGCACGGCGCGAAGCAGGCATTCAGGATAATCTCATCCGTGTCTCTGCGGGCATGGAAGCCCTGGAGGACCTGATCGCGGATTTTGAGCGGGCCTTTCAAAGCGCCGCATAGATACGTGCAAAATACGGGTGGAGATCGCGGTCCGGATCAGCGGGCGGGCGGGTAATCCCCAACCGCACAATAACCGCGTCCCTGTCCGGAATGACGATGACATATTGCTGCTCGTGCCCGGCGAAGTAATAGGTTGTTTCGGGTAATCCCGGGAACTCTCCGGATCGGGCGTTGATCCAGATGTGACCTGCATAATGACCATTGGATGCTTCGGTGGGGGTGGTTGTATACTCAATCCAGTCTTCAGACAGGATTTGCCTGTCACCCCATGTTCCCCCATTCAGGTATAACTGCCCCAGACGTGCATAATCACGGGCGGTGGCGTAGATAAAACTTGATCCGATAAAATTACCGGAGGCATCAGTTTCGAAAACAGTCGACGACATGCCGAGCGGATCGAAAAGGGCCTTTTGCGGCAGGGCCTGGTAGGCGTTGTCGCCGAGTGTCTGGCGCAGCAGGTGTGAAATCAGACTTGTTGTGGCGCTTGAGTATTCAAAGACCTCACCCGGTTGTGACTCGAGCGGTTTGTTTATCGCGAATGTGCCCGTATTCCTGTCACGAAACAGCATTTGCACCACATCGGAGGTCGCGTCATAGACTTCATGGGCGTCAAGTCCGCTTTCCATACGCAGGAGGTGGTTTAACTGGATATTCACGCGGTCATCATCGGTCCACTCCCTGAAAAGGTTTTGCCTGTGAATATCCAGTCGGCCGTCATCAATCAAAACGCCGACCAGCATGGCTGTCACTGTTTTGGCCATGGACCAGCTCTGCATGGGGATATGTTTATCAAACCCGTTCCCATAGGCTTCGCCCACAATTTTGCCGTCTTGCAGCACAAGCAGGGCGCGGGTTCGGTTGGCCGCTTCAGGGCCGGTGTCTCCGATAGCCGCATCAACGATGGCCTGAATATCGGGACGGATATATTCCTCAAAGCGGTGTGGCAGGGGATCCGGTTTCGGGATTTTAACCGGTTCGACCCCGCCCCGGGCCGCCGGTGTGCAACCTGCATCCGCGCGATACTGGGCTGCGCTTCGACCCAGCACCCCGAAAACATTACCTGTGACCTTACCACTGGAGGAATCAACGGAGATGTTGATCCTTTCAACCGCGGGATCAATCCCGAAAAAATCCTGCGCCCGAATATCCTCAACATTTCTTCCGGCAACGAAATGTTCCGAGCACATGATCTTGGTCATGTATCCGACATAGATTTCCGCTCTCGCGTCAAGGTTGCGAAAAACGATAAGTCCGGCAATCGACGCGATGATGAAGGCAGGCAAAAATATGTATTTGATATACTTCATGTCTACATCTCATGCCCCTTGGTCTTGAAGCAACCCTAGCTAGCCGACGCTCATTCTAGGGAAGACCAATCCCCCGGGCAATATGAACCGTTCACGAAAATGATAAATTTTATTCTTGCAACTCCGGTGGGGTGCCGCTTATATGAGAAGTATCAGGAGACGAAATGTACGACTCGCGCCAAAATTCAGAGCCCGAAATCGGGGCGGGCGCCCGGTGTGCGGCTGTGCCGATGCTTTTTTTCGCCCTGATTCCCGTGCTGGCGGCTCCTGTGGTGATTGTCACGGGGACAGGCGGGACATAAGGTAACAGCAAAGCTTCAACGACCCGCTCCTTACAAAAGAGCGGGTTTTTTTATGGGTAGGAACATCATATGGATACGAACCGACGCTTGGACACGCTAGGGGATACCTCCGCCCCCAAACGCAGCGATGCGATTGTGAAAGGCTCCAGCCGCGCGGGCGCCCGGGCCATGTTGCGTGCGACAGGCATGGATGATGCGGATTTCGAAGGCCCGATGGTTGCCGTATTTAACACATGGACGAATATGGGACCGTGCAATATGCATCTCGACAGGCTGGCGGTGCCTGTGCGCGCCGGTATCCGGGCGGCGGGCGGTACACCGATTGATTTTAACGCGATTGCGGTGTCTGACGGGATTACCATGGGCTCGGAGGGGATGCGCGCCTCGCTGATTTCACGGGAGGTGATTGCCGATTCCATTGAACTTGCCGTACGCGGTCATTCCCTGGATGGAGTCATCATCCTTGTCGGCTGTGACAAAACGATCCCGGCCGCCGGTATGGCCCTGGCGCGGATGAATGTGCCGGGTCTTGTGCTTTACGGCGGTTCCATCATGCCGGGGCATTTAAACGGCAGGGACCTTACAATTCAGGATGTATTTGAGGCGATCGGCGCCTGTGCGGCCGGTCTTGTCACAGATGAGGAGCTAAAAGCAGTGGAAAAGGCTGCCTGCCCCGGTGCGGGGGCCTGCGGCGGTCAGTTCACGGCCAATTCCATGGCCATGGCCATGACGTTTCTGGGACTGTCGCCCATGGGGTTGAACGATATTCCCGCCACGCATGAGGATAAAAATGACGCGGCCTACAGGGCCGGGCAGCTGATTGTTGATTGTGTGAACAACAACCGTACACCGCGGCAGATGATCACCAGACCGGCCCTGATGAATACTGCCGTCGCCCTATCCGCCACAGCGGCTTCGACCAATGCGATTTTACATCTTCTCGCCATTGCCGCAGAGGCGGGAACGGAGGATTTTGACATTGACGTGTTTGACGTGATTTCCCGCTCGACACCGGTTATCGGCGATCTGAAACCCGGCGGCGCATATATGGCCTACCATCTGTATGAAGCGGGCGGTTCAGCGCTCATTGGGCGTCGCCTCATGGAAAACGGTCGCATGGACGATGCGCCCACAGTGACGGGACGTTCCCTGTTCGAGGAAATCCTGGACGGTAGGGAAACAGAGGGACAACAGGTCGTCCGCCCTTGGGATAACCCGGTCAAATCCCGCGGCGGTTACGGTATTCTGTATGGCGATCTCGCGCCCGAGGGCTGCGTGGTCAAACTCGCCGGACACGGCGCATTGTATTTCAGGGGCCCGGCGCGGGTATTTGAAAGCGAGGAAGACTGTTTCGAGGTTGTGCAAAATAACGGCATCAAAAAAGGTGATGTGATTATTATTCGCAATGAGGGCCCGGCGGGCGGGCCCGGTATGCGCGAAATGCTCGGCGTAACCGCCGCCCTTGTCGGACAGAATCTGGCCGATCATGTGGCATTGATCACGGATGGTCGTTTTTCAGGCGCCAGCCATGGCTTCGTTGTCGGCCATGTGGCACCGGAAGCGGCCCATGGCGGCCCGATTGCCGTCATCGAAGAAGGCGACATTGTCTCCATTGATGTGGAGGCGCGCTGCATCAATGTCGACGCTGATCTGCAGGCCCGGTTGGACAACTGGACCCCGCCCGAACCCGGGGACCTTCAGGGTGCCTATGCCAAATTCGCACGCCTCGCGGCCTCCGCGTCCAGGGGCGCAACAACTTCATTTCCGTACACAACTTAAAGGACCAGGAACATGTCACTTGATATTTATTACGACAGGGACTGCGATCTTGAGGTCATTCGCAGCAAAAAGGTGGCCGTGCTCGGCTTCGGGTCCCAGGGGCATGCCCATGCGCTGAACCTGAAAGATTCCGGTGTTGAGGTCATCGTCGGCCTTCGCCCCGAAAGCGCAACCAACAGGAAGGTCAGGGCCGCAGGTCTTGAATCCGTGGCCACAGCGCAAGCCGTCGAAGGTGCGGACGTGGTCATGGTGCTGACTCCGGATGAATGGCACTCGAAAATTTACCGCGAGGATATTGAACCGAATATCAGGGAGGGTGCTGCGCTCGCCTTTGGACACGGGTTTGCCATCCATTACGGCCAGATTGCCCCGCGGCGCGATCTTGATGTGATCATGGTCGCACCGAAAGCTCCCGGCCATACGGTGCGCAATGAATTTGTCAATGGCAGGGGCATTCCCGATCTGATTGCCGTTGCTCAAGATGCCAATGGCGGTCACGCACTGGAAATTGCCAAGTCTTACGCTTCGGCCATTGGCGGCGGGCGCACAGCCATTATCCATACCACATTCAGGGACGAGACGGAAACCGACCTGTTCGGGGAGCAGACCGTGCTGTGTGGCGGTGTTGTCGAACTGATCAAAATGGGGTTTGAGACCCTTGTCGAGGGTGGTTATCCCCCTGAACTCGCCTATTTCGAATGCCTGCACGAGATGAAGCTGATTGTCGATCTGATCTATGAGGGCGGGATCGCCGATATGAACTATTCAATCAGCAACAATGCCGAATATGGCGAATATGTGACCGGCGAATCCGTCGTCAATGAAAGCTCCCGCGAAGCCATGCGCACAGCGCTAAAAAACATTCAAAACGGCACTTATGCCAAAAGTTTCATCCAGGAAGGCGCCCTTGGCTATCCAAGTATGACGGCCCGGCGCCGCAACATGGAAGCGCACCAGATTGAACAGGTCGGTGCCAGACTGCGTGAAATGATGCCGTGGATTTCCGCCAACAGGATTATCGACAAAGACAAGAACTGATTCATGAATCAACCACTTTCGACCATAACCGAACTGGAAAGTATCCATACCGACCGGGAGCCCAAATCCGGCGCGCAGCTCTTGCTGGAGTCGATTGAGGCGCAAGGTGTGGATACGGTATTCGGATATCCCGGCGGGGCGATCATGCCGGTCTATGACGTGCTGCCCAGGACCGGATTGCGTCACATCCTCTGCCGCCATGAACAGGGGTGCGGTATGGCCGCCATAGGGTATGCAAGGGCGACCGGCCGGACCGGCACGGCCTTTGCCACATCCGGCCCCGGTGCGACCAATTTCGTGACGGCCATTGCGGATGCATTTCTTGATTCTGTTCCGGTTGTTTTTGTCACGGGGCAGGTACCGACCGACCTGATGGGAACGGATGCGTTCCAGGAGGTGGACATTTTCGGGATCACCCTGCCTATTGTCAAACACAGCTATATCGCCCGCGACCCGGCTGATCTTCCCGGTATGGTCGAAGAGGCCTATTTTATTGCCGCCGAAGGACGACCCGGGCCCGTGCTGATTGATCTGCCCAAGGATGTGGCCAATGCGGTAACGACAGACCGTCATAAATGGCGCCCTTATCCCAAGATCAAGCCGGCAACGGTCCGGAGCAGCCATATCTCCGGGGCCGAATCGATGATCCGTGCCGCCAGAAAACCGCTTTTTTATATCGGCGGCGGCATTGGACAGGGCGACGGGGTACAGGAATTCCGGGATCTGGTGGAGCGGACCGGCATACCCGTCGTGTCGACGCTCAAGGGGTTGGGTTCACTCCCCAATGACCATCCGCATTATCTGGGCAT
Organism: Hyphomonadaceae bacterium; assembly: GCA_014324115.1. Lineage (GTDB taxonomy): Bacteria > Pseudomonadota > Alphaproteobacteria > Caulobacterales > Maricaulaceae > JACOMS01. The sequence continues at coordinate 11,858 of JACOMS010000046.1, forward strand.
GTTGGGTATGCACGGGCTCAAGGCGGCGAATTACGCTGTGCAGGAATGTGATCTCCTGATCGTGGCCGGAGCACGTTTTGATGACCGGGCTACAGGCAAGCTCGATACGTTTGCGCCTGATGCCCGCGTTATCCATGTGGATGTCGACAGGGCCGAGATAAACAAGCTGCGAAAGGCTGATCTCTATCTCGACGGGTCTTTGAAGAAAAATCTTGCCGCGTTGACACCGGGACGGGCGGATTGCGGTGACTGGCGGGAGCTCTGCCATGCCCGACGGACGCAATACGAATGGGATTATCAAAGTGCACAAGATGCCGTCGCGCCCGGTATTTATGCGCCAAAACTCCTTTATGATCTTTCCCGCAAGGTGCCTGAATCCGCAATCATCACCTGCGATGTCGGGCAGCATCAGATGTGGGTGGCCCAGCATTGCTATTTCGATGATCCCAGGGATCACATCACCTCGGGCGGTTTGGGAACCATGGGCTTTGGTTTACCCGCCGCCCTTGGGGCCAAAATCGGCGCGTCGCACCGCACGGTCATTACAGTTTCCGGCGATGGCTCTTTCATGATGAATATACAGGAACTGGCGACACTGTTCCGCTACGATGTTCCAGTCAAAATCGTGCTTTTGGACAATTCCGCACTCGGCATGGTACGCCAGTGGCAGGAAGTCTTTTTTGACAAAAACTTTTCCGAGGTGAACCTTGATGATAATCCGGATTTCGCCAGGGTGGCGCAAGCCTTCCAGATCGAAGGATTTTCCATCCGTACAAGGGATGAGGTCGAAGCAGGAATTGATCGATTACTCGCAGCAGAGGGTCCGATCCTGATGCACGTCAAAATCGACCCGAACGAGAATGTCTGGCCCCTGGTGCCTCCGGGCCGCTCCAACGCCGACATGATGGAGCGTTAGGGTGACCGGAACAAGGTAAAAACCGGAAGTTTGACGCATATGACCCAACTCCAACGCGACAGGACCTTTACCTCCAGCGGTGTCTCTGGCACGCTCAAAATCGTTCTGCATGACGTCAGCGGGACATTAATCCGCGCGCTCGGCACGATTGAGCGGCGGGGTTATGATTACCGGGATGTGCATTGCACACAGCGCGTGGACGGGGATTTCGACCTGTTGGTCCACATTGAAGACGTTGGCGGACCGCGCAATCTTGACACACTATGCAGGCAACTCGAGCGACTATACAACGTCGTTTCAGCCGAAAAGGTGGGACGACGTAAAAGAGCGGAACGTGCCTGACATCCTTCGTCACGCCCGGGATGAGGCAGGTAAGGAGCAATCACATACTTTCTACCCTGAGCGTGACAGAGGGTGAGGCGGACACTTGAAATGACCAACTACGTTAAAATATTCGACACGACCTTGCGCGACGGGGAACAGGCCCCGGGATTTTCCATGACGGCAGGGCAGAAGCTCCGCCTGGTCAAGGCATTGGAGGGTTTACAGGTCGACATAATCGAAGCTGGATTTGCTGCGGCTTCACCCGGCGATTTTGACGCGATCCGGACCATTGCCCATGAAGTAAAAGACTCGACGGTCTGTTCACTGGCACGCTGTAACGAAAATGATATCCGTGCCTCGGGCGAGGCCATAAAACCGGCAAAATCAGGCCGCATTCATACCTTTATCGCCACATCCCCCCTGCATCGGAAATATAAATTAAAAATGTCCAGGGACGAGATTGTGGCCCGGGCCGTAGCCGGGGTGGAACTCGCGCGGCAGTACACAGATGATGTGGAATTTTCATGCGAGGATGCCATTCGCACGGAACGGGATTATCTCAAACGCGTGGTTGAAGCGGCCATCCGGGCGGGCGCCTCAACCATTAATATCCCCGACACGGTGGGCTATACCACTCCGGAGGAAATCCGGGATTTGTTTGAATTTCTGACATCCGGAGTCGAGGACGCAGACAGTGTGACATTTTCCGCGCATTGTCATGATGATCTGGGCCTCGCCGTGGCCAATTCACTGGCTGCCGTGCGCGGCGGCGCGCGTCAGGTGGAGTGTGCGCTCAACGGGATCGGCGAACGGGCCGGAAACTGCGCCATGGAAGAAGTCGTCATGGCCCTGCGCACACGATATGACTTTTTTGGCCTTGCTACAGGGATCAAAACGCCGGGTATTTATGGTGCATCAAGACTGCTCGCGACCCTTACCGGTAATCCCGTACCGCGTAACAAGGCCATTATCGGCCGTAACGCCTTCGCCCACGAATCCGGCATTCACCAGCACGGCGTTCTGGCCAACCGCGAAACATACGAAATCATGAAACCCGAAGATGTCGGGGTAAACACGGATAATCTCGTACTTGGTAAACATTCAGGTCGGGCAGCCCTCAAAAACAGAGCCCGGAAACTCGGCTTTGAGTTATCGGACAATCAGTTGCAATCGGTTTTCATCGCCTTCAAGGAACTCGCCGACGAGAAAAAGGAGGTCTTTGATACGGATATTGAAGCACTGATTCTCGGCGAAGCGGTCAGCACAGACGGCCCGTGGCAGATTTCAAGCCTTCATGTGTCCGCCGGGTCAAACATGAATCATCCCATGGCGACCGTGCGATTGAAACATTCGGACGGACGCGAGCGCGAACACGCCTCCCAGGCCGCCGGACCTCTGAATGCTGTTTTCGACGCCATTTCCCAAATCACGGATATCCCGATGAAGCTTGATCATTTCGGCGTCCGCTCGGTCTCCGGCGGCGAGGATGCCATGGCTGAAGCCACTGTTCGCGTTTCAACGGATTTTGAAAGTTATCAGGGTCTGGGCACCAGCACCGATACGGTTCTCGCCGGGGCCAAAGCCTATCTGGATGTGATCAACCGGATTGAACGCCGCGCTGTGCGCCAGACATCTATTGCGGCGCAGCACTAGTGACCGGCCTGTCGCTGACTGCAATTTGGAGGCTTCAAATGCTCCGGCAGGGTGAATTGAAAGAACCGGAAAGCCTGCATGCTGCCGGGAATGAAAATTCATGACGGCCCGAACCCTCTTTGACAAGGTCTGGGAGCGGCACGTCGTTGTCCCCGAGACAGCATCCAATCCGGCGACGTTGTATATTGATTTGCACCTCATCCACGAAGTGACCAGCCCGCAGGCGTTTACAGATATCGAAAACCGCGGTTTCGGGGTCCGTCGCCCGGACCGGACTCTGGCGACAATTGACCATTCGACACCGACGCGGATTAATCCGGACGGCTCCCGACCTTATGTTACTGATCATGCCGAAAAACAGGTCGAAACCCTGCTTGCCAATACACGCGAACACGGCATTGAAACCCATGGCTGGGAGAGTGAGCATCGCGGCATTGTCCATGTGATGGGGCCTGAGCTGGGTGCCACGCAACCCGGCATGACCATTGTCTGTGGCGACAGTCATACCTCGACCCATGGTGCCTTCGGGGCCGTCGCATTCGGTATAGGCACGACGCAGGTCGGCCATGTGCTGGCCACCCAATGCCTGCTGATGACCAAACCCAAAACCATGGCGATAAATGTAAACGGCAATTTATCCGAAGGCGTGACACCTAAAGATGTGATTTTGCATATCATCTCCAGCATCGGCGTTGGTGGCGGCACAGGCTACGCATTGGAATATCGCGGCAGTGTGTTTGAGGATATGTCCATGTCCGGGCGGATGACGGTCTGCAACATGTCCATTGAGGCGGGCGCCCGCTGCGGGATGATCGGCCCGGATCAAACGACATTTGACTTTATCAGGGGACGGAAATTCGCCCCGAAAAATTTCGACACCGCCTGCAGAAACTGGGTGTCATTACGCACAGATGGGGGGGCCGTGTTTGACAGGGAGGTGCATATCCGCGCCGAAGACATTGCACCCATGGTCACTTACGGTACCCATCCCGGCATGGCCATTTCCGTTGACCGGACAATTCCAAAGGCCGGAACGGACGCGGATTCGGGTGCACTGGATTATATGCGGCTCGAATCCGGTAAGCCGGTTGCGGGCACGAAAGTTGACAGGGTTTTTATCGGGTCCTGTACCAATTCCCGCCTTGAGGACCTGCGGGCGGCGGCGCATGTCCTGAGGGGCCGTAAAGTCGCCGGAGGTCTGACGGCCATCGTCGTTCCGGGGTCGACCCTTACGAAATATCAGGCCGAGGAAGAAGGCCTGGACAGGATTTTCCTTGAAGCGGGCGCGGAATGGCGGGAAGCCGGATGCTCCATGTGTCTGGGTATGAACGGTGATATTGGTTCGCCGGGCGATCTCGTCGTATCCACCTCAAACCGTAATTTCATGGGCCGTCAGGGACCGGGTGTGCGGACGATTCTGGCGTCTCCGCAGACGGCGGCGGCAACAGCTGTGACCGGAGTGATCACGGATCCCAGAACCATGGAAACAATGGTATGAGTTTCGAACCTTTCACCACCATTATATCGCAGACACTGGTTCTGCCCGCGACAAATATCGACACGGACCAGATCATACCGGCAAAATTTCTGTCCGTCACGACAAAGGACGGCCTCGGCGAACACGTTTTCTCCAACCTGCGCTACAATGCGGATGGCTCGGAAACCGACCACGAATTAAATTCAGAGACCGGAAAAGCCTGCCGGATATTGGTGGCCGGGCATAATTTCGGATGTGGCAGCTCACGTGAACATGCGCCCTGGGGACTGACGGATTACGGTTTCCGTGTCGTGATCAGCTCGGAGATTGCAGACATTTTTTGGAATAACTCGCTCAAAAACGGGCTTCTTCCGATCATTATCGAACCTGCGGCGCATCAGTGGCTGCTGGATAATCCCGGTGCGAAAATTACGGTTGATTTGACAAAACAGGACGTTTCCCTCCCCGGCAATCACATGACGTATGGTTTCAACATTGATGCCTTTTCCAAACACTGCCTGATGGAGGGCGTAGATGAACTGGCCTATCTGGCAGGGCAGGCAGATGCGATTGCGGCGTATGAGGTTGGTCATGAATAAACACCACGCATTCTCACCCCGTGTTGACAGGGTGAGGATTGAGGTATCGCGATAACCTCTCTCCCATTCACATATCTCCCCGGTGACGGGATCGGACCGGAGGTCGGGGCAGCAGCGGTGGTGGTTCTAGGTGCTGCTGCCGACAAATTCGGTTATACACTTGAGATCGATGAGCAACTGATCGGTGGAGCAGCGATTGATGCGGGCAAGGCACCTCTGCCCGCCGGGACGCTGGCATCAGTGATAGAAACTGGCGCGGTTCTGCTTGGGGCTGTCGGCGGGCCAAAATGGGATTCCCTGCCCCGGGAGGATCGTCCGGAAGTCGGCGCCCTTTTGCCGCTGCGCAAGCAATTAAATCTCTATGCAAATATCCGCCCCTGCAAACCGCATCCGATGCTGATTGATCATACGCCCCTCAAACCTGAGTATCTTGACGGTGTTGATTTCATTGTGATGCGCGAGCTCACGGGCGGGATTTATTTCGGGGCCAAAGGCACAGACGGTCTGGGCGCCTATGATGAGTGTCGCTATTGCGAGGCTGAGGTTGAGCGCATTGCACGCAAGGCTTTTATTCTGGCCGAACAGCGCCGCGGCAAAGTCACGAGCGTGGACAAGTCCAATGTGCTGGCTACGTCCCAACTTTGGCGCAAAACCGTCAACAAGGTTGCCGAAGGCTTTCCGGATGTGGGGGTCGAACATGTCCTCATTGATGCCATGACCATGCATATGCTGACGCGAGCGCAAGACTTTGACGTCATCCTGACCGAAAACATGTTTGGTGACATTCTCACCGATGAAGCCTCTGTGCTGTGCGGATCGATGGGTGTGATCCCTTCGGCGTCATTATCTGATGGCACGCCGGGTCTGTATGAACCCATTCATGGCAGTGCTCCCGACATCGCCGGGCGGAACACGGCCAATCCTGTTGCCATGATATTATCAGCTGCCCTGATGGTGCGGTTATCTCTGGGTGAGGGGCTGATGGCCGATAGCATAGAGGCCGCCGTTGAGGCCGCCATGACTGGAGGTCATGTGACGGCGGATATCGGCGGGCCGCTCGGCACTTCGGATGTCGGCCGATGGATAGCGGATTATGTCCTTCAAACCTGATCTGAATGATCTCAAGGCGCGGATCGAAGCGGCCGATGTCTATGCACTGGCCAAGCGAACACCTTTGCAGCGCGCAGAGACACTCTCACAGGCTTTGGGGAGAAATATCTGGCTCAAGCGTGAAGACTTGCAGGACGTATTTTCTTTCAAGATACGCGGCGCAGCAAACCGTATTGCGGGACTGACGGATTTGGAAAAGGAGAAAGGTGTTGTCGCGGCCAGCGCAGGCAACCACGCACAGGGCGTCGCCAAGGCGGCAGCCCATTACGGCACAACGTCCATCATTTTCATGCCCGTGACAACGCCTGCGATCAAGGTCAAAGCCGTCGAAGCCCTTGGCGGGCAGACACGTCTGGTCGGCGATACCTACGATGCCGCCTGTGGTACAGCATTGTCACATGCCGGGGAAACCGGCGCTGTGTTTGTTCACCCGTTCGACGAACCGGATATCATTGCCGGACAGGGCACGGTCGCCAGGGAAATGCTGGAACAAATGCCGCGGGAGCCGGACGCAATATATGTCTGTACCGGCGGCGGTGGTTTGGTGAGCGGCATTGCAACGTGGGTCAAGGCCGTATCTCCCGACACCGGGGTTATTGCCGTTGAGCCCGAAGGTGCGGCTTGTCTGGAGGCGGCAAGGAAAGCCGGAGAACCCGTCACGCTCAAGAATATTGACCGCTTCGCCGACGGGGCCGCTGTGCGCCGGATTGGGGATCTGACCTTTGCCATTGCAGAACAGGTCGTTGACCGGATTATTACGGTATCAAATGATCAAATATGCGCGGCGGTCAGGGATATATTTGAAGCCACGCGCACAGTCGTCGAACCGGCCGGTGCACTGGCTTTGGCCGGACTGGTGAAACAGGTTCAAAGCGGTGACGCACCCGGAGGCGATCTGGCCGCTATAGTTTCCGGGGCCAATGTCAATTTCGACCGCATCGGACATATTGTTGAGCGGGCCGAGTTGGGGGCAGGTGAGGAAATGCTCTTTGCTGCTACAATCCCGGAACGGCCTGGTGCATTTTTACATTTTTGCCGTGCCCTTGGAAATCGTGCTGTAACAGAGTTTAACTATCGCTACGCTGATCGATCCGACGCACATGTGCTGGTCGGGGTGAAGCTGAAAACAGGGGCGGAACGCGAGGATGTTATCACCTCCATGGGCCATGAAGGTATTTCCATCACCGATCTTTCACGGAACAGTCTTGCCAAACGTCACTTGCGGCATATGGTCGGCGGACGCTCCAATGCCTGTATCCCCGAGGTGATTTACCGGTTCGAATTTCCGGAACGCCCCGGCGCACTGGTCGATTTTCTGACAGGGCTGGATTCACACTGGAATATCTCTCTTTTCCACTATCGCAATCACGGTCACTCAACAGGGCATGTGCTCTGCGGCTTTCAGGTGCCCGAGGGCAATGTCGCAGCACTTGAATTACAATTTGACGGAATCAACTATCCGCGTACCCGTGAAACCTGTAATATCGCTTATCATTATTTCTTGAGCGGATAGGCCCGACCCATGATAAATCTGTGCGTGTGCCGGATATGCCGTGATCCTTTCCGGTTTTTCAGGAGCTGACAGATATGACCGATCTCGCCTCAACCATTGACAGGGCTTGGGAGAACCGGACTGAACTGTCCCCGGATACCAGGGGCGAGTATCGCAATGCTGTCGAGGTAGCCATTACGGGACTCGACACCGGAGAGTTTCGCGTCGCCGCCAGGGATGACAATGGGAGCTGGATCGTCCATCAATGGCTCAAAAAGGCGGTGCTTCTGGGGTTTCGTTTGCACCCCAACCGAATCATGACGGATGGTCCGAACGGTGGCAACTGGTGGGATAAAGTCCCGTCCAAATTTGAAAACTGGGACGAGGGTGACTTTTCTGCTGCCGGTTTTCGCGCCGTGCCGGGATGCGGTGTCCGACGCGGCGCCTACATCGCGCCTGATGCGGTGCTTATGCCCTCCTACGTAAACATTGGCGCCTATGTGGACAGGGGCACGATGGTGGATACTTGGACAACTGTCGGATCTTGCGCCCAGATCGGCAAAAATTGCCACCTGTCCGGTGGTGTCGGTATTGGCGGTGTGTTGGAACCGTTACAGGCCAATCCGGTGATTATCGAAGACAATGTTTTTATCGGGGCGAGGTCGGAAGTTGCCGAAGGTGTGATTGTGCGCGAGGGGGCTGTACTCGCCATGGGGGTTTTTCTGTCGCAAGGCACCAAAATCTATAACCGTATAACGGGGCAGATGACTTATGGCGAAATCCCGCCCTATTCCGTGGTTGTGCCCGGATCGCTTCCTGCTATCGGGACGCCGTCGGGAACTTCCGCTGTCACGCCGGAATCCCCCAAGATCTCTGATTATACGCATAGTCTCGCCTGTGCCATCATTGTTAAACAGGTTGATGCCAAAACCCGCTCGAAAACGAGTGTGAATGAGCTGTTGCGTGCCTGACGTCATCAATATCGGTGTCCTGGGAGCCGAAGGTCGCATGGGTGCAGCGATCATTTTGGCGCTGAAGTCACAACCCGAGGCACGACTCTCCGTCGCCATTACGTCACCCAGATCAAACAATATCGGCATTGATGCGGGTGTTGCGGTTGGAATCTCTGAATGCGACGTCAATCTGACCGCAGATATTCAGACCGGTCTTGATATTTGTGACGTTATGATTGATTTTTCTTCCCCCGAAGCAGCCATAGATGCGGCCCTCGGCATGCACGAAACACGGTGCCGTTCCCTGATTACAGGAACGACCGGATATACGGAAACCGAAGAGGCAGCCTTGTTGGCGGCATCCGGGTCCATCACGCTGCTAAAATCCGGCAATTTCTCTCTTGGCGTCAACCTGCTTGAGGCCTTGGTCGAAACCGCCAGCTCAAAGCTGGGGCCGGACTGGGATATAGAAATCTTGGACATGCATCACCGCCACAAAGTCGACGCACCGTCCGGCACTGCCATTATGCTCGGACAGGCCGCCGCCAAAGGGCGGAATGTCGAATTATCCAAGACCCAAATCCTGTCCCGCCGGGGACCAAGGGTGGCCCGCGAAGAGGGCCAAATCGGTTTTGCTGCCTTGAGGGGCGGCGGGATCATAGGCGATCACGAGGTGCGCCTGGCCTCTGAATTGGAAATGATAACCCTCGGTCACAGTGCTTTTGACAGATCAGTCTTTGCAGAGGGCGCAATCAGGGCCGCCATTTGGGCCGCCTCTCAGCCCGGAGGGCTTTATTCCATGCGGGATGTGCTCGGCGTGTAAACAGGCATCACCGTCTTCTCTGCCTTGCGGCATGGGGGACCCGGACGACTGTCTCTTGCGGCGGTGCGTTTCAAACGAGGCGATAGTTGCGGAGACGCGCGTCAAGCAGGCGCCTGGAGTTTAAAGATATTACCGCACCGCATCCAAAACCCGGTATATATGGTGACGTCTGACACTGTAATTTCCACGTGCCAAATCTGTGGCAAGCTTTTCGGATTTGTTTGTTGCCCTGGGATTCGCCCTGGCTTTGATGAGCGTCGCGACCGTTTCAGTCGTGCCATAGGCCGCCGCCCTGTGTAGTGATGTCCGGCCGGAATCCAAGGTACAGTATCCGACACAAAGCAGAGTCACGATAACCAGGGATCAAACCAAGATTACCCCTTCTTTAGTTTCTGTCGCGCTGACTCAATCCGCTAACCTGTAAATACAGGAATCACAAGTGCGCGCGCCCCTAAACCGTGCCAATCCGGGTGTCAAGCTATAAACGCACAACATCAGGCCCGCGGGTATTTATGTCACCGGATCGGCAGAAAACACAAAAAGGATACAATCCAGCGGTATGTTGTATTGTCAGGGTCAGAGCCATGACATGCGCGCAGGGCAGACGCGTATGATGTGACGCTGCTCCGTCACACGGGTACGGTTGCTGATGCGGGGTGTCGGCTCTCTCCTGGGCGTTATGGTTCATAATCCACAGCGGCACGTGCCAGCTCGTCTCTGAAACTCACGGGGCGCGACGGTGAAACTCGCGCATGGCAACATAGATGATGGGGACCCAAATTGCGATTATGGAAAAAACGTAATAAACTGCGCAACCATGAAATTGGACACTTCCAAAAACTTCTGGATTTTTGGTGTGAAGTATGATTCCTGTTTTGTATGACACAACACGACCTATTCGACTTGGACGAACGACTTAAGCGGGT
>JACOMS010000047.1 GCA_014324115.1 Hyphomonadaceae bacterium
CGCAGGGCCGGGACCGGCCCTTGCGGCCTGTTGTCACCGTTCTTCACCGGCTTCCAATCCTGAAATCCCCTGCCCCTCCGCCCGGCGGCGCAGAAGCGGGATGAGGTCCTGTATCAACTCCGGCTCCCCTGTCTGCACATGTTCCGCAATGCGGTTCTCAGGCATAAAATACAACGTCAAATTGCGGTCGAACCCGGCGGGTCATTCCTGCACACAGATTCTTCGTTTGTACCTGGCAGGTAGCAGGAAATCAGGGAGAATCAAACATGTAATCCCCAAAACCCGCTCCCCTGTTGATGCGGCAAAACGAGGGGTTTTATCGGCTGCATCCCTATCCCTGCCGGATCACACGACGGTCTGCCGGTTCCGTGGTGCACCGGTGAAGTTGGGGCCGTTTCGAGCGGTTCTGAATGAGGTTCAACCGGCCGGTCGCGAAGCAATGCCGGATCATCAAGCAAGGTTTCGGACCGGAGAATACAGTCATCAGGACCAAACGCCCGCTCGCCGGGCCCGGAAACGGCGCAAATCCCGAAATCCCGGCGAATCCGGATAAATTCGCAACAGTTTTCATAAAGATAATCGGCAGGGGGCGGCGGCCTTGCCCTGATACCGGGCGGACTCGCCTTGTAACGCCTGTACGAATATCTGTATTGTGGCCCAGTCATCTTCAGCATGGGAGTAGCCCAGCCCAAAAGAGGTATCCGGATCGGTTTTGCCAAAAATATGCGCCATGCCCCATGCGTCGCGGATAATACGGGCATCATACTTCACAGCGGTTGCGTCTATGGCAGATTTATCATGGATTCGCGCGGGGGTGTACACAGGTAAATCCCGACCCTGTGAGGGCCGGAACCGGAACAATTCTGATTATGCTCAATACCAGCACTGGCCTGCCCTCTCCCCGTCTTCCACGAAACACTAATGTCCTCTTGGGCCGCAACCTCCACCCGTCGATGGCAATCGGTAGGGGTTGTGCAGCCAGGTCGTCAATGACGGATTGAATTTGAAAAAATTCTCCGGAGCTGGAATGTCCATATACCAAACCGCATATTATCAGTATAACGGGATAGTGCAGCACTTCCTGATCACATCGCTTGTCGCTTCAATTTTGCTCACAGTTATCATCAATATCATATTGATGATATTCCCCAACTCTGCCCGCAAGGTGGAGCGGGGAATTTCTGAAAAAGTGCAGGACATACAGCGGGACGAGGACAAAGGCCAAAAGCCGCGCGTGCGGGTTTTCTTTCCGTGGAAGACAATGCTGTTTCTATCACTGGGATTGACCCTGTTGATCAATTTGATCGGATTTTCGGGGCGCTAGAACAGGTGTCATTCCGGAGCCGCTATAAAAGGCGCGGGAAACCAGGACAGGCGGTGGATAAAAATGACTGATTTTGACTGATGATTTTGATCCCTGTGAAGGGTCCCGGGTACTTGCATTGTTTGGACATCCGGTTCTCTTTCATGACCATCCCGTGTGTAGCGGGGCAGCGCCAGGTCCGCCATAAAGAAGCGCGGGAATTTTCCCTAAACGCCCTCCAGGTAGAGATGGGCGTAATCCGGATCATGTTCGGCCATCTTGCGCAAATAGGGAGCAAACTCTTCGGTGATAATTTCAATGGGTTCCGGCTGTAATTCGTGTTTGTAGCGCCCGGGCATTGTGTCGCTGCCCTCCTATGTGTTGCCAACCCAATTTTTGTTACCCTTCAGGTTTTCCGGGCGCTCAATTTCACATTTCTTCCACATGCGTTCATTTACATACATACTCATGAACCGGGGCAGGCCACACCCGGAAAACACACCCATCTGCCTGACTTCCGAAATGACGGTGGCTCTTGCCCGCAGGTTGGATCCGCCTATTTTACGAAAATGGTCACTGCCGACCCACCCCGTTCGCCTCGCCCGCACGGCCCTGAGCTGATCGCCGATTATGTGTTGCAGCTGCCACCCAAGCCGGGCGTGTACCGCATGGTCGACAGGCAGGACTCCGTGCTCTACGTGGGCAAGGCAAAATCGCTTAAAAAGCGGGTGAGGAACTATACCAGCTATGCCCGGCACCCAATCCGCATTCAGCGCATGATCAAGGCAACACAAAAGATGGAATTCATTGTCACGGAGTCCGAGACCGAGGCGCTCCTGCTTGAGGCCAGCCTGATCAAAAAGCTCAAACCACGCTACAACATACTCCTGCGTGATGACAAGAGCTTTCCCTATATTTTGGTGCGCAGGGATCATCCAGCCCCGCAAATCATGAAACACCGCGGGGCGAAAAAGATTAAGGGCGATTATTATGGCCCGTTTGCGAGCGCCGGTGCGGTGAACCGGACACTGGATACGTTGCAGCGCACATTCAAACTTCGCAACTGCTCCGACAGTATTTACAGATCCCGCACGCGGCCCTGTATGCTCCACCAGATCAAACGCTGCTCTGCCCCTTGCACGGGCGTGATTTCGGTTGAGGATTACAGCGTGCTCATTGATGACGCCGAGGACTTTCTTTGTGGACGATCTGATCAACTGCGGATTCGATTACAAGGTCAGATGGCTCTGGCATCCAAACAGCTCCAGTTTGAAAAGGCGGCCGGAATCCGCGACCGATTACGCGCCCTGGCTCAGGTATCCGGGTCATCGGCAGGCGTAAACCCGACGACGTTCAGGGATGGGGATGTGTTCGGCCTGTTTACGAGAGGCGGACACAGTTGCGTGCAGGTATTTTTCTATCGCAACGGGCAAAATTGGGGCAACAACTCCTACTTCCCGCGGCACACAAAAGAGGACACGCCCGGCGAAATTCTCGACGCCTTCATCGCACAGTTCTATCTTGACAAACCCATTCCAAAACATGTCATCACCAGTCACCCGTTACCCAACAATAATCTGCTGGCTGCGGCCCTGTCGGAGCGCAGCGAGACGGCGGTTAAACTTGTTTCACCGCAGCGGGGCGAGAAGAAATCCCTCGTCGAGCGGGCTGTAAAAAATGCCGAAGTAGCGCTGGCGCGAAAATTATCGGACAGAGATTCGCAAACCAAACGCCTTGAGGAGGTCGCCGAACTGTTCGCCATGGATGCAACACCCGAACGGATCGAGGTCTATGACAACAGCCATATTCAGGGGGCCAATGCGATTGGCGCATTTATTGTGGCCGGGCCGGAAGGCTTTGACAAAAAGGCCTATCGTACTTTCAATATCAGGGATGCGGCGCTGCAACCCGGTGATGATTATGGTATGATGCGCGAAGTGCTCTCCCGCCGTTTCTCCCGCCTGATGAAGGATGAACAGGCAATCTGGCCGGATTTGGTGCTGATTGACGGCGGCAAGGGGCAACTCTCGGTGGTGACGGAAACACTCGGGGAGCTCGGCATGCTTGACCGGTTCACGCTCGTTGCGATTGCCAAGGGACCGGACCGGAACGCAGGACGCGAAGTCTTTCACATGAACGGGCGGGATGAATTTACATTGCCGCCCGGTATGGCGGTGCTTTATTATCTGCAGTGTCTGAGGGATGAAGCACACCGTTTCGCCATAGGCACGCACCGGGCACGCCGCGAAAAACAGATAACGAGGAGTCCACTTGACCGCATTGAGGGTATAGGATCGGCACGTAAGCGAGCCCTGCTTGCCTATTTCGGCTCGGCCAAGGCAGTCAAACAGGCGACACGGGAAGAACTTGCAAAAGTAGAGGGAATCAGCGACAGGCTGGCGATGATCATACATGACTACTTTCACGAATAAAAAGATCGGCACGCCCAGCGGTGCACTGACCCCGGTTTGCACCCCGCCAAGGCCTCCTGACATGCTTCTGGTTGTGACTGGTGTGCTGGAAACATGAGTCGTGCCCGCCGATGAAAAACAACATTCCCGAACCGGCCTATCCGCCTTTACATCCGTCCCGTTGGTTACCCAATGCGCTGACAATCGGGCGCATTCTGTTCACACCAATGCTTATCTGGCTCATATCCGGGACCTCTGCGGCGGCATCCGGGGACGTGACTGCGATCAAATGGGCGGCCGGACTTTTCGCGTTGTGCGCAGTTACCGATTTTCTCGACGGTCATCTCGCGCGGTTCTGGGGTGCACAGTCGGATTTCGGACGCATGATCGATCCCATTGCGGACAAGATTCTCGTCGCCGGATGCCTGATTGCCATCAACCTGTCCACCGTCGCTCATCACGGCATCCTGTGGCAGGTGCTCATACCCTCGTTGATAATCATCGGTCGCGACATTCTCGTCAGTGGTGTTCGCGAACACGCAGCATTTCTGAATATCGTCATGGCACCGACACGACCGGCCAAATTGAAAACGACCCTTGAAATGCTGGCCATATTCCTGTTTCTGCTGGCAATGGCGTGGACGGGCGGGGAGGCGCTCGCAGGCGACGCAGCGGGATCACCGCCCGTGTTGGCCATGATTGCGGGAATTGTGCTGTGGCTTGCTGCGGTCTTGTCCGCCTGGACGGGGGGGCTATATTTCCGGGCGGCTCTGAGCAAGAAGGCGACCTAAATTTCAATCCGTCCGTGCACTGCCCCGTCATAATCATTTATGAGCATTTCACAAATGTTTCCCGGCACATAACTATGTCCGGCAATTTCGCGAACAGGTGTCACCTCCGCCGCCGTACCGACGATAAAGGATTCGCTGAAATGCGGGAGTTCCGACGGATAAATATCGCGCCTGTAAACTTTGACGGCGCGCTTTTCTGCCAATTTGACGATGCTGTCATGGGTGAGGCCGTCCAGCAGGATGTCGTTTGTAGGGGTGTGGAGTTCGCCGTCCCGGACAAAGAAAATATGCGCGCCGGTACATTCCGCAATGCGACCTCTGTAATCAAGCATGAGGGCATCATCAAAACCTTTTGCGGCGGCAGCGTCTTTGGATAATGTGCAGATCATATAGAGCCCGGCTCCTTTGGACTTGCACGGGATCGTATCCGGCGCAGGACGCCGCCAATCGGCCATGGCCAGGCGGATGCCTTCCATCCTGTTGGGAAAAGGATTGCCCCAGTGCCACAGGGCAATGGCCAGATGGGTTCGATTGTTTTTTGACGCTACACCCATCATTTCCGACCCGCGCCAGGCGATCGGGCGAACGTATGCGCTGCCGAGCCCGGATTTGGCGAGCGTGTCCTTGCAGGCCTGATCAATCTGCGTGAGCGTATAGGGAATTTCATATCCCATGTGTTCGGCAGAATTAATCAAACGCCGACTATGATCCGTGAGACGGAAAATTTTGCCCTCATAGGCCCGATCGCCTTCAAACACGGCAGATCCATAGTGCAGGGAATGGGTCAACACATGAACCTTGCTCTCACGCCAGTCGATGAATTCCCCGTCTACCCAAATATGGCCGTCACGGTCGTGATAGGGTTTCTTGATCATGATTATGGTCTTGTTAGAGTTTGCATTTTCCCGCATTCTTTATCGCGTGGATTGTGGAGTCAACCGTGAAAACATGAGAATTTATGGGACAGGAATCTGACAAGCTTGAACGCCAGGATGTGCACGTGCTGGTTGTGGATGATGACAACCGTATTCGGGACCAGCTCAAACGCTATCTGAAACGCGAGGGGTTCCGCGTCAGCACGGCCTGCTCAGCCGGACAAGCGCGGCAGCTGATGAAGGCTCTTGAATTCGACCTGCTCACTCTTGATGTCATGATGCCCGGCGAGGACGGATTCGAGTTGACGCGGAATCTGCGCCGCGGCCTGAATGTACCAATCATTCTGTTGACAGCCAAGGGCGAATCTCAAGCCCGCATTGAAGGCCTGAAATCCGGGGCCGATGATTATCTTGCCAAGCCTTTTGAACCGGAAGAGCTTGTGTTGCGCATGGAAGCCATCTTCAGGCGCATGGACGAACAGCCGTCATCACCCAGGGTCACTTTCGGGCCATGGGAATTTGACCTGGGACGACTGACACTCAAAAGAAACGGTAGGCGGGTGAAATTGACAACCGGCGAAGAGACCCTGCTGACGTTGCTGGCGAAACGGGCCGACACAGCTGTTGACCGATATACCCTCTGCGAGAAAATTCGCGCCGGATCCGAGCGCACTGTTGATGTACAGATCACACGTCTGCGCCGCAAGATTGAAGATAATCCGGGGGAACCGGATCACATTGTTACCGTGCGCGGGCACGGATATCGCCTGGTTGCGGATAAGGGCGATTCGCGCGCTTGATGTACCCACATATCAAAACATATTTACCGAAGAGTCTGTTTGGACGGGCGCTCTGGATCATCATTGTCCCGGTTCTGGTCATGCAGATAGCAGTGGCCTATTTCTTTTTTAACGCCCACTGGATACGGGTCACGTCCAGCCTGTCCGATAGTGTGGCAGCCGATGTATCGGTGGCGGTTGAGCTCTATAAACAAATGCCAGGTCCTGAACGGGCGCAGCGCCTGGATCGCATGCTGCGCCCGAATATGGAACTCTCCATCGCTCTGGAAGAAGCCGACAAATTGCCGACCACTACGCGGGATGCGTTTTTTTCGGTTCTGGACAAAACCCTGCAGCGGGCATTGTCAAATGCTCTCGCGGATTCGTTCTGGTTTGATACAACGCGATATCCGAACCATATTGATATCCGTGTCGCGGTAGATGGGGGAGTTCTGAGATTCATCGCTGCCAGGGAACGGGTATTCGCCCCGACAGGGTTCGTCTTTATTTTCTGGCTGGTTACGGCTACCGTGTTGCTGACATTTGTGAGCATATTATTCATTCTTAATCAGGCGCGGCCGATCCGCAAGCTCGCCGATGCCGCCGATGCGTTCGGTAAGGGGCGGGATGTTGGCAATTTCAAACCGACAGGGGCATCCGAAGTGCGCCTTGCCGGGCATTCTTTCATGAAAATGCACGAGCGCATCAAACGTCATATTGAACAGCGGGCCATACTTCTCGCCGGGGTCATCCATGACCTGCGTACACCCCTCACCCGCCTCAATCTGCATCTGGCCATGCAGGACGACAGCGAGGAGGTCCGCGCGGCGCGGCGCGATATCAAGGATATAGAAAACATGCTCAAAGCCTATCTGGATTTTGCCCGTGGACTCCCCGGTGAAGACCATGAAAAAACCAATATGAAGGACTTTCTTGATGCAATTATACGCGTCTTACCCGAGCCGAAACCGAACTTGGTCATCAAGGCCGAACCGAATGTTGCAATCAAGCAAATCGCACTCGAACGCGCACTTTCAAATCTTGTTGAAAACGGCCGCAAATACGGTCAAGCCTGCCGGGTGATACTGAATGCCACAGACTCGGTCTGCACGATTGTCATTGAGGATGACGGCCCCGGTATCGACTCCAAGGAGTATGAAAATGCGTTTTTACCCTTCCAGCGCCTTGATACATCCCGAAACCCGAATGTGGACGGCGTAGGGTTAGGTCTTGCTGTAACCCGGGACATCATCCAGAGTCACGGCGGCCGAATAGGATTGGGCAGAAGTGACTTGGGTGGTCTCAAGGTCACGGTCAACTTACCACTTTAGGGTCAGGACCCATTAAATTAATAGGTCCCGACCCTAGGTGTCCCATAGGGTCGTAAT
The DNA here is from genome assembly GCA_014324115.1 of Hyphomonadaceae bacterium. Taxonomy (GTDB): domain Bacteria; phylum Pseudomonadota; class Alphaproteobacteria; order Caulobacterales; family Maricaulaceae; genus JACOMS01. Next base: position 7,548 of record JACOMS010000047.1, read on the forward strand.
TCGCTTACGTCTTGCAATGAAATTTGTTTTTTACTACAGTCAAAAACAATCCGGCCAAGCCGGGTTGTTTTAGCATCTGCTCCGGAAACGACTTTCCCTTTCCAGAGCATCTCCAAGTCCCGAAAAGGAGCAACATATGACACAAATTTTAATGCCGAAAGCAACCGCCGTCTGGCTCATCGATAACACTGGCCTGACATTCGAGCAGATTTCCGAGTTCTGCCAGCTGCACATTCTTGAGGTTGAAGGCATTGCGGATGGTGATGTGGCTGAAAGTGTACGCGGTGCTGATCCCATATCCAATGGACAGCTGGTCCGGGAAGAAATTGAGAAGGGTGAAAAAGATCCGGCATACAGGCTAAAAACCGCAATTGTTGACGCTGTACCCACATCCATAAAAAAGAACCACGGGAAAGGACCACGCTATACGCCCTTGTCCAGACGTCAGGACCGCCCGGACGCTATTTACTGGCTGGTGCGCAATCACCCGGAACTTGCAGATGCGCAGATATCCAAACTCATCGGTACGACAAAGCCAACGATTAAGGCCATTCGTGAAAGGACACATTGGAAAATAAACACGATTAACCCGACTGATCCCGTCTCGCTTGGTCTGTGCTCGCAGATTGACCTGGATGAAGTTGTCAAAAAGGCGGCAGAGAAAAAGGCTAGGGAGGAGGCTAAAAACTCTCGGGATGAGGGGGATGGGTTAAGCCCTGTTCAGGGCAACGGGCAGGACGGCTCCACCGATCCAACCAGAACGGGGCATACTCTTGAGAGCCTGTTCAAGCCGTCAACACGTTAAACCCGGGACGTATTATCCACCTTTAATCTCCGGGCCCGGGCGGCATGGTATCGTTGAGCGGCAGCCGTCCACCGTCAACGTAGATGATCTGTCCGGTGATGTAGCTGGCGTCTCCCGAGGCGAGAAAGGCTGCGACGGCCGCAATTTCGTCTGCCTGGGCCACACGCCCCAAGGGCGTGTGTGCGCGGATTTTGGCCGTGCGATCATCTTTTGGAACCGCACTTGGTAGCATATCCGTCACAACACTCCCGGGGCCGATTCCGTTCACACAAATCCCGTAAGGGGCAAGTTCTACGGCCATGGCTGTTGTCATCTGTCGCACCCCCCCTTTTGAAACCGCGCAGGCCAGCAGGTTACCGGTTGCGACCGTGTCATCAATTGGCGACATATTGATAATTGCATAGGATTTGCCGTCTAGCCTGGAGCGGTCGCTGCGCCCTTCAATTTCACTGACCATATGCCTGATCACAGCGCGAGATACGAAATAGGCGCCTCGAAGATTAACCGAGAGAACCGCATCAAAATCGCCGGGTTCCAAGTCAAGAATACCACCTTCGCAGACAATCCCGGCATTATTTATCAAGACATCAATTTGGTCGAAATGGTTGAGGGTAAGGGTTACCAGATTGTTTACGGAAAGTTCATCAGACACGTCACAATTGATGAATACAATGCTGGCACCATGTACGGACAGCGTATCGCGGGCCTGTTCAATTACCTGCTGGTTTTCATCTGCGACAACAACCTTGTAGCCGTCCTCACAAAACCTGCGCGCACACGCAAGGCCAACACCACGGGCACCACCCGTTATGATCGCGACGCGACTCACCGGCCCATTTCCTGTTTACCGGGGATGGATAGTGATCCGTAATCTACTTGTCCAGATGGGCGTGAATCTGATCTTTCAGATGAAGTTTCTGTTTCTTGAGGGAGGTTATCCGGAGTGTATCCGGGAGTGGATTTTTCTGCTCAGTCTGTATTTGTCGGTCGATTTGGGCGTGTTTGTTTTCCAATTCCTTGACGTGTGCTGCGACTGCCATACATTCCTCCATGATCATGCTCAGACACCTATCACAAAAAATGCGGCATGTCGTCAACGATGAAGTTAAACTTCGCTTAAAAAAACCAGTCACCAAGCGTGCGAAAATCAAAAGGCCCTGAATAAGGAACATCGCCGTATTGACCCAATTCACGAATGAAGATACGGCGATTACGGGCACCAGAGTATCCACGTCAAGTAGCTGGCCAGCGCAGGGCGTGACAAAAGGCGCGGGAAGCTCCAAAATACTCGCCTTGTCTCTTCATAATCTCGTCAAGAAAATCTCAAACGCAATTTTAACCCGCATCCTGTTCAGGTTTGACCCGAAAGCCGGATTGCTTATTATGCCATGCCCTTTCAGGCTCATGCACAGAGGGAAAGCCATCATGACAACCACGCCGCCCATTGCCGTTATTATGGGATCCACATCCGACTGGCCGACCATGAAGTATACGGGCGAGATACTGGATGAGTTGGAAATTACATACGAGGCCAAAATCATTTCGGCCCATCGCACACCGGACAGGCTGGTTGAATTTTCCCGGGCTGCCGCCGATTCCGGATATCAGGTGATTATCGCAGGTGCAGGCGGGGCTGCACACCTGCCGGGCATGGTGGCATCAATGACACGCCTGCCTGTTCTGGGGGTCCCCGTGCAAAGCAGGACCCTGCTCGGATTGGACAGCCTCATGTCGATTGTGCAAATGCCGGGTGGCGTACCGGTCGGTACACTCGCCATCGGTAGGTTCGGGGCAAAAAATGCCGGGCTGCTGGCGGCATCTATTCTGGCCTTGTCCGACGCGGACGTGGCCGGGCGGCTTGAAGGCTGGCGCGCCAGACAGGCCGATTCCGTGGCCGAGTCACCGACCGGATGAGCCATGAGCCGCCATGAAAATAACCCGCTCCCGCGCGGCAGTCTTATCGGTATTCTCGGCGGCGGACAGCTCGGCCAAATGTTGACTATGGCGGCAACACGTCTGGGCTACCGCACCCACGTTTACGCCGAGTGCAGCGATAGTCCGGGGCAGCGCACGGCCACATTCAAAACAAGCGCGGGCTATAACGACAAAGCCGCATTGATGCAGTTCGCGCACATGTCTGATATCGTTACATTCGAGTTTGAGAATGTCCCGGCCGGTACGGTCAAATCTATCGACGATATTTGTCCTGTCCGCCCCAAGGTGAAAGCCCTGGAAATAATACAGGACAGGTTCACTGAAAAATCCTTTATCCGTGATCAGGAGATTGAAGTGACGCCTTTCATGGCGGTTTCATCCGGAGCGGAGCTGGAAAGTGCCATCAAGACCCTGGGCCTCCCACTCGTGCTCAAAACCCGTCGTTTTGGTTACGATGGTAAGGGGCAGGCGATGATTCGTGATATGAGCGATCTCAAAGCGGCAATATCTGATTTGAATACACATGCCGCCATCGCGGAAAAATTTATTCCGTTCGAGCGTGAAGTGTCGATCATCGGTGCGCGGGATATTCATGGGAATATCAGAACCTACCCGCTTGCCGAGAATGACCATGCCCGTCACATGCTGGCAAAAACGATTGCCCCTGCAGGTGGTAACGCAGGGCTGGCTCGGAACATCATGGAAAAACTCCTGGATGCACTGGATTATGTCGGCGTCATGGCTGTCGAATTTTTTGAACTCGCAGATGAGTCTTTGCTCGTAAACGAAATTGCGCCGCGTGTTCACAATTCAGGTCACTGGACCCAAAATGCCGGTTGCGTAGATCAGTTTGAGCTGCACATTCGCGCCATAACCGGGCTTCCCTTGGGGAATATCACCCCGCGCTTTGAGGTCGAAATGATAAATTTGATTGGTCGGGACGTTCTGAAGACCAGTGAATTTGCCAGCGCGGACAATGTATTTATTCATGATTACGGGAAAAAGGAAATCAAGCCCGGTCGCAAGATGGGTCATGTCAACCGGATCGTGCGTGGGCTCTAGGGTGGCTGTCGCCGTTTACGCCGCTTTCCGTAGCGTAACCGCCCTAGCACCTCAACCGGGTTGGGCATGTTTTCCGTTCGTTTCCGGATATCCCGTTTCAGGTTTTCAAACTGCATGACATCGGCAATTCTTGCATCAAGAAAAGCGCGGGCCTTGGTTTTTCCCTCACCGTCATCGGATAACCAGGACAGGAGCGTTGTGCCGATCACGCCGGAAAGTATGGCTCGTTTGGAGTAGAAATTTCCATCGGTGCTGGTGTCGCCAATCGCGCGCCAGATCATGTCTGAAGTAGCCCAGAGCTGCCCTGTCGCCTGCCCAACGGCCCCCGGCAAACTCAGGCGCGAAACAGCCCGCCGGGCCGCTTCCTCATGACCGCCCAATGCTTCCAGTCTTGCAAGCACAGCCCGGGCAACCCTGTCCCGGACGCGCAATCCACGCAGGCTTTCTGTCGTCAAGTGCCCGGCTGTCCGGTGATCCATTTCCGATGACCAGAAGCGGATAACTTCCAAGGGGCCGCCGGGGAAATACAGTTCCTCGGCCCCATCCGGCAAGTCAGTATCATTGACCGCCCTACGCAAGGTCATGTGTGTCCAACCATAAAACGGGGCAAGGCGGAGAACAGCACCGAGGATCTCGCGTTGCGCGGCCAATGACGGATGGGGTAAGGGATTACCAGCTGTGCTTTTCACGCAGGTACCATAGGAACACAATCCTTGTTTGTCACTCTCCTTCTCACGCGGATAGATGACGGCGAAGAATCACACGCGAAAACCACACCTGGACAGTTTTCACGCCAACGCCTGACAAAACTCCGAGGCTAAGTATCCGTCCGGCTATCCAGATCACGCCCATGGCACAAACAAGGACGAATGCAGCCGAAAGTGTCAATTCCCACCAGGGCGGATCAAGCGGAAGACGCATTATGGAGGCAAACGGTGCGCTCGGAGGAAACCAGCCTGCAAAGGTAATTAACGGTGAGTCAGGGGTTTGAAAACCTACAACCGGAACTCCGACGCAGGCGGTAAGCACCAACGCTATGGGCATCGTCAGCGTTTGAGCATCCTGCATGGAATTCGCCAATGCCCCGAGCGCAATAAGGAAAGCTCCATAGAAGACATATCCCAAGATGAGAAACACAGGGAAAAAGACAAGAAGTTTCGGTGTAAAAGCGCTTGCAATTCCCGCCGTTATCTCCGGAGGGCCCATAACAAGACTGAACACGACCGCGATGGCGCCAAGACCTATGTAAGGCAGCATGGCGGTAATTGTCAGCGCCGCAACGCCCAATAATTTACCAAAAATAATTTCTGAAAATCGGGTGCTTGCAAGCATTATTTCGAGTAGTTTGCCGAGCTTTTCCTCTAACACGGATGTCAACAGCATATAAGATCCCAAGAACACGGTGAACCATAGGGCAATCGTCATAATGAGTGCAACAATGAAGGGTATTCGATCACTTAATGTGACTTCCTGGGAGTCTGTTTCACCCGTTACTTCCTTGGTTGGGTCAAAACTTCCAATTGAGATATTCGGTGACTGGGCGGCCCTGAGCCCTTCCAGTGTCAGCCCGCCGGTGTCCAGATATTTTTCGGTGGATACGACCTCAAAATAACGCTGCACCAAATCGCGTGCATTCAGGTTGGTGATATTGGGGGACCAGTGATCAACGCCGATTTTCCCATCCTTTTCATGGATGTGCACCACGCCGTTGAGCTGTATCGCCTCACTGTTAAATACGATGTCCCGTTCTCCACGCAAAAAAGGTAGCAGACCGTCGAGCGTATTCGCCGGCGGGTCGACAAATACATACTTTGGGGCCGGAATTTTCAGCCCTCGACTCAAAGCTGAATTATTTTCCGTCAAATAGGTCCGTATGCCGTCTTCGCCTTCGGCTCTGTATCGGTCCCCGATCGCACGGGCATCGTCTTCCGGTATGAAAATGTCGTCAGACAGTCTATTGATAAGCCTGAGGACGACTTCATCCCGTTCCGACCGGGCGAGCGCTTCAATACCCGTGCGGTGCTCTCCGGTTTCATCCAGGATGGTCTCGTATCGTAAGGGTTCAACATTAACATCCATTTCCGCCAATACGACACCCAGTGCGATGAACACAAACGGCAGGATGAAGGAAATCCAGAATCCCCAGGTTTTTACGTAGCCCAGAAAGTCCTGCCGCGCAATCAGGTAGACGCGACGCATATTCATACCCGGCAGGTTCATGGCAGGCTCTCTTCCGTTTTCGCGGATTTCCCGGCCCCGACCATGGACACAAAGGCCTCATGAAGGGTCGGGGGTTTCGGATCAAAATGTTTCAGCTTGATTTTTCGCTCGACAAGGCTTTCCAGAATATCATGGGCATCCGCCCCATTCTTTAACGTGATATTCAGGGTGCCATCCTTGCGGGTTCCAATCTCCATGGCGAAAGGCGTGAGAGTATCCGTCAGACCCGCATCATCGGAGCCGACAACAAGCCGTCTCGGTGCACGATCCAGAGCCTCCCGAGTCGAGCCGTCAAAAATCTTGCGTCCTTGCGAAATGAGGATAATGCGATCACACAGGCGCTCGGCGTGCTCCATCACATGGGTAGTGAAAATAATTGTACGGTTGAGATTGGCAATCTCCCGCACCATGTTCTCCAGAATCTGCTGATTCACCGGATCAAGGCCGGAAAACGGTTCGTCAAGAATGTAAAATTCCGGATCGTGGGCAATAGCGGCCAGAAGCTGTACCTTCTGCGCCATGCCCTTGGATAGATCCTTGTTCTTCTTGCGCTTCGCCTCACCTAAGCCGTATTTTTCCAGAAGTTCATCGGCGCGCGTAAATGCCTGCGTGGCTCTCATGCCATTAAGGCGCGCCATATGCGCAATCGACTCCCGCGGTGTCTGTTTTTTATACAGGCCGCGCTCTTCCGGCAAAAATCCGATACGTCCAAAGGCACTGACACCTGGCGGTTGACCGAAAATCTCGACATAGCCCTCATCAGGTTTCACCAGACCCAGGGCAATGCGCAGCGTTGTCGTCTTCCCCGCTCCGTTCGGGCCGAGATAACCTATGATTTCCCCGGGCTCGACGGTGAAGCTGACATCTTCAACGGCGACCTTGTGGGCAAAGCGTTTGGTAATACTGTTCAGAGAAAGCTGTGGATCTGACATGATATGTGCTCGCGGGAAATTGCCCGATAGGGTACTCTTGAAATAATTGTCGGAAAAGACAAAGGCCGCGTCAAGATAATGTTGCCTGCCACTATGAGAGGCGCAAGCGGTTATTCCGCGTTGGCCGGGGCCTTGAGCCATGCCTGACTTTCAATTGCCGGTCCGAGTGTTTACGCGGGAGCCGCCCCCAAAGCAAGGCATAGGCGTCACGGCTCTTGTATCTTTCTGCGAGTCTTATCAAACGGGGGACGACCGCCCTTGCGTCGATCCGAACGCTTCAGCGCCCGATCCGGAACCGGGCGAAATACCTCAAAATCAATGATAGCATTCATCACCTCAAGGGGATCGCCCAAATCGCTAACCCGCTTAAGTCGTTGGTCCAAGTCAGATAGGTCGTGTTGTACCATACAAAACAGCAATCACGCTTCACACTAAAAATCCAGGGGCATTGGAAGTGTCCAACCAGCAGCTTCGCCCATCAGCTCCGGGAAACAACACCCTTGCAGGCCATGAAAAAACGGTGCAGAATGAACCCGCAGCTGTTTATGAAACAGCCATACCATCTTACAGGATGTGACATGATTTGCAGTCTCGCCAAACCGCTGATCGTCACAATGGGCGATCCCGGAGGAATTGGCCCGGAGATCGTTGTCAAAAGCTGGACACAACTACGCGGTAGTGGCCCTGTCTTCGCTGTGATTGCGCAACCCGGGCAACTATCCGGTACAATGGGGTTAAACAGCGATGACATTGCTGTTATTGACGACGCGGGAAAAGCATTGACCTGTTTTCACCATAAAATTCCCGTCATTGCCCTGCCCGAAGACCTTGATAAGGCTACCGCAGTGATGGTCAGTATTAAACAGGCTGTAAAACTCTGTCTTGACGGACAGGCACGGGGGCTTGTCACGGCCCCCATTTCTAAAAAGTTCCTGTATGACGCCGGATTTAAACATCCGGGGCATACGGAGTTTCTTGGTGAACTGACGCAGGATACGCCGATGGAGATGAGCCGTGGTCCCGTTATGATGTTATATGGCGGGGGGATGCGTGTGGCGCTCGTCACTGTTCACATGCCGCTCCACAAGGTGCGTCCGGCGATTACGAAGCAGCTTGTCATGCATCATGCAAGCGTGCTAAACGACAGTCTGAGGTGTGATTTCGGTATCAACATGCCGCGCATTGCGATGGCTGGTCTCAATCCCCATGCTGGCGAAAGTGGCAGTCTGGGGCGCGAAGAGATCGAATATATCAACCCGGCGGCGGAACAATTGCGCGCAGGGGGCGTACAGATTACTGACGCACAACCGGCTGACACACTGTTTCATGCCGAGGCGCGCAGGGAGTATGATGCCGTCCTCGCCATGTACCACGACCAGGGGCTTATCCCTGTCAAAACACTGGATTTCCACGGTGGCGTCAATATCACATTGGGGCTGCCAATTATCCGCACATCACCGGATCATGGTACGGCCTGTAATATTGCAGGGCAAGGCGTCGCTCGCGCAGATAGCATGATTGCCGCCATTCGCACAGCCCGGCAGCTCGCCGATAACCGCATCCATAATCACTGTGAGTGATTTGCCGGGCATGTCCGGGGTTATGCGCCAATATGGCTTCGTTGCAAATAAGCGCTTGGGACAACATTTCCTGTTTGATCAGAATATCACCGATAAAATCGTGCTCTACGCGCGGCCACTGGACGGTGTGTCTGTGGCTGAAATTGGCCCCGGTCCGGGGGGGTTGACCCGGTCGCTTCTACAGGCTGAAACGGAGCAGGTCCTGGCGATTGAGATGGATGAGAGGTTTTTACCTCCTTTGGGCGATATTGCGCGCGCTTACCCCAACCGTTTGATCCTGCATCACGGTGATGCGGTCAAAGTGGACATAAGCAAGCGTCTCACGGCACCCATAAAGATCATTGCCAATTTGCCATACAATGTCAGCACACAGCTTTTAACAGGTTGGTTAACCGCGAAACCGCTTTTTTGGTCGCAGGCCGTTCTGATGTTTCAGAAAGAAGTCGCCGACCGTATCACCGCAGGGCCGGGCGATAAGTCCTATGGCCGCCTCGCCGTGCTCGCGCAGAGTGTTTGCATTTGCCGACAGGCCTTCGATATCCCGGCGAGGGCCTTTACGCCGCCGCCGAAGGTTGACTCAACTGTGATTGTGCTTAATCCCTTGCCGGAGCGTGAGCGTTTCAAGGCTCTTGACAAGTTAGGTGAGGTTACTCAGGCTGCGTTCGGGCAGAGGAGAAAGATGTTGCGGCGATCTTTGAAATCAATCGCGCTGAAATACGAATTGGATCTGGATATCTGGTTAAGCGAAACGCAGATCAACCCTGCGGTGCGGCCTGAATCCCTGAATGTTTTACATTTCCGCCATCTCGCGAAAGGGCTATCTAATTGATTGATTTATCCCTTTTGTATGGGTTTCAAAAATCCGCGTTTACCAGGTGAGGGGCTGCGTGCAGTTACCAGAGTTCGTGGGGCAAGGATTATGTGGCCAATTTTTATGCCATGAGGTTTTGCAAATTGTTTCGTCAAATTTTTGATCAACTCTCCCGTCGTCGCTCCGGGGAAAGCTCACAAGGGGAGGTTATGAAAGAAATAATTTTGCACGCGGGTTTCCCGAAAACGGCGACGACAAGTCTTCAGAAGACATTACATGGAAGGCGCAAGGATCTGTTGTTGCACGCGGGAGTTTTATATCCGTCTATTGCGGAAAATCATACAACTTCAATTTGCACCATGTTTCTGGGGAATCCCCTCGGACACATTGCCAATAAAATGGCGAGCGTGCCCGAGAGTGATGTTGAAAATGTCAGAAAAAAGTACAGGAAGACTTACGAACAGGAATTTGCTCGAAACAATTACTCAAGGGCACTCATATCGGCAGAGGGTGTGGTGAACATGAGCCAACCCGAACTGGCCGATCTATATGGATGGATGACCCGCTTTTGTAAAAAAGTTACAGTCATAATGTATCTCAGGGAACCGGTCGACTACACGACAAGTGTAATGCAGCAGATACTAAAACAGGGTACAACATTAAAGATAATGTATGAGAAACCGCCCGTTCCGCATTATAGGGCAAGGATCAAAAAATTTATAAATGTGTTTGGACAGGAAAACATAAAGTTTTTGGTGTATGAGGAGGAAATTCGGAAAAACTTTGGTGTCATGAACGGATTCCTGGATATTTTGGGAATTGAAGACGATGATTTTAAAGACAGTATTTTAGCGTCGCAAGTCAAGACCAATGAATCGCTTTCACAACTGGCAGCGCACGTTCTTGACCATTTGAATGAAACAGTTCCGTTTTTCATCAAACCGGGAGTTGTCAACAAAAAGAGATCGTTGTGGAAGGAGTTAGATATTCTAATCGGTGTAGGCGGGCCAAAATTTACCCCGCCACATGATGTGAGACAGCGAATATATAAATTAACCCGTCCGGACGTTGACTGGATCAAGACTAACCTCAATCTGGATCCGTATGAAGGGTACCCGGATTTGAATGAAGAGGGACATCTGGAGATGTCACAATATCCCGCAGATACCGTATCTTCGATTTCGAAAATCATTCTGAACCTGGTTCGCACATCCAGCCGACAGGACAAGCTCAAAGTCAGGTTGGATAGTATACTCTTGAAAAATTCTTGCATGAACTATCCTCACTGACGATTGACCTGTAGGAGCGGGTTTTGGGGATTACATGTTTGATTCTCCTTGATTTCCTGCTACCTGTCAGGTACAAACGGAGAATCTGTGTGCAGGAATTACCCTCCGGGTTCAACCGCAATTTGACGTTGTATTTTATGCCGGAAAGCCGCATCACGGAACATGTGCAGACGAGGGAGACGGAGTTGATGCAGGACCTCATCCCGCTTCTGCGCCGCAAGGCGAAACTGGAGGCTTATGAACAGCGGTGACAACAGGCCGCAAGGGCCGGTCCCGGCCCTGCGCTTTCCCGAGTTCCGGGATGCCCCGCCGTGGCGGGTGAAGCGGCTGGGGGAGGTGGTGGAGATTATCGGGGGCGGCACCCCTGACACTTCAGTGCCCGGCTATTGGAATGGCGGCATCCAATGGTTCACACC
>JACOMS010000048.1 GCA_014324115.1 Hyphomonadaceae bacterium
TGCTTGAATATATTGTCAAAAACGCCCCTCTTGCTCCAGCGTTTGAACCGATTATACAAGGTTTTGTAAGGCCCGTACTCCAAAGGCGCATCCCGCCAGGGCAGACCGTTCCTGATGACATGAATAATGCCCGAAATCACTTTGCAGTCATCCACGCGCGCCAAAGGGAAAAACGGTTCAATCCGGGCAAGCCCCCCTTCTGATAACATAAACATATCACCCATCGTAAAATCTCCTTTGCAACACATGAATCACATATCACGGTACAAAGGAACCCGTTAAATTAATAGGTCCTGACCCTAGGCGCCTCTTGAGAGAACACCTTTCCACTTGTTGAGGCTTTCAACAACGATACCGGACCCGCGCACGACACATCCCAGAGGCTCGTCTGCAATAAAGACAGGCAGTCCCGTGCGGTCACGCAGCTCTACATCCAGATTACGCAAAAGCGCACCGCCACCTGTAAGCATAATTCCCTTGTCAACAATATCGGCGGCTAATTCCGGAGGTGTGGACTCAAGCGCATTCTTCACCGCTCCCACGATCTGTTGCACGGTTTCAGCGAGGCTTTCCGCTATCATGGCTTCCGAAACACTGATCTCACACGGCACACCATTTATCAGATCACGGCCCTTAATTTTCACCGTCATGCCCTCATCCTTGCCGGGCATAGTCGCTGAGCCGATTTCTTTTTTGATCTTTTCCGCGCTCATCTCACCAATGAGTAAATCTGTCGCCCGGCGGACATAGTTAACGATATCCTCATCCATCTTGTCGCCGCCGACACGGACAGAGCGGGAATACACAATGCCATCAAGCGACAATACCGCGACTTCTGTTGTTCCACCGCCAATGTCAACAACCATCGAGCCCGCAGGCTCATTTATGGGAAGCCCGGCCCCGAGAGCAGCGGCCATAGGTTCCTGAATCAGGTAAACCTCGTTCGCACCGGCCCGGACTGCGCTCTCATAAATAGCGCGTTTTTCAACAGGCGTTGCACCGGACGGTACACAGATGACAACCTTTGGGTTGACGAAATAACTTCGATTGTGCACCTTCCTGATGAAGTAACTGATCATGGCTTCAGCGGCTTCGAAATCCGCGATGACCCCGTCTTTCATCGGGCGTATGGCGTCAATGTTGTCGGGTGTGCGCCCCAGCATCATCCGGGCATCAGTTCCCACTGCGTGCACTACCTTGCGACCGTTTCTAACAGAGTAGGCGACAACAGACGGCTCATCAAGCACAATATCGCGACCCTTTACATAAACCAAGGTGTTGGCGGTTCCCAGATCAATCGCAATGTCGGATGAAAAAATACCTAAAAGGGAGGACAGCATGAAGTGTTCCGGCACAAATGGTTTCCAACACGCCCGAGCGCATTATTCGGGATAATGGAGACAAAGTGCAATAATTGCAAGTGTTGCGGTCAGAAATCGGACACCTGCATTAACGTTTGATTTTGAATTGGTATCGTTGATGTTTGAGCAATTTCGGTCAGGAGTCTGGTTGCATGCCCTGTACGGCGCCCGTTTTGGGGCGCTTTAGCGGCATTTTGGGCTGATAATCCGGTTTTCAGGTGCACTCCACCCGCTGTGTTTCGTGGTAAATCAGGCGTCGTATGTTACAGGCCATGTTGGCCATGGTGATTTTGATTGTGGCTCGGGACAGACCCATGGTCCTGATCCTCGGACCCGTGCGCTGTTTCTGATCGGCGAAGGGATGTTCGACAAGAGCCCTGACTTTTGATCTTGCGCTATTGGCGCGCTTGATATAGGTCGGCATGGGCCATTCCTTTGGTTTTTGCCCCCTTGGTTCTTTGCAACGAATATGGCTGACAGGCCCATGGCGAGACAGCCAAGCTTCGTTTTTGTTTGATCTGCAGGCGGTATCGGCCCAGACCCCTCTGGCCGGGATGTCCGTGCGAACCGGATCCTCAAGCTGTGCCCCATCATGGCAGCCGGCATCCACAAGCTGGCCCCGACAATTGATCTATGGGCGGCACGACAGCCCGAAGCCATGATCTGACGCCCAAACGCTGCAAACAGATCATCCATCACCCCTGCCTTTTTCAGATGCTCACGAAAAGTCCAGATCGTGTTCCGATCCGCAAGCCTTGCCCCTCAAACCCAGAAAGCGCCCATAGCCCAACCGGTCCGTAATCGGAAACCCGGCACGTTCATCGGCAAAGATCATTCAGGGCCTGCAGGATCAGTATCCTGAACATCATAACCGGATCAAACGGGGGACGACCGCCCTTGCGCCGATCCGGACGCCTCAACGCCCGGTCCGGAACCGGGCGAAATACCTCAAAATCAATGATATGATTCATCACCTCAAGGGGATCGCCCAAATCGCTAACCCGCTTAAGTCGTTCGTCCAGGTCGAATAGGCCACGTTGTCTCATACAAAACAGCAACCACACTCCACACTAAAACTCCAAGAGTTTCTGGAAGTGTCCACGTTCCTCCGTTTTTGTTTCTGTTCCGTACAACAGACGCCCGCCGACCCGGTGGATGTGATGTGTCTGAAAGGTACTTTCAAGTGTGAAGCATTTTACCACCAAAATGTGCACAGGCACATACACGCGGAGTTTACACATACCCTGCGCGCAACAGGACCCGCAACACCTGTGCCGGGGCGAATGTTCGGGTCCGGGTTGGAATCCGTGCCGAAAAACGATTCGCCTGTTCCCCGTTTCCATGCAGGCGTTCCCACCCCGGGCGCCGCCTCACGCCACCAAAGTCCCCGGACGGATGATTCCTCCGATCCGATGAGGAAATGGAGTCAACACTCGAACGCTATGTCCGGTTATGCAACCGGCAGCTTCCCCGATCAGCCCGGCAATAACACCCCCCTTGCAGGCCATGAAAAAACGGTACAGAATAAGCCCGCAGTTGCTCATAAAACAGCTATAACTACATTGTGGAATGTGACGACTTTGGTCCGGTTACGTCTGTTCACAGGCTCGCAATCACTTTTCCTGCGGTTTGACGCGCCTGTTCATCCACGGCGATAACATCCGCCAGAACCATAGGATCGTGATCTGCCGGGAATTGTGACATACAGATTTCGAGTGTGCGGGAGATAACCTCCTCAATTTGCAGAAATTTGATTGACTCACCAATAAAGGCCGTAACGGCAACTTCATCGGCCGCGTTCAGGATATTGGGAGCAAATCCACCCGTCTCCATGGCCGTGCGGGCATGTTTCAACGCCGGAAAGCGGGCCAGGTCCGGCTCGAAAAAAGTAAGCTGACTGACCTCCGCCAGGTTTAACTGCTGGACCGGGGCCTCCATCCGCTCCGGCCAGCACAGGGCATAGGCAATCGGTATCCGCATATCCGGCGTCCCCATCTGGGCCAGGACCGAACCGTCTATGTATTCCACCATGGAGTGGACGATAGATTGGGGATGTACAATTATGTCAATCTCCTCACTTGCGCGATCAAACAGATAATGGGCCTCAATTAATTCAAACCCCTTGTTCATGAGTGTGGCCGAATCGACGGAAATCCTGGCACCCATACTCCAGACGGGGTGGTTTAGCGCATCCGTGCAACTGACAGATCGCAAATCAGCCAGGGATTTTTGCCAAAACGGCCCACCGCTCGCCGTCAGGATGAAGCGTTTTACGGCTTTGGGTTTGTTGCGCTCAAGCACCTGAAAAATGGCATTATGTTCCGAATCAACAGGCAGAAGCATCGCTCCGTGCCGCCTTACGCTGTGCATGAACAGCTCTCCGGCACACACAAGGCATTCCTTGTTTGCCAAACCGATATGTATGCCCTGCTCGACCGCGGCCAGCGTCGGGGGAAGACCCGCAGCGCCGACAATGGCGGCCATTGTGAAATCGCTCCTGATACGGGCGGCCTCCACCACAGCCTCCGGGCCGATACCGATTTGTACGTCCACACCGGACAGACGGGCCCTGAGTGCATCACCCCTGGTCACATCCGCAAGGGCAATAAATCGGGGTCGAAATTCATGGGTCTGAGTGACCAGGTCGTCCACGTTGGAGTTGGCCGTTAACGCAATCACCTCAAATGCGTCGGCACCGGCGCGCCGGACAAGGTCAAGTGTGCTTTGTCCGATTGATCCGGTAGAGCCCAGAATAGTGATCTTTTTGGTCATTTAATGGGCCAGATACCGGGTACAAAAAGAAGCACAAAGCCCAAAATTGTCACGGCGCCTATCATTGAGTCCATCCGGTCGAGTATGCCGCCGTGGCCTGGCAACACATCACCGGCATCCTTGACATTGAGGGTGCGTTTCAGCCCGCTCTCGAAAAAATCTCCCACTACAGCGAACAGTGCGACGGGCGCGGCACATAATGCGCCGACAAGCGCGGTAAATCCCATGATAACCGCGCTGGTGACGCCGATGGTCATGGCACATAAAAGTCCCGAAACAAAACCCGACCAGGTTTTCCCGGGACTCAGTTTCGGGAGCAGTTTTGGCCCCCTGATGTAAGACCCGCCGAAGTAGGCACCGACATCAGCCGCGATGACAACCAGCACCATGTGCAACAATGTCCTGAACCCGGATGCGTCCACACCCGTTTCCGCGCCGCGAATATATATTCCAAACAGGCAAGGCGTCAGAATATAGACCAGTCCCAGTGCCGACCATTTCGCCCCGCCACGCCTGTTGCGCTCAAATCCTGCAACGGCAGCGAACCCCAACATGACGGGTAATACCCACTCACCCCGACCGGCAAGCAGGCATGTCGTGGTAGCAATCAGGCCCAAAACGGGAATAAGACAGGCTGACATGGTGGCTTTACTGTCAGACATCCGTACCCATTCCCATATTGCGCGCACACCCAGCAGCCCGATAAGAGCGGCCCAGGCCACACCACCAAAATAGAAGGGCGGGATGCAAACGGCTGCGAGCAAAACAGCGGAAAAAACGCGCACACCCAGGTTTGACCAGATAACGGGTCGCTTTGCTGTTTCTCCCGACATGAAGTGAGTCAGGCGACTTCCGCCGGCCTCAATGCTCCGAAACGACGCTCCCGATTGAGATATTCGTCAACAGCCTCCTCAAGATCTGTCCGGGTGAAATCCGGCCATAGCACATCGGTAAATACAAATTCAGCGTAAGCGGCCTGCCAAATCAGGAAATTACTTATGCGCTTTTCACCGCCGGTGCGGATGACAAGATCAGGAGACGGGAAACCGGACGTATCCAGGTAGGTTTCGAATTCCCGATCCGAAAGTGTGTCGAGTGACTTCCCGTCAGACACGGCCTTCGCAGCCGCCCGCAATATCTCGTCGCGCCCGCCATAGTTAAAGGCAATGTTGAGGTAAAATTCGGTATTATCATGGGTCTTCGTCTCAACGTAATGGATGATTTCGAGTATGTCAGGGGTTAATCCGCGACGTGATCCGGCAATGCGCACCTGCACGCCGTTTTCGTGCAATGAGTCCAAATCGTCATTCACATATTGCTTGAGCAGGTTGAACAGAGCCGAGATTTCCGATTTTGGACGCGACCAGTTTTCCGTCGAAAAGCTGTAAAGGGTCAGGTAACGGATACCCATGTCTGCCGCATCTTCGACAATGCAGCGCACGGTTTTGATTCCGGCCTGATGCCCGAACACGCGCGGACGGTGCCTGGCTTTTGCCCAGCGGCCATTCCCATCCATGATGATGGCAATATGCAGGGGAAATGTCGCTAGGCAGGACTTCATGATATGCCGGGTCAGACCTGCATGATTTCGGACGTTTTACTATTCAGCGCTTCGTCTATGATTTTAACCACGGCATCTGTCGCCCCCTGCACATCATCAGCATGCGCTTTTTGCTCATCCTCACTCATGTAACCGCCTTTTTCAAGTGTTTTGAGCGCATCCATAGCGTCACGGCGCACGTTACGCACGGCGATTCTAGCGTTTTCAGCATAACTGCCCGCGACTTTTGCGAGGTCACGGCGGCGTTCCTCTGTCAAAGGCGGCAAGGGAATGCGAAGGGTTGTACCATCTGTCACCGGATTCAAACCCAGATGCGACTCCCGCAGTGCGCGTTCCACAGCCGACACCTGCGTCCTGTCCCAAACACTAACCACTAACATGCGCGGTTCAGGCACGCTCACGGCGCCAACCTGGTTGAGCGGCATTTCGGAGCCGTAGGCCTTGACTGCAATCCCGTCAAGCAATGCCGCGCTGGCCCGTCCGGTCCGCAGACCGGCGAATTCATCCCTCAGTGACGCAACTGCCCCATTCATCCGGCGGCGGTAATTGGCGAGTTCAAAATTTTCCGACATGTGACCTCTCTGATAATGTCAATGTATCATGAATGCATGGTTACGACTGAATTATGGTGCAATCGCCGTCTCCACGCATAACTTTATCAAATCCACGTTTTTTGTGTATGGAAAACACTATGATGGGGATGTTATTGTCCCGCATCAAGCTGACCGAGGACGAATCCATAACCCTCAGGTCCTCAGCCAGGACCTTCCGGTATGTCAGCGCATGATAACGGGTTGCGTCGGGGTCTTTCTTCGGATCCGCCGTATAGACTCCATTGATTTGTGTACCTTTGAGAAGGACTTCGCAATTCATTTCGGCAGCGCGGAGCGCGGCGGCCGTATCTGTGGTGAAATAGGGGTGGCCCGTTCCAGCCGCGAAAATTACGATCCGTCCCTTCTCCATGTGGCGTATCGCCCTGCGGCGGACATAGGGTTCGCAGACATTGTGCATGTGGATGGCTGACATGACCCGGGTATCGATTCCGGCCCGTTCCAGCGCACTCTGCATCGCCAGCGCATTCATGACGGTTGCAAGCATGCCCATATAATCCGCTGTTGCGCGCTCAATCCCGCTCGCTGCTGCCGACAGGCCGCGAAAGATGTTACCACCACCAATCACGAGCGCGATTTCCAGGTTATTTCCATGGGCGGCCGCAATTTCTCCGGCCACGCGGTCGGTCGTGGCCACATCAATCCCGTAGGGCTCTGCCCCGATCAGGGATTCGCCGGAAATTTTTAACAGAACACGGTTGTACTTGTATGTCTTGCCCATTGATCTTCAAGGAATTCTGAACCTGTAAATCCCGCCGCTGTATCATAAAAGAACCCGCTTACCAGCGCGGGGTTGAATTTAACGGGATAAATTTCCGTGTAGCCGGAATTTTTGCAGCCGTACCACTCTTCAAATCGTCAACCCGGGCTTTGATGCCTGTACGGTTTGCAATTTTAACGATGCCGCCTTCGGGCATTTTCCTGACCGGGACTCTGTGTATGTGTGACCCGCTTACTGACCGGTAACCGCTGCGGCAACCTCGGCTGCGAAGTCTTCTTCTTTCTTCTCCACACCTTCGCCGAGCTCCAGACGGGAGTAACCTGTTATGTTGATATGGGAGCCCATGGATCTGGCCTCATCCGCAATCACCTGTTCAATAGAACGATCCGTATCCATGACAAACATTTGCGTCATCAAGGTAGACTCCCCGAAGAATTTTTTCATCCGGCCATCGACCATTCTCTCAATAATGTTGTCGGGCTTGCCGGACTCACGCGCTTCTTCAATAAGAATGTTGCGTTCCCCGGCAACAAGATCTGCGTCCAAATCATCCACATGCAGCGCCAGTGGGCTCATCGCGGCAATGTGCATGGCAATTTTTCGTCCCAAATCATCAAGCCTGTCCGCACGACCATCGGATTCCAGCGCGACCAGTACGCCGATCCTGCCCATATTATCAGCGACGGCGTTGTGAATATATCCGGATACAATACCGGTACCGACAGTCTGACGCGCACAGCGACGCAATGACACATTCTCGCCGATTGTGCTAACGAGGTTAGTCAAATGTTCGCCCACGGACACACCTGCGGAAGTCTGCGCTTCCCTGAGGGCGTCAACGGAGTTTGCAGACAATCCCAAAGTCGCGATTTCAGACACAATGGCCTGAAAATTCTCATTGCGAGCGACGAAATCAGTCTCGGAATTGACCTCGACCAGAGCCCCTGTGGTACCGTCCAGCGCCAGGGCAACAACACCTTCGGCGGCAATACGACCCGCCTTTTTGTCAGCCTTGGCGATGCCCTTTTTGCGCAGCCAGTCAACGGCAGCCTCCAGATCGCTGTCTGTTTCTGTCAGCGCCTTTTTGCAATCCATCATCCCGGCGGATGTTCTACCTCTCAACTCCTTGACAAGAGCGGCGGTTATCTGAGCCATGTTGCTCTCCTTTTCGTCATTTCAAATCCGGTAATCCGGCATCCGGCCGGACTCTGCGACAACTTTTCATCCATCCTTCAATCTACTGTCGTGCGCGGCGGCTTACCGGCCAGCAGGTCCCCGGCCTGTTCCATCCATTCACCGGACTGAACCTTGCCGCCCGGTTCCGGTTTCATGTCCGTGGCCGCCACCGTTTCGTGAAACATCGTCAACGGTTTCTGCGGCGGATGTGTCTTCCACAACGGCCCTTCCCGCGGCCGCCTCAACCGGGCCGTCTGCCGTCATTTCAGTTTCAAGGGCGAGTTCAGCCGGGTTCTCGGCCGCCCCCGGATCGGCACCGAGATTAGCCTGAGCCTCGGTCATGCCATCAAGGACCGCATCGGCAATCAACTCGCAATAGAGCGAGATAGCCCGTGCCGCGTCATCATTACCCGGGACAGGATAATCCGCCGCTGCCGGGTCGCAATTTGTATCAAGGATCGCCACAACCGGAATGCCCAAACGACAGGCCTCCCTGATGGCGATGGCCTCCTTGTTGGTATCAATAACAAACATCAGATCGGGTTTGCCACCCATATCCTTGATACCGCCAAGGGCTTTTTCCAGCCTTTCCCGCTCGCGGGTCAGATGAAGTGTTTCCTTTTTGGTCAAGCCTGTCGGGCCTTTGGTGTCCAGCGTGGATTCCAGTTCACGCAGGCGACCGATGGAATTTGAAATTGTCATCCAGTTGGTCAGCATGCCCCCGAACCAGCGGTGATTAACGTAATACTGGGCACACCGCCTGGCCGATCTGGTGATCGGTTCAGAGGCCGCACGTTTCGTACCGACAAAGAGAATACGCCCGCCTTTGGCCGCAACATCACGGACCGCAACCAGCGCCTGATGCAGAAGCGGCACCGTTTGTGAAAGATCAATGATGTGAATATGTGAGCGGGACCCGAAAATATAAGGGGCCATTTTCGGGTTCCACCTGTGTGTCTGGTGACCGAAGTGCACACCGGCTTCGAGCAGCTGGCGCATTGAAAAATCGGGTAAAGCCATGGATATGTCCTCTTTCCGGTTGGCCTGACGCAAGGTGTGAAGACAGTTCCCGTGACAGATACCATCTCACCGGAATCGATTGAGAGCCTGTATGGCCGTAACCGCGCCTTGCGTGGGATTTATTGTTCCCCAAGCCTGATTGCCCGGAGACATGCGGCTTGTAACGCAGTATTTTGAAAGTGCAAGGTCAAATACACAGGTTCACGCGGCAATTTCCTTGACGGATTCGACGAATTTAAGGGATTTGATCGCCTTTTGCACAGATTTGTCGATACCCAGCCTGCCACGCAATTTCCAGCACCCTTCCCGTTGCGGGCCCAGCGGGATGATCACCTCGACAGCGCCGAGTGTGCCGGTCGGGGATTCGCGTAGGCCAACAAGACAGTCATTGAGCATATCCAGGCTTTCCTCTGTACCGCTGCGCAGGCGGATTTTCAGGCCTGTCGCGTCACGTTTTCTCTCAAATGCAAGCGGGTTGATGGATTGGGTGAACACCTTGACCTCGCCGTCCCGCTCTTCGAGTTTGGCTGTTATCTGCACAACCGAGCCGGGCGTCAGCAGTTCACCGTGTCGGGCCAGCAACTCGCTGCCGACAAACGCCTCATAATCACCGGACGGGTCAGACAGGGCCAGATAGGCAAAGCGTTGCCCGTGTCTGGACATGCGCTCCTGTCGCTTTCGCACAACCCCGGCCATATTCACTGTGCTCCTGCCGGAGCCGAAGGCACGGTCAATATCGGTGGCCAGAACCGTCTTTTTCGCTTCCAGGGTTTCGCGGTAGCTGTCGAGCGGGTGGCCACCGATGTAGAAACCGACCGCGCCGAGTTCGTGATCGAGCTGTTCGATATGGCTCCAGTTCCGGGGATCGGGGAATTCCGGTCTGTCCATGTCGTCCAGTGTATCACCAAACAGGCTGTTTTGCGCCGATTGCCGTTCGGCCTGGGCGCGGGAGCTCATGGCCTGTAACTGGGAGGCTGCCTCCAGAACCCGGGCGCGATTGGGTTCCAGTTCATCAAAAGCCCCGCTCCGCGCCAGATTTTCGATGGCACGTTTATTGACCAGCCGCATATCCACACGGCGGGCGAAATCAAACAGATCGGTAAACGGCCCCCCCGTATCGCGGACCTCGACTACATGGCGCATGGCTTCCAGGCCGACATTTTTCAAAGCCCCCAGGGCATAGAGCACCGCTCCGTCAAGCACCTTGAAATCAGCATATGAGCGGTTGATCGAAGGGGGTTTGATCGCCACGCCCATGCGTCCGGATTCCTGATAAAACTGCGCGAGTTTTTCGACATTATTGATATCGAGGCTCATGACGGCGGCCATAAATTCAGCCGGGTGGAACGCCTTGAGATAGGCTGTCTGGAACGAGATCACGGCATAGGCGGCAGCATGGGACTTGTTGAACCCGTAACCGGCAAATTCACTGACCAGTTCAAATATATGATCCGCCTGTCCGGCATCAACCCCGCGCTCAACAGCCCCGTCAACAAAACGGTTCTTTTGTTCCGTCATGACTTTTTTGTCTTTTTTACTCATGGCGCGGCGCAGGATGTCGGCTTCGCCAGGAGTATAGCCTGACAGCACCTGGGCAATCTGCATCACCTGTTCCTGATAAATGATGATGCCGTAGGTCTCCTTCAGGATATGCGCGATTTTCGGATGCGGATACCGGACCTCTACCCGTCCGAATTTACGGTCGATGTAGGTATCAATGTTTTTCATCGGGCCCGGACGATAGAGCGAAATGAGAGCGGTCAGCTCCTCAATGGAGTCAGGGGCCATTTTGCGCAACGCGTCGCGCATGCCGGAGCTTTCAAGCTGGAAGACGCCCGCCGACAGACCTTCGGCAAGAACTTCGTAGGCCCGAGGCGTTTTCGTATCAAGCCGCGTGAAATCAACACTGATGCCCTGCTCCGACAGATAGCCGACCGCGCGGTCAATTACGGTAAGGGTTTTCAGGCCGAGAAAATCGAATTTGACCAACCCGGCCTTTTCCGCCCATTTCATGGAGAACTGTGTCGCCGGAATATCCGAGCGGGGATCACGATACAGCGGCACGAGTCTGGTCAATTTCCGGTCACCGATGACGACCCCCGCCGCGTGGGTTGAGGCATTGCGGTACAGTCCTTCAAGTTGCAGGGCGATGGTCAGAAGCTCGCGTACATCCGGATCACCTTCGCGGGCATCCTGCAGGTCTTTTTCAATTTCAATCGCTTCCCGCAATGTGACCGGGTCAGCCGGATTGTTCGGTATCAGCTTGGCGAGACGATCAACCTGTCCCAGGGGTATTTGCAGGACACGGCCCACATCGCGGACGACGGCGCGGGGCTGCAATGTTCCGAATGTGATAATATGTGCGACCTGGTCATCACCGTATTTGTCCTGCACATAGCGGATGACTTCGCTGCGCCGTTCCTGACAGAAATCAATATCAAAATCCGGCATGGATATACGCTCGGGATTGAGGAAACGCTCAAACAGCAATCCATATCGCAAGGGGTCCAGATCAGTGATTGTCAGCGCCCAGGCCACGACCGAGCCTGCACCGGATCCCCGTCCCGGGCCGACAGGAATGCCCCGGGCCTTGGCCCATTTGATAAAATCCGAGACAATCAGAAAATAGCCCGGAAACCCCATCTGTTCAATAATACCGAGTTCGACATCAAGCCGGTCAAAATAATCCTGCTTTTTGGCGGCCAGCGGCACACTTTCCAGCCGCACTTCCAGTCCGGCGCGCGCCTGCTCTGCCAATATTCCGGCCTCACTGGTTGTTTCATCACCGAAACGCGGCAGAATAGGCTCACGCTGTTGCGCCCGACAGGCGCAGCGCTGCGCGATTTCCAGCGTATTGGCACAGGCTTCGGGTACATCGGAAAACAGCTCCAGCATCTGTTGTTCAGACTTGAAGTAATGCTCCCCGGTCAATTTGCGTCGATTTTTTTCCAGTACATAAGAGCCTTCCGCGATGGCCAGAAGCGCATCATGGGCCTTGTACATGGCCGGTTCGAGGAAGTAGGGCTCATTTGTGGCAACCAGCGGCAGATGTTTGTCGTAGGCCCGGCGGATGAGGTGCGGCTCGGCCTCCTTCTCCGCCTCCGTGCCGTGGCGTTGCAGTTCGACATAGAGTCGGTCCGGAAACAGGGCCGCCAATCTATCCAGCCAACTCCCGGCCTCGGACAATCGTCCCTGACAGATCAGACGGTTCAGTGCCCCGTCCGGTCCGCCGGTAAGCGCAATCATGCCTTCGCTCAGGCCCTCAAGTTTCGATACGGGAAGATGCGGCAGGTCGGTTGCCGCCACATCAAGAAAGGCGCGGCTGGATATCTCCATCAGGTTTTCGTAACCGGCCTGGTTTTGCGCCAGAAGAACCAGTGTCCCGTCCGGGTCTTTGCGTGACTGCCCCGGTTGCATATCAAGCTCAAGGTCGACAGACAGGGTTAGCCCGATGATGGGCTGTACGCCTGCCTGTACCATTGTATCGGAAAATTCCAGCGCCCCGCACAGATTGTTGGTATCCGTCAACGCCAATGCGGGCATGCGCCGCCTGCGGCAAATATCCGCCGTTTCATCAATCCTGAGTGCACCTTCGAGGATGGAATAGGGCGAGCGGGAGCGTAAATGCACAAAACCCGACTGCATCATGATCTCCCTGCTGATTGGGCTTGTCAGACCTATTTGGCCTTCCGGCGAAAATCACCCCGTCAGAACCATTAACCACACGGTTGTGACGGACACGAATCCGGATAACACGATCCCGGAACCGGTGTCCATAACGAGCTGTCGCATAACTCTCTCCATACATATGTTCCTGAATTGTTCATTGATACATGTTGATGCTCAACCTGTAAAGAACAAAAATAAAACACTAAATTTATTTCCGCATTAAGGACGGATGACTGTGCCCTTGCTCTTTTGCAGGCCTTCGCTAAGCCGCTCCCATGGCACAGTTCTACACACCCCGTACGGCGACGGCGATCATCATAGCCAACATGATCGGGACGGGCGTGTTCACATCCCTCGGCTTTCAACTGATCGATATTCAGAACGGCTTTCCGATTCTGCTGTTATGGGTGCTGGGCGGGGTAGCGGCGTTTTGCGGCGCGGTCAGTTACGGCGAATTGGGCGCGGCCCTGCCCCGCTCCGGCGGCGAGTATAATTTTCTGGGGCGTATTTACCATCCCATGGCCGGGTTCATCTCCGGCTGGGTCTCGGCGACGGTCGGCTTTGCCGCACCGACCGCGGCGGTTGCCATCGCATTCGCTACATATGCACTTGCGGGAATTCCGGGCATGGGCGAGGCCGGAGTCAAGCCGCTGGCTGTCATACTGGTGATAGCCGTCACGCTGATCCATGTGCGCAACCGCCGGGACAGCGGCCGTTTCCAGTTCAGCTTCACAGTGCTCAAAATTGTCCTCATTCTGATTTTCTGCACCCTTGCGCTTATCTTCGTGCCGGAACCGCAGACCGTACATGTGCTGCCGCAGGCCGGAGACGTATCCACTGTGACAGGTATGGCGTTCGGCGTGTCGCTGATCTTTGTAACCTACGCCTACACGGGCTGGAACGCAGCAACTTACGTCAGCGGAGAGCTGGAAAACCCGCAACGGGACCTGCCGCGTGTTCTGGTGCCCGGCACGGCAGTGGTCACATTCCTGTACGTGCTGCTCAATTATGTGTTCATGAAAGTCGCGCCCGTCGAGGCCATGGCCGGGGAGGTCGAGATCGCCGCCATCGCTGCGAAACATGCGTTTGGCGAGAGCGGCGGACGATTGACGGCGATCATGCTTGCGGTCCTGCTTGTGTCGTCCGCGTCCGCCATGACACTCGCCGGACCGCGGGCCTTGCAAATGGTCGGTGAGGATTTCCGTGCCCTGCGTTTTCTGTCCGCGGTCAGTACGGACGGCGTGCCGCGTGTGGCCATACTTGTCCAGTCGCTGATCGCCGTTATTTTCATCATCACGTCGAGCTTTCAGTTCGTTGTTGTTTTCACCGGGGCCATTCTGGCATTCAACAGTTTTCTCGCCGTGGCGGGTGTTTTTGTTCTACGTCGGCGCGAGCCGGACCTGCCGCGACCTTACACGGCGTTTCTCTACCCGCTAACGCCGCTGCTGTTCCTGGCGATTACAGCGTTTACGCTAATCTATGTGGTACTTGATAATCCGCTGCAGGCGGTTGTCGGTCTGGGCGTGATTGGCAGCGGTGCGGTGTTTTACCTGATTTCGAAAGCGGTGCCGGTTCAGGATTAGCCCCTTCAGGCCTCCGGCAGGGCACCTTCGAACGGAACAACAAGGCCGTTGCGCACCGTCAACACCCGGTCGAAATACGTGATCAGCCCCATATTATGGGTGGCGATCAACGCGGACACGCCTTCCAGCCGGGTCAGATCATACAGGCTGCGGAACACGGTCGTCGAGGTGCGCGGATCAAGATTGCCCGTCGGTTCATCGGCCAGCAGGACCTGCGGGCGGTTGGCAATGGCCCGGGCGATGGCGACGCGCTGCTGTTCTCCGCCGGACATTTGCGACGGCTTGTGGTGCAGGCGCTCCGATAGCCCCATAAGGTTCAGCAGACGTTTTGCGGCGGCCCTGGACGGGGACCGGGACCGGCCCGCTATCATTTGCGGGATGACAACATTGTCCAGGGCCGAAAATTCCCTGAGCAAATGATGAAACTGATAGACGACGCCGATGGTGTCGCGGCGCACGGTTGTGCGGGCGTCGTCACCCAGTTTCAGGCATTCCCTGCCGTTGATGAAAATCTCGCCCGCATCCGGTTTTTCAAGCAGGCCCGCGGCGTGAAGAAGCGTGGACTTGCCCGACCCGGACGGGCCGATCAGACCGACCATTTCGCCCGGATGAATATCCATATCCGCACCGGACAGAACCTTTAACACCCCCTGCCCCGACTTGTAGGACCGGTGGAGATTGCGCACGGACAGGACAGGCCCGCCGGGCGGCGGAGCGGCAGTGTCCGGCGTGGCGCTGTCAGTCATAGCGCAATTCCTCTACAGGGTCGGTTTTGGAGGCACCCAGGGCGGGGAAGAATGTGGCGACGGCGGAGATGACAAACCCGCACAGGGCGACCATGGCGACCTCGCCCCAGACAACTTTCGCCGGAATGCCTGTATCGATATGATAGATATCCGCCGGGAACAGTTCGACCCCGGTCAAGGCTTCGATAATGCCCTGCACCACATTGATGTGCAGGCAGAACACAATGCCGAAAGCCAGACCGGCCACGGTCCCGAGGGAACCGATCATCGATCCGGCAAGAAAGAATATCCGCAGGATTGAGCCGCGCGTCGCGCCGATGGTGCGCAGGATCGCAATATCGCGGGACTTGTTTTTGACCAGCATGATCATGGCGGCGAGTATCGGAAAAGTCGAGATAATCACGACCACGATGAAAATCATCCGCATGGCAATCTGTTCCGTGCGCAGCGCCTGCGCGGTCGTGCTGTTGCGGTCCTTCCACGTTTGCATCAGGACGGGTTCACCCGCTGCATCCCGGGCCTGTCTGGCCGCGACTTCCAGCTGATCGGGATCTATCAGCCGCATCTGTATTTCGCCGCTTTTCCGACCGTTTGAGAACAGAAGCTGTGACTGATCCAGATCCATATAGATGTAATTCAGGTCGGTCTGATACAGCCCGGTGTTAAAGACGGCCCCGACCGTGTAGACCTTCATGACAGGCATCGGCCCGGTGACGGTGCTGCGGGTGCGCGAGGTCATGATGCGGAGACGATCTCCGGCGGACAAGCCAAGTGACGCCGCCAGATGGACGCCGATGGCAATCCGGTGCGCCGCGCCTCTGCCCTGTCCAAAGCCGTCCAGCGAGCCGCTCTGGATATTGTCGGCAATCAACGGGAATTCATCCAGGTTTTGCGGGCGGATGCCGATGACGCGGCCCAGAGTCAGCTGCCCGTTGGCCTGTATCCCGGCAAAATTTTCTGAAAACTCAAACGCCTCATCCACGCCGGGTAGTGTGGATAACCGGTCCTCCAGTTCCCTGATGCGATCCGGGCCCGGGTCGGGCGACAGCAGCCCCACATACATATGGCCTTCCGACCCGATGGTCAATTCAATCAGCTTTTCACGAAATCCGTTCATGATGCTCATGATGATAATCATGGCCGCAATAGCGAGGAGGATGCAGACAAAGGAAATCGCCGCGATGACGGCCACGCCGCCTTCGGACTTTCTCGCGCCGAGATAACGCCGCGCAATCCGGCGCTCAAGAGCGCCGAAAGGGGCGTTGCGCCCGCCCCCGGGCTGCATGCGTTCAGGGCCGGACTGCATCCGTTTTATGCAAACTCGCCGGTAATAAAACGGATGGCGGCCCCGGGCGGCAGTGACTGCCTGTCACCGGTGGCGCGGGTCTTGACCTCGACAACACCGTCCCCAAGCCCGCGCGGGCCAACAGTAACGGTATAGGGCAGACCGATGAGGTCCATGCGGGAGAATTTCACGCCGCCGCGGTCATCGGTATCGTCATAAAGCGGATCAATGCCTGCGACGGCAAGCCTGTCGTAAATATCCCGGCTGACCTTGTCCGTCTGTTCGTCCCCGACCTTGAGGTTGATAATTCCGGCTCCGAACGGCGCGACGGTTTTGGGCCAGACTATGCCGTCATCATCATGGCTCGCCTCAATGATCCCGCCGACCAGGCGCGACACGCCGATGCCGTAGGAGCCCATTTTGACATGAACAGGCCGGCCGTCACCGTCCATGACCGCCGCCGCCATCGGGGCGGAGTATTTGTCGCCGAAATAGAAAATATGCCCGACTTCAATGCCCCGGGCGCTGAGGCGCCGATCCTGCGGGATTTTGGCGAATTCATCTGCGTCATACATGTCGTCGGTGGCCGCGTACAGCGCCGTGCGGGCATCGACCAGAGGCTGCAAATCGCCGTCAAAGTCCACATGCCCCGGCGCCGGCATCTCCACGAGGTCGGCGTGACAGAACACTTCGCTCTCCCCGGTCCCGGCCAGAATGATAAATTCATGGGATAAGTCCCCGCCGATCGGGCCCGTATCGGCCCGCATGGGCACGGCCTTCAGGCCCAGTCGTGCGAAGGTGTTCAAATAGGCGATAAACTGCCGGTTATAGGACCTGCGCGCCTCTTCCCGGGTAAGGTCGAAGGAATAGGCATCCTTCATCAAAAATTCGCGGCCGCGCATCACGCCGAACCTGGGCCGCCGTTCGTCCCGGAATTTCCACTGAATGTGATACAGCATCTGCGGCAACCCCTTGTAGGAGTGCACGCAGGACCGGAAAATATCCGTAATCATGTCCTCATTGGTGGGGCCGTAAAGCATGTGGCGCCCGTGCCGGTCGGTGATGCGCAGCATTTCCGGGCCGTAGGCTTCATAGCGTCCGGTCTCGCGCCATAAATCAGCCGATTGTATGGTCGGCATCAGCATCTCGACGGCCCCGGCCCGATTTTGCTCTTCGCGCACGATCTGTTCGATTTTCCCCAGCACTCTGCGGCCCAGGGGCAGCCAGCTGTATATGCCGGCGGCATTCTGTCTGATCAGGCCCGCCCGCAACATGTAACGGTGCGAGGCAATGGCGGCGTCCGTCGGCAGCTCTTTAATCAGGGGCAGAAAATATCGCGACAGGCGCATGGGGGCTGTTCCTCATCTTTCCGCAGGGCATGGCAGATTTGCAAAACCGGGGCAAGCGGTTAAGAGCTTGACAGGCTGTCATCCCGCATAAAACAGCATCCCTGTCCGGGGACAGGATTTCGCAGGGGCACGGCCTCGCACATTTTTACCAAGGCACGTTCCCGGCGCGGACGCCCGCATCACCGATACCGCGCCTCTTCAAGAGTCCAGAATATGTCGTGGTCTTTGATCCTGTCATTGTCTTCTGCCAGATCTGCGGGGAACTTTCCATCCTTGGTTTTGGCCCTGATGTCCGCCCCGGCCTCGACCAGTGCCGCAACCGTTTCAGCCGTGCCATACCGCGCCGCATCATGCAGCGGTGTATTGCCGTCTTTGTCCCGGGCCTCAACCCCCGCCCCGGCTTTGACAAGTGCTGCAACCGTCTCGGCATTGCCCCGCCGCGCCTCCACCTTATGCAGCGGTGTATTGCCGTCTTTGTCCCGGGCATTGACATCGGCTCCGGCTTGGGCCAGCGCCGCAACCGTTTCAGCCGTGCGAGTCGCATGCAGCGGTGTCTCGCCGTCTTCATCCCGTGCATTGACCTCCGCCCCGGCCTCAATGAGCGCCGTAACCGTCTCGGCATTGCCTTCCTGCGCCGCCGCATGCAGCGGGATATCGCCGTCTTCATCCCGTGCATTGACCTCCGCCCCGGCCTCAATGAGCGCCGTAACCGTCTCGGCATTG
>JACOMS010000049.1 GCA_014324115.1 Hyphomonadaceae bacterium
ACGGTCGTTCACTTATTATTCGACATGGGCGATACAGCAGGAATTGAAGCAATACGAACATACAGGGACAGTATTTGGAGCCATCAACAAGAAGCAATTCGAAGCCCTGAGTGTTTTGGAGCCGCCGCCGGAGTTCGTCGCACTCTTTGAGGACCGGATCGCGCCTCTTGATGAACGCATCAGAAATAATGTTGCCGAGTCCCGCACCCTCGCCGCCATCCGCGACCTGCTGCTGCCCAGACTCATGTCCGGTGAAATCCGCCTGCGCGGGCGGTAAAAAGGACCGGGTTCGGGGGTCAAGTCACAGACGCGCAATGTCAAGCCCCGGCATGTTCCCGACGCAGACGCTCACATTACTCATAGCGCGCCTCGTTCAGAACCCAGAATATGTCGTGGTTTCTGACCCCATCATCATCATTCTTGTAAGGACTGGCCTCTGCCAGATCTGCGGGGGACAGTCCATCGGCGGTTCCTGCTCCGGGGTTCGCCCCGGCCTCAATGAGCACCGCAACCACTGCAGGGAAGCCTTCGTACGCCGCCAGATGCAGCGGTGTCTCGCCATCTTCATCCCGCGCATTGACATCCGCCCCGGCATTGATGAGCGCGGCGGTCGTATTGGCCTTGCCGTATTCTACTGCCAGATGCAGCGACGTCCGGCACACTTTGTCCAGCACATTGACATCCGCACCGGCCGCGATAAACGCGGCGGCCTCTTCGAACTTGCCCTCCACGGCCGCCACGTGCAGTGGGGTCCAGCCCCCTTTGTCCGATACATTAAACCACTGAGTCATTATATCTCCGCCCCAGCCTTGATGAGCACTGCGGCCACTTCGGCATTGTGGGTCTTTATCGCGATATGGAGCGGTGTCTCGCCAAATTCGTCAATCGCGTTAATGTCCTCCCCGGCCTTGATGAGCACTGCGGCCATATCGGCATTGCCTCTATACGCCGCCGCGTGCAGTGGTGACTGACCGTGCCTGTTCCGCTCTTTGGAATCTTTATCTATTTTGGCTTTCCCATCGGCCAAAATGAACGGGATAAACAAAGCGAACGCTGCGAGAAAAACAACCCAGAACAAAATTTGATGTTCAGTCATTATATATCCTCCAGCGCCGCCCGACCGTCTTGATCGGGTTTGTTGATGTAGTCTGCCATTTCTAAACCTCCTTTAGTTTTTGGGGCGAAGTCCCCGGTTAAACTTTCCCAACGGCCCTGATAAGAATAGAAACCGTTTCAACGCTGCCCTCTTGCGCCGCCCAATGCAGCGGCATCCAACCCTCTTCATCCTGCATGTAGATGTCCGCCCCGGCTTTGATGAGTTCCTTTACCATTTCAGCGTTCCCTACCTCCGCCGCCCAATGCAGAGGGGTCCCGCCGTTTGGCGTCCGAGCATTGACGTCCGCCCCGGCTTTGATGAGCGCCGCCACCGTTTCAGCATTGCTTTGCATTGCCGCGCCGTGCAGCGGGGCCCCGCCATCATGTGCCCGCGCATTGACATCCGCCCCGGCTTTGACGAGGGCCGCCATCGTTTCAGCATGGCCATTCGTTGCCTCCAGATGCAGCGGGTTAAAGCCGCCTTCTCTCCGCGCCTTGATCTTCGCCCCAGCCTTGACGAGGGCCGTCACCGCTTCGGCATGGCCATTCACCGCCGCCGCATGCAGCGGGGTATAGCCGTGTTCGCCACGCGCCTCGTTATCCGCCCCGGCGGCCAGGCACCTTCTGACGTCCGCCGCCGTGGCACCCTCAAAGAACCCAGAACTGTTCCAGTCATTACAATCCGGTTGCGGGGTCTGGGCCCGCGCTGTCTGGATATGACTCACGGCGCAGAGCAGGGTTGAGATAATCAGGTTCCGGAACATAGTCATGCCCCCACTTTGGCTTAATGTGTCAGTTTGCACAGTCATCTACCATGAATGCACAGGAGTTCAAGCCATAAACGCGCAGCGTCAAACCGGCGGACTATTTGTATTCCCATATACATATCACCGGACTGGTCGGAAAGCAGACCGGAAAAGTCCTGCAATCAAGGCCCGGCCGGACCACGGAATAGCTATAATTTGCCTCAATAAGGGGGAATTAAGGTCGTTTTTTATCTCTCTGCGTGTATAGTGGGATGAATAGAGCAAGGCATTCACCCCATGGCGATTGATGATCCTGTCATTGCAGCCCAAACCCCGGCGGCGGATTTTTCGATTGAGCAGCGCTGGGATCAGTACACGGACGACGAGCATGCCGTCTGGAAATTTCTCTACGAGCGACAGGTCAAGGTGCTCAAGGGGCGGGCCGTACATGAATTTTACGACGGATTGGACGCCCTGAATCTTAATGACGGGGGCATTCCCGATTTCGACATAATCAACACCTCGCTTCAGGACCTGACCGGATGGACGGTCATTTCTGTCCCGCACCTTATCCCGGATGATATTTTCTTTGAACATCTCGCCAGGCGCCGCTTTCCTGCAGGGCGCTTTATCCGCACACGGAACCGGCTCGACTATCTACGGGAACCGGATATTTTCCATGATGTATTCGGTCATGTGCCCCTGCTGACCCAGCCGGTTTTCGCCGACTACATGCAGGCCTACGGCGAGGGCGGGCTGCGGGCGCTGAAGTATAACTGCCTCGAAAATCTCGCGCGCCTGTACTGGTACACTGTCGAATTCGGCCTGATGAATACCAATGAGGGCATGAACATTTACGGGGCCGGGATTTTATCCTCACGCACGGAAACTGTCTTCAGCCTGGACAGCCGCTCACCCAACCGCATCCATTTCGATCTCGGGCGAATCATGCAGACCGATTACCGGATTGATGATTTTCAGCAGGTTTATTTCGTCATTAACTCCTTTGAGGAACTGTTCGAAGCCACACAACAGGATTTCGGGCCGATTTACGATTATATGACGAAATCGGACAGAGTTCACGGCCTTACAGATATCCTGCCCGGCGACAGGGTCTATGCCAGGGGGACGCAGGAATACGCCAGGCAGGGTGGACGGTCGGCAAAAGCGCGTCAGGCCCTCTGAAACGGATAAAAATTCGATCCCAGACCCAGAATACCGGTAAGCTCATCCAGTGCGGCAAAACTTTCATCCATTAGTGCCGGATCGGGCAGGTCTTCCATGGCCAGGGTTTCGCGATAGTGCCGTTCTACCCATGACACCAGCCCGGCATGGGACGCATCATCCAGTTTCTGTTTCGGATTAACCTGTGCCCATTCCTCATCTGTCAGGCTCACCCGCAAACGCAGACAGGCGGGACCTCCCCCGTTGTGCATGCTTTGGCGGACATCAACGTATCTCACCGCTGCGACAGGTCCGTTGCCGACGACGAGTTTGTCGCAATAGATGCGGGTGGAGTCCGTGTCTCTGGTCTCGGTCGGTGCAATCAGGGTCAGGCGATCATCTTCGGGGAATTTCACCAGCATGGAATTGAACAGGTAGGACGAAATCGCATCAGCAAGCGGCACGTCGGCTTCAGGCACTTCGACAAATACGGGCTCAAACAGTACCCGCGCAGCCTCACAAATGGCGGCACGCATGGTGGCTGTATCGGCAAAAGCCTGTTCGTGATAAAACAGTGTGTGCAGGGCTCCGACACAAACAACGTCATTATGAAATGCTCCGGCATCAATAGCCGCACCCGATTGGCGTATGAAGACCGTTTGCTCCGGCTTTAATCCATGCCGACGCGCAATCGCTTCACCGGCTTCCAAAGTCTGCCGCGCCGGAAAGCCGGAGCGGGGAGGTGCGTATCCGTCACGGCCGTAAACAAACATCTCGACGCCCTGATCGCCGTGACTTGCGCACAGCCGCACATGGTTGGCTGCACCTTCATCGGAAAAAACGGATTGTAACGGCAGCGCATTATGAACCTGCGAAAAGGGAAGCGCCGCACCCAGGGCCGCTCCTGTCTGTTCGTGTTCGATTGAGCGATGCAACATGGTTGTGAGATTTGCCGGAGTCAGGTGCAGTTTTTCGTCGCGGCAGTCCGGCGATGGGCTGACTGTCGCCGCATTGGCCGCCCACATGCTTGACGCCGACATCATGTTTTTGGCCAGCACAGGTGCCACTTTCCAGGCTGTCTCGTAGACCTGCCTGTCGGAACCGGAAAAACCTGCCTGTCGCAATCCGGGTAAAAACGGCCGTTGATGCGGGGGCAACAGCCCCTGCCAGAGGCCGACATCATGCATGGCCTTCATTTTGGCAAGACCCTGCAAGGCCGCGTCTCGCGGGCATGCAACCCGCCCGGCATTGTGGGCCGAAGCAAGATTGCCGTCAGACAGTCCGCCATAATTGTGGGTCGGACCGATCAGGCCGTCGAAATTCGACTCCTGTGCCAATGCCTAGCCGACTCCCCTGAGCGGCATAAATTCGGGCCTGTCAGCGATCTGGCTGGCCATGGGCCAGGCACAGAAATCCGCCGTATAATAAGCCCCGGGACGGTGATTGCCGGACACGCCCACTCCACCGAAGGGCAGAAAGCCGACAGCGCCTGTGGTCGGGCGGTTGAAATTTACAATCCCTGCACGGATGCGCACACGAAAATCCTCCCAGAGTTCGGCGTCATCGGATACCAGTCCTGCGGCAAGACCGAATTTTGTATTATTTGCCACGCGGATAGCATCATTCCACGTCCCGGCCCGGACAATTTGCAAGACCGGGCCGAAAATTTCCTCATCGGGAACATCACACCCTGTCACATCATAAATGCCCGGCTCCACATAGGCCGGGCCCTTCGCCGAAATTTGCGCCGGTTTGATTTCTTTCGCGCCTTTTTCGACCAAGGCATTGGCGGATTTCACGACAAAATCCGCAAATTCAACACAGACGACCGGACCGGTTGAAGCATTTTCACCGTCTTCCCAGCTGCCCAATATCAATTTTTCTGTCTGAACAAGGAGTTCCGCCAGAAGCGCATCGCCGTCCCCGCCTTCGGGTAAAATCAGGCGGCGCGTGCAGGTACACCTCTGCCCCGTGGTTACAAATGCCGATTGCACGGCGAGACTGGCCGCAGACCGGACATCCTCAACATCCCGGATAATCAGCGGATTGTTCCCGCCCATTTCCAAGGCCAGAACAATATCGGGACGACCGCCGAAGAGCTTGTGAATACGGGCTCCTGTTTTCGCCGAACCCGTGAATAATACACCATTGACCTCGGGATCACCCAATACAGCCGCGCCGACATCGCGGGCGCCCTGGACCATATTGATCACACCATCCGGAAACCCGGCTCTTGAATACAGATCCGTCAAAGCCTCACCGACGGCAGGACATTGTTCGCTGGGTTTGAAGACGACCGTATTCCCTGCAATGAGCGCCGGAATAATCTGTCCGCTGGGCAGGTGCGCGGGGAAATTATAGGGCCCCAGGATGGCCATAACCCCGTGTGCCCGGTGGTGCAGCGCGGCACGTCCAAAGACTGTATCCCGGGTCTGCACACCTGTCCGGTCATGATAGGATGTGAGTGAAATATCAACCTTGGCAGAGAGCGCCGCCCCCTCCCCTGTTGCGTCCCAGAGCACTTTGCCTGTCTCCCTGGCAATCAACAGGCTCATACCGGACCTGGCTTCCAAAGCGAGTTTCCCGAACGCTTCAACATATCTTATGCGTTCGGGCAAGGGGGTGCGTGGCCAGCTGTCAAAGGCGGCACGTGCAGCTTGAAAGGCCGTCGCGACTTGCGCCCGGGAGGCTTGATGACCGTTCCAGATCACTTCCTGCCTGGCCGGATCCATACTGTTGAGGATTTGACCCTCACCCGGCATCCATTCACCCCCGATAAATTGGCCCTTGCTCACGGTTTTATCCATAACCTGATGGTGTCGCCTGTCCCTACCCTGAGCGCGTCAATGGTTTCAGACGTTAGCCGGACATGTCCGTTGTCCAACTGGAATCGCTGCAACACGCACCGGAAATCCCTGATGCGGTTATTGGATAGCAGACCCGTCAGGATCGGGGGGTCTGCCTCATCAAAATTGACCGGCATATGACCGGATAATTTGACCGGACAACTGTCCCTTATGGTGCGAATATCCGCCTTGGGGGCACTCACTGAGGGGCCGGCGTCAAAAATATCAATCACGCCGTTGTAGCGAAATCCTTCCGCTTCAAGGTAGCGTCGTGCACCAACTCCGGCCGGGTGGGGTTTGCCCATCACATCCTGGGCCTCCTGCGGGAGCAGCGCCGCGTAAATCGGATATTTCGGCATCAGATCAAGAATAAACTGATGATCTTTTTGCGCCGAGATGTGATCGGCTTCGCTGAAATCCATGAGGAAGAATTTACGCCCGACAGCTTCCCAAAACGGGGAACGGCCCTTTTCATCCACATGGCCGCGGAGTTCTGAAATCACCAGATCGGCGAAACGGTCGGGATCCGCGGCCATCAGGAAATAGCGGGCCTGTGAAATCAGCCGCCCGGCTCCTGTGCCGCGCATGCCGATTGTCAGGAAAAGCGATCCGACCTCGGTTGCGCCCGCATATTCATTGACGAGCAACAGGACATCCATATCAAAACGTCTGTTCGTAACTTCAGATTTTTGTGCGATTTTCAGGATACGGAAATTGAAAAACGGATCCCGTAAACCAATCTGGGCCTTGACGGCACTTAACCCGTGAACCTGACCCGTATCTGTGTCTTCAAGCATCAGGAGATAGGTATGATCGGGGGATATGGCCCGCGGTCCAGCAAAGCTGTCTACGGATTTTTCCAGTCGCATTTTCAGGATATGTGCCCCGACCGCGAGGGAGGTAAATCCCGGCCCGGCCAGTTTGGCAAGCCTCACCAGCGCATCAAAATCCACGGACGTCGCCGGGCGAACGATTAACACGCCGAAGCTCCATTGCGTGACTGTTGTGCCATGTCCTTGAGTTTTTTTGCATCATACGCCCCGCTGGCAATGCGCACGAGTATAAGTGTGGAAAGCTGTATGCGCTCAACCAGGCTCGAAAGCCTGATGAATTCGCGCCCGGAGTGGATATTGCCGCCGCACACGCCCAATGTATCCACATTCGGGCAGCCTGATGCCCATAAATTATTGCCCTCGCACACCCCGCCGCTGGGCAACCAATTTATCTTTTGACCAATGGCGGAACCCGCGTCACGCACCCATTCCAACAGCTGTCGATTAGCCGGAGCCATAGGCTTGGGTGGTCGGGTGAACCCGCCGGTCAGTTGGGCTGTGATACCGTCTTTTGCGTTGAGTTCTGCCACAAGGCGCGCCAGATTTTCATCAATCCATGCCATGTCTTCAGATTCTTTCATGCGCACATTGAACCGGCCAACAGCGAGATCAGGCACGATATTGGATGCGCCGCCGCCGTCAATTTTGGCGATGTTGAAGGTCACGTAATCCCGTTGTCCGTTCAGGGCCTCCATGCCCATAATGAATTCCGAGAGAGCCGCAATGGCGTTGCGTCCCAGGTGATGTTCACGTCCGGCATGAGCAGCCCTGCCGCGGACAATCAGGGCAAAATTACCGCTGCCCTTGCGAGCTCCGGCCAGGGAACCGTCGGCAAGAGCCGGTTCATAGGTCAGGCCGATGTCGGATTTTTTGCCGAGTTTCGCCAAAAGCGGCGCCGAGCCGGGCGAACCTATTTCCTCATCCGGGCTCAATAACACATTATAGCCGACAGTCCCGGCATGACCGGATTTTTCCAGGGCCCGGAGCGCATTCAACATGACGAGTATGCCGCCCTTCATATCCGCAACGCCCGGGCCGTTAAGTGTGTCATCGTCAACCCTGACCGGTGTCTGAAACCGGCTATCTGCCGGAAAGACAGTATCATAATGACCCGTCAAAACGACCTGGACAGGCGCGTGCGGCCGAACAGTCAGAAGAATTGCCGGTGCATAATCAACCGTGTGGATCTGTCCTTCGGGAGAAACGACTTCACCTTGTGCCAATGCAGGAAACGTCATGTCCCCGGGCAGATCGGCCATGTAATCTGCAAGACTCTCACGCATGGATTTCAAGCCGACGTCATTGTAACTTCCGGAATTGATGCCTGACCACACGCGAA
Source organism: Hyphomonadaceae bacterium (assembly GCA_014324115.1). Classification (GTDB taxonomy): domain Bacteria; phylum Pseudomonadota; class Alphaproteobacteria; order Caulobacterales; family Maricaulaceae; genus JACOMS01. The sequence continues at coordinate 8,024 of JACOMS010000049.1, forward strand.
GGGTCTTCGCCAGATCATCTCCAAGCGACGTGATGGGGTAGACAATGCTGTGTTCCGGCGGGGTGAGCTGGATCATGAAACGCAGGACATGCCTCTGGTTCGCAAATCCGCCCGTTCTATCAACACGAAGTGCAAAATCCTACCATCGGGCAACGAACATTCCGAAAATTTCTGCAAAAAAAGCCCGGAGAAACCGGGCTTTTTTCCAAACCTTGGTATCTGCCTAGTTCACAATATCGGCGGTTTCGCCAAGGGTCAGCACAACTTCGGTACGACGGTTGAGCTGTTCACGCACACCGTCACCGGTCGGAACGAACGGCTCGGTCTCACCCTTGCCCTCGGATATGACAATGGCGGAGTCCACCCCCTGCCTCACCAGCTCACTGCGGGCATCTTCTGCACGATCCCTTGACAACCTGAGGTTGTAGGCAGCGGAACCAACCGTATCCGTGTGACCGACCACGCGGACACCCTCGATTCGGCAGTACTCGTCAACATCCAGAATGCGACTGATGGTCGGAGCCGTCTCGGCTGAATTACCACTGGCAAATTCATAATAGATGATTTCCTGGCGCGACGTGTCCGGACACGCGAGCACAACGGGACAGTTATCCAGTGAGTCAAATACAACGGTCCCGTCAGTACAGGTGAAAGACTGGCGCTGAGGCGGGCATGTTGATGTCACCGGTACTTCCGACCCGTCCCAGCATGTTTGCATGCGCGGCGGCTTCGCAGGGCATGTGGCAGATGCCAGAATTTCCGATCCGTCCCAACATGTTTGCATTTCGGGCAGGCGTTCCGGACAGCTTGCCAAATTCTTCTCCCTGGATCCATCCCAGCACGCAACCATAGGCGCCTTGGCCCCAAACCTGTAGCGGAAGCCGGTCATTATGATGTGTGCACCTGCGCCTTCAAAAGAGGTACCCCCTTCTGTCACGGTTAGGGCATCAGCAGATGAATAACGTCTGCTTGTCGAATCAAAGTCCAGATCGCCAAAATTCTGGTAGCGATATTGGGTATCCCATACAAGCCTGTCGGTCATGTTGTAGCCCAGACCGGCGATGAGTTGCCAACTGATGGACGTGCTGGTATCAAAGACTGAACACGCCGTCGACATCGCCCGCGTCCCCACGGCCGAACAGGCCGGATTCTCGAAGAATGCACCATTAGATATCGCATCCTGGGCGACAGCACTGGGATCGCCTTGAACGATACCCAAGCCAGCACCGATATAGGGCGCCCAGTCATCAAAGTCGTCAAAGTCATAGAGACCGTTAACCATCAGCGTGTTGGTGCGCATTCCGGCATAGGTCGCAGACCCGTCAGAAGCCGCACCCGGATTCGCGGAAATCACACCCAGATCCGTCCAAAGTGTCGTTCCGTCAAGTTCGATACGCCAGTTATTTCCCAAATCGTAACCGACACCGAGCGACACGGCGACATTGCCTTCGCTTTGGACACTCCCGACCAAATCACCGGCAATGTCCATATCCGTATGGGCACCGTAACCGACATTACCGCGCAGATACCAACCTTCGCCATGGTCGTCAGCATACGCCTGCGATGGCACCCCCAACAAAAGGGCCGCTGCGACGGCAGTGAAATTTTGTAGCTTCATATCGCTCTCCTCTGATGACAACACTGCGCCGCCTTCTCATGTGGCTGTTCACAGCACGAACCCCGGGCTCAAACAGACCCGCGGAAAACCGCAGCCCCAGCTGTCGCACTCTTCTGACGGCATGTCTATAGCAATAGACCGAAAATTCAAACAATTTCTTCACATGATTCGCGAGTTATACCGTATTTTTCTGAATTGCCTGCTAAAAGTCCCTGAATTTTTGTCACGATCAGATCACAAAACAGAAGGACCAGCATGAATCCGGTGATGGTGAGCCCGCAGGGATTCGAACCCTGGACCTACTGATTAAAAGTCAGTTGCTCTACCAACTGAGCTACGGGCTCCAGTGAGGGGAGCGCCTAGCTATGTGCGGTAACGACTGGCGTCAAGCCCAAAATAACGGGGTTGGGCATTCGCTCCGGAATGTTTGCCCGTACAGGAGTATTGCTTATTCAGTTGAAGCCGGGCGGGCAAACCCGGTAACAATATGCTCCCGCAGGGTTTTTCCTCATGAATGTTGGCTGTGGTACGGAATTGGACAGTAATTATGGTTGGCCTTTTCGGGCCAGGATACCTTCGAACCAAAGCAGCGCCGCCTCGCCGTCCTTCCTGCAAATCTCGCTGACGGTTCTGCCATGCCGGATGCTGTTGCGCATGGCAGCAAGTTGATTAAACTGGTTCTCCACCTGTCCCTTCCGGCCGAAGGTGTCGGAAAAGTTCTGCCAGTTCAACTTCGCCACGATGATGTCTTTGAGGTCCTGCAGGTCAATAAACTCAAGCATACCGCCGATGGTCGTGTAACGCTCCCTGTTGAAGGCCGGGTCCCGGTTCTGCTCCTGGCCTAGGCGGCACTGAATTTTCTTCATGATGGATGACAACAACGCGTTCACCGGCTCCTGTCCCGAGACTGTTGTTTCGATTTTTGAACGCAGTGCAAGTTCCACTTTTTCAATACTTTCATCCAGCTCGCGCAGGTCGGGGGACAGATCAAGACGCTCCTCGATCAGAAGGTTCCCGATGGCCTTAACAAGTGTTTTATGGCGCTCATCAATGAACTCATTGAAATCAGTCGCTGTGAAATTCGGACGCATCAGAATGTCAAATGCGGCGGGCGAAATCAGGTGATTTTCCAGCATTTTACGAATGCGATCTTCGCCGTTATCGGCAATCAGATCGGGCAAATACTCGTTCGGCAGCCTGTTTCGAATCACATCCCTGTTTGTGCTGCCGAGCAGCGGTGTCCGGTTCGGAATTGAATGAATTAACGGATCATCCTGCAGGTTGTTCTTGCCCCAGGACGCAGGGACAATGTGGTGATCGTCCAATTCACCACCGTCTATTATATTGCCGGTAAACCAGTCCGGGGCACCGTTTATCACGAGCAGGTTAAAGATAGCGTTGTAAACTGCCCTTCCACGCTTCGTTTCCTTTCTCAAATCAAGACTTTTGAGCTTTTCCCTGAACTCTTCGATCAGCGGCGGTTCTTTGGCGTCGTCATCAATCCACGTCTTGATATCCCGGAAGTCACGTGCCGCCGTTGATTCGACCGCTCCGGAATACCGGGACGTGAAAATCGCCGCCCAGTACCAAAACCGGACCTTGCGTTGCGCGTCGAGTTGCTTGTTTGCGGGCAGTGTGCGTACATGCTCCTGCAAGGCTGAGAACACGGGCAGAATCGAAACGTAGGGCAGATATTTCGACGAGGTGACACCGAACCTTTGCGGCTGCCTCAGCATCCTGATCGCGTTTTCCAAGGCCGAAACAGACCTGTCCCACAACGCGGTAAACTCTTGTTTCGTCCCAACCAGAACCTCCTTCCGGGTCTTTCCGTCAGGCGTGCGGATCACCTTCTCCTGACCCGGTATCAGGTAGTAGAGATACTTGGGCGAACAGTATGCCTGCTCCAGGATGGACATGATTTGCAAGACGTAGACGTTGAGTTTGTCACTCTTGACGAACCCCAAGCACTCGCTTTTGCGTGCCTCGCGCCACATGAACTTGAGTTGTAGATCGTGAGGTTTCAGCATCGCGTTCAACAGGTCAAACACCTCCAAAGGAACGCCTTTGCTGTTAATCCGGGTGAAGATATCACAAATTCTGTCCAATCCGAGTTCTTCGTCGAGTTCAATATAGGAGACGTGATATTGTTGGGTCAGGTTCATGATTTCTTTACCGAATTTTTCGGCGTTTTGCGCATGAATGCGGTATTGCTCCACCTCTTCCCCATCACCATGTTGTTTCGTCTCCTCAGTCTTGTCGTTCCAGTGCTTTGTGTACTCCTGCAACCAATTCGACATCAAGAATGGATCAGCAGCACCAATCACGGACAAGGGGAAGATGTGCTCGCGATACTGAATCGAGGAGTCTGAGGTCAACTTCTCTATGCGTTTAATCCCCCACTCGTAATCAAACGCATCATCGTATTCCTCGCGCATGAAGTGGTCGACCCGGATAAAGTAGATCACGCGATTTTTGCGGTTCGGGGGCGGTACATCAGGTGCGACGCAGGCATAGTAAAGCGCGGTAAGACGCTGCTGCCCGTCCAGTACAATATGCTCCCTGGAAGATCCACCACCAGTGTAACCGTAAATCGGTTCACAGGCGAGAGCGTCGAAGTTTTTCTTCTGGCCCTTCCAGAGTAGCAAACTGCCGATATGATAGTCGAGGAAAATTGAGCGCATGAGCTCCAGGATATCCCTGGGCTTCCACTCAAACTCGCGCTGGAAGTCAGGGACAACAAACCGTCCATCCTTCAATCGGGTCAGCAGGTTATTCAAAGTGACCTGATAGAGTGTCTGTACGCCTTTCATATCGTCAGCTCCCTGAAATAGAATTGAACATCATACGCCTTAACCCAACCCTGTTTTGAAGGGCGCCAAGGCGACGCAGCCTACGAGTTTCCGGTGCCGCCGTCAACCTGCCCGGCGTTGGGTCCAAACCGGCAGGCTTAACGAAAGTCCGCCGCGAAACCGGCAAATGTTTCGTTCGCTATGCTGCTCCGGATGCGGGCCACGAAGCTTGATCAGCATGTCTGTCTCCTGTCGTTTGCCTCAATCATAACAGACCGTGCCATAAAAAACGCCGATCGGCGAGGATCTATGCAATCATCCGGGATGGGACATCTAGGCCGCCTCTCCATGCAAACGTCCCTTGGCCCGTTCCGGTCCGAGGAGCGATAATACAGCCGCCATTTCAGGACCGCGTCGACGCCCTGTCAGGGCCTTGCGTAGAGGCATGAAAAGCCTGCCGCCCTCTCGCCCTGTGGTTTGCCTGAGTTCTGCCGTCCAGCTTGACCAGGTGTCATCACCGATGGTGGCCGGTAGACATTCGGCGGCAGCTCTACAGAATTCCCTGTCTGCGTCATCAATCTGTCCTGCCATAGGCGCGAAAATGGCCGTCGACCAGGTGGCTGTATCCGGGAGCCTTTCGATGTTGGCACGGATCAAATTCCAGAAACCTTCGCCGCCACTGACCCCCAGCGTGTCGAGCCGGTCTTTGACAACACTATATGGTGTACGGTGCAGAAGCCGGGCGTTGACTAGAACCAGTTCATCCTCGTCAAACCGGGCGGGCGCACGTCCGATTTTGGAAAAAGCGAATTCCTTGACTAGTGCGTCCGTGGACAGCTGTGCATCAACCGGATCAGATGTGCCGATCCTGGCGAGAAGCGAACACACCGCAAGAGCTTCCATCCCGTCTTCGCGAAGCTGATGTATGGAGAGCGAGCCGAGCCGCTTTGACAGGACCGCCCCGTCCTTACCAACCAATAGGGGCACATGCGCGAAATTCGGTAAATGATCAGACAGCGCACGGAAGATTTCGATCTGTGCACCCGAATTGGCGACATGGTCTTCGCCGCGTACCACATGGGTAATCCCGGCCTCTATATCATCGACGACGCTCGGTAGCGTGTAGAGGTAGGATCCGTCACCGCGAACAAGTACAGGATCAGATAGCGATCCTGTATTCACGCTCTGCTCGCCGCGCACACAATCTGTCCATGTCACGATCCTGCCGGAGAGCCTGAAGCGCCAGTGAGGCAGGCGACCCTCCCGCCGGTAAGCCTCTTTTTGCTCTTGTGTCAGATTAAGTGCGGCGCGATTGTAGGTGGGCGGTTTGTTCTGCATACGTTGCAGTTTACGCTGGCGGTCGAGTTCCTCTGCCGTTTCATAGCATGGATAAAGCCGCCCCGTTTTTTTGAGCCTGACGGCAGCGGCATCATAAAGATCGAATCGGTCCGATTGATTAAATGTGCTGTCCCACGTCAGGCCAAGCCAGGTCAGATCCTCCCTGATCCCGTCTTCAAAGGCCCGAGTCGAGCGCACCGTATCCGTGTCATCGATACGCAGCACAAACTTCCCGTCTTCAAAGGCCCGGACAAACAGCCAGTTAATGAGTGCTGTGCGGACATTTCCGACATGAAGCCTCCCCGTCGATGACGGGGCAAATCTGACAACAGGTTTCATAATATCTTCCCGGAATTATCCGGCAGTCCTTAACCATTTCAGGGAGACAATCCAAGCTTCCCGATGCCGATGGTATCGTAATCCCGCATGATGTTTTTCGTCACAGTTTTCCACTTGGTGTCTTTCATCCGGTTGCGGTGGAATTCGGCGGCCTTCGGGTTTTCGAAAATCCCGATTATATTCAGGCGGGCCGGGATGTTTTGATCCTGCCACAGGTCAAAGCGGATACAGCCTGATTCGGCGTGGGTGAGATCAATATGATTTTGCATCTCTGCCAGTATGGCGGAGACGTCCGTTTCAGGGGCCGTGACATGTCCGGCAAGGATGACGGCGCCCGGCATGTCGTTATCCTGTTTCCAGATCGACATAAGACCCTGGCGGTACGTTCCGTACTTCGGCACCCATCCCAAACGCTCCTTGGCCCGTTGGTTTGAGACACATTTGGTTTCCGTGTAGAATGACCGCGCCATATCCGGGAGCCGGGCATCATCATGGGCGACAACGGGTGGCCTCTCAATGTCAAGCAGATCGGCTGCAAAGTTCAGCACATCCTGAGGCGGTGCCGGACGGTCATCCGCGAGATTGTAGACCGTCACGGGGTCAGGCTTTTTTATCGAGGCCATTATAGCGGCGGCAATATCGCCAACATGAATGCGGTTGACCACATGGCCCGGCTTGATGACCGCACGGGCTTTGCCGCTTTTCAAACGTCTGAACGGGTTGCGAGACTCATCAATGATGTAAGGCCCGTAAATGCCGGCGAGCCGGAACACGTGCACAGGCAGGTCCGATTCCATCCATGCGCGTTCGGCTTTGACACGGTTGATCCCTCGCGGCGTTGTCGGGCAGAGGGGTTGATCTTCAAATACCCATTGGCCGCTCCTGTCGCCATACACGCTGGTCGCAGAGAGATAGGCGATCCAGTCCGCCTGCGTTTCCGGGGGATTTTCGAAGGCGGATAAAACAGGATCAGAGCCGTCATCCCGCGGCGGAATAGATGATATAATGATGCGGGCCTGGCGGAATGCGTTCAGAAGGGCTGTTGACAGAGTACCGTCAAAGGCCACCACGTCAATGCCGTAAACCTGCGACAGGTCTTCCGTCTTGGCGGCGTTGCGACATGTGCCAGTAATGCGGTACCCGGCGGATTTCAAATGCGGGATTAAGGCCTTGGCACAATAGCCCACACCGAGTAAAAGCGCGGTTTTTTCCATCTGGCTTTTAGCATTCCCCGCCATTGTCGCGTGACCCACTTCACCCTACACAGCACTCATGAAACTTTCGCATTTGATATATGTTTTCGCATCTGTCGCAATGGTTTTTAGTTCTCCGGCCTGTGGTGCCGATTTGACCGAGACCTTTGATGCACAACACAGGTCCTGTCTGGAACAAATCGCCAAGGATGCCGATCTTGCCTACGAAGAAGCCATGATCTGGCGCGGTGACGGCGGGGGTCGGCGGGCGCGCCATTGTGAGGCCATGGCCCTGTTTGCGCTGGGTCACACTGCAGAGGCGGCGCATCGGCTGCATAGTCTGGCGGCGTCAAATCAGGGCGGCAGCAATGAAATGAAAGCCAACACTTATGCAGAGGCGGCGAATTTCTGGTTAATGGCCCGGGAGCCGCATCAGGCCTTTGAGGCTGCCGACGCCGGATTGAAACTGTCAGGGGAACACACAGCCTGCCGCGTGGCCCGTGCCCGCGCCTATGCGATGTTGAAACGGTATGATTATGCCGAGATTGATCTGACATCCGCCTTGGTATTCGAGCCGGATAATGCCGATATCTACCGCTACCGCGCCGATGCGCGTTTTGAGCAAGGCAAACTGGACGGAGCAAAATCCGATATCGAAAGAGCGCTCGATCTGGACATGACCCGGGTCGAGACAGCCCTGCTTCGCGGCCGGATTAACGAAAGCTTACGGCAGGCAAAGGCCGAGGGGGGAGAGTAAAAATAATTTCATACACGATGGTCGACACAAACGGCATTTCGTGTGCAACAGCAGACCCGGCTGCGGGCGCGGCCGGGACCACCGGTGAGGGTTTTTCGGGTCGCACCATTACCCTTGGGGGAGGCTTCCGACGTGCCCGCTCCCAATACGCCGCTTGACCCCCGGTGCACAAACGGGCACATCTGATGCATGGATATGATACCTGTCACCATCGCCCTGGTTGCGGGATATGTGTTGGGCTCTGTTCCCTTCGGTCTGATCCTCACGCGACTGGCCGGTCCGGGAGATATCAGGAATATAGGCTCGGGAAATATCGGGGCCACAAATGTATTGCGAGCGGGTAGTAAACCGCTTGCAGCGCTAACGCTCCTGCTTGATGCGGGCAAAGCAGGAACAGTGGCATTCCTGGTGAATCATTTTGCCGGATCACCCTACGGGTTATTCGCGGGAGCCGCCGCCCTGATCGGTCACTGTTTTCCAGTCTGGCTGGGATTCAGGGGGGGCAAGGGGGTTGCTACGTTTTTCGGCTGTCTGCTGGCCATGGCCTGGCCGGTCGGGTTACTGACAGCGGCCATATGGATCGGGGTGGCCGCTGCTTTCGGAATGTCATCTTTCGCGGCCCTGTGTTCTGCCTTGGCCGCGCCTGTATTTGCTTTTTTTCTGGGCCGGACAGATATCTCGATTATGGCTGCCGTTCTGGCCGTGGTCATTTTTGTGCGTCACAAACAAAACATCTCCCTTATCCTGTCGGGGACAGAATCCAGGATCGGGCAGAAGACCCACAGGCAATCCTGATGCAAATCCGCGAACTGGATTGGGTGGAGAAGTGCGCCTGGCTACGCCTGATCCGGACACCGCGTATCGGCCCGGTCGCGTTTCGGGATTTGATGGCTCGATATGGCTCAGCTGCCGAGGTCATTCATGCACTTCCTGATTTTACGCGCGGATCCAGCCTCAGGCTTGCGTCTGTTGCAGAGATTGATCGGGAAATGGAGGCTCATGTCAAACTGGGGATACGTCTCATTGCCGCCTGCGAGCCGGATTACCCGACTCTGTTGCGGGCGCTTGATCCGCCACCTCCGCTGATTTCCGTCTGGGGGGATGTGTATATTTTGGCCAAGCCCTGTGTCGCCTTGGTCGGTTCCAGAAATGCTTCTGCCATCGGCCAGCGTTTCGCCGGGAAACTGGCGGCAGAATTGGGTGAAGCCGGTGTGACAGTTGTTTCCGGTTTTGCCCGCGGCATAGACACAGCGGCACATCACGGTTCAATCCCGACAGGAACGGCTGCGGTCTTGGGCGGCGGGGTCGATTGTATCTACCCGCGCCAGAATGCGGGTTTATTCGAAACTATCAAAAACCGGGGCGCGTTAATTTCTGAAAGTCCTCTGGGCCAATACCCGACAGCCAGGGACTTTCCGCGGCGCAACCGGATCATTTCAGGTCTGTCTCTGGGCGTTGTCATCATCGAATCTGCCGAGCGGTCCGGCACACTGATCACGGCGCGATATGCGCTGGAACAAAACCGCGAAGTCATGGCGGCGCCGGGCTCACCGCTCGACCCGCGCAGCAAAGGCTGCAATCGCCTGATACGCCAAGGGGCAACCTTGATCGAGACAGCTGATCATGTATTGGATGCAGTACGACACCACGTCCATCGCCCGCCGCCGACCGTAGACAAACCGGACCGGTTAATGGATTTTGACGTCGGTAACGGAGATATCGCGGATATTTGCCAACGTCTCCTGGGATTGCTCTCGCCGACCCCGACGACAAGGGATGTGCTGATCCGGGCTTGTGACGTCCCGGCCCCGCTGGTCAGTGCGGCCCTGCTGGAAATGGAATTGTCAGGTGAGATCAACGTGGAACCGGATGGGCGTGTATCCGTCGGGGGGTGAGCCGACGTTTCGCGTTTTATCCGGACTCATCACCACATTTTGAGCAGGTTCATCGCTTGCCTGAATGACCGCACACACCCAGGGTATCGTCGTTACCCGGCTATGAAGCTTGATCAACGTGTCAGTCTCCTGTCGTTCACCTTGATCAGAACAGACCGTGCCATAAAAAACGCCAATCGGCGAGGGTCTATGTAATCATCGGGGATGGGACAGTTATGGGAATTGTCTATCAAGACTGTTGCGAAATCGCGAGTGTTGGTGATACTGTGTTGTCGTTTAACGAAGTATGGTTTTCTTCAAAATAGCATTTGACTGGAGGTTTGCAT
>JACOMS010000050.1 GCA_014324115.1 Hyphomonadaceae bacterium
AGCGCCGCCTGACGGCTTCGGCAAGCTCCGCCTCGTGATCCGGATTTGCGTAAGCGTGCAGCAAACTGACAGCAATCGCTTCCACACCGTCAGCCTTGAATGCGTCAAGAATGTTATCAAGGCCGGAGAGGTCCAAAGGCTTTAAAACCTCGCCCTTGTAATTCATGCGTTCAGGCACCTCACGGCGAAGATAGCGAGGCACAAACGGCTCCGGTTTTTGATAGCGAAGGTTAAAGAAGTCTGGCCGGTTTCCCCGTGCGATCTCCAGCACATCCCGGAATCCCTCTGTCGTAATCAACGCAGTTTTGACGCCTCTGCGCTCGGTGAGAGCATTGATCACCACAGTGGTTCCATGTGCGAAAACCCCAACGTTGTCGTACTTGATATTCGCTTTTTCGATGGTAGCCAAAACACCCTGCTCAAAATTCGGCGGGGTGGTGTGTGCCTTTACAGAGTCAAGCGATGTAACTTTTCCGGTTCCTTCGTCTACTTCGAAGAAAACAAGGTCTGTAAAGGTGCCACCGACATCGGTTGCCAATCTGATTTCTGACACATTATCGCCTTTCATTGTTTAATGCCCAACCGATCCCGGGAACCAAGGTGTGGCGCATGGCAAGCGGTTCTCCGGCCCTCCGTATCTGATGGACCGGTCAACGAAGAGATACCTACCCTTTCGGGTTGTCTTCGGGAAAAAGCCACTTAATCGCTCCATGTCGCTGCATGCTGTGCGCTTCTCCTGAAAGCGCCGACACCCAGGAACAGAATGAAGGACGCCAGAATTGCGGCCCCCGCACCGACCGAAACCATTGAGTACCTCAACAATGCGTCGTCATTGAACACCCGGTCTGTCAAGAGGGCGACGATGGTCGGACCGAAGCCGATTCCGATGAGATTCACCACAAAAAGGTATAGCGCAGAAACCTGGCCCCGCATCTCATTCGGTGTTATTTGCTGGATAGCGGATACTGCGACCCCCCAGGGGGCGCTGGATGCAAACACCAGTACCGCAATAAAGACAAATGCGAGCGTCGCGGTGGGCATGAGGGGACTCAGGATCGCCGGGGTAATTGCGAGCGCTACAAAGCCTGCAGCTGTTTTAAAGCTCCCACCTGCCGGGCCTTTACGATCTATCCAGTCCGAGACAACTCCCCCCGAAAATATTCCAAGCGGGCCAAAAACCAATAAAATCAGTCCATAGGTCACGCCGGCTTCCGTAACCGGCATCCCGTAAGTTCGTTGAAAAAAACTCGGGGTCCACAAAACCAGACCGTTTACCAGTATTCCGGTCAGGCTGAAACCGGCCAGATGGCAGATAAATGTGCGTCTGTTCAGGAACACGAACCTGATAACATCCCGAATGGGCACGGCCTTGCCATCATGCACCCCTGCCGCAAGTCCTTTTCTGGCGGGTTCCCTGACTGTCAAATAAACCAGCAGAGCGACCAGGAGACCGGGAAAGCCGACATAAAAAAACGCGAGCTGCCACGTGTAAACTTCGCCAAGTACAGGGATCTCCATGGTGGGCGTTGCCGTTACTGCCTGCACGACCAAACCGCCCACCACGAACGCCATCCCGAATCCCATATATGTGCCCATGACATATGTGCTCAATGCGCGCGCCAGGAGGTGTTTGGGAAAGCGATCAGAGATTATCGAGTAAGCACTTGGATTCAGGGCCGCCTCGCCCACACCAACGCCCATTCTTGTCAGGAAGAGTTGCCAGAAGTTGTTTGCAAGCCCGCATGCGGCCGTGAACAGGCTCCAGACACTGATACCTCCGGTGATGATGTTTTTTCTGTTTCGATTGTCCGCCATTCTTCCGAGTGGAAAACCGAGCGTTGCGTAAAACAGTGCAAATGCAAATCCGTGCAATAAACTGAGCTGTGTATCGCTGAGGCTCAAATCAGCGCGGATCGGACCCACCAACAGTGAAAGGATGGAGCGATCTACGTATGATAGCAGATAGGCGAGCATCAGAACCGCCACGATATACCAGGAATAGATGATGCTCACGGGTTTGTGGGGCGGAGCCGGAGCTTGGGTATCACCCGCTTTCATGTTTGCCCTCCCCTGATCAGCGCCGTGTCCAGATGGTAAACCTCATGCGCCTCCCGTTTGGAGATGTAGCCGTCCCTGATGTCCCGGAGGATTGATTCGGGGTCGCGTTTTGCCGGATCGCCGTATCCAGCCCCGTTGCCGGTTCGAATTTGAATAACGTCGTCTTTGGCCAAGCTAACTGAACTGGCACTCTGGTAGGTCTCGACACTACCGTTGGAACGGATGACAGACAAACGGTTCACCGTCCCGCTGGAACCTCCGTTGAGCCCCCAGGGCTTTACCCGGGATCGGGTGTAAGCGGCAGTCACCCATCCCCGGTTCTCAAGAATGCGATAACGTAATTCGATACCTTTTCCGCCCCGAAACTGACCTGCGCCTCCGGGCTCATCGTTTAGCGCCAGTCTATCAACACGGATTCCGTTGCGGACCTCATTGATCTCAACAGGACATGTATAGGTGTCGCCGTGCGATGTACTGAACTGGGCATTTTCCCCGTCACTGTCGGCGCGCGCCCCCCATCCACCAACCTCCGGTTCGATAAAACTTGAGATTGAACCGTCGTCGTTATTTTGACCGACGAGCGTGGCGCAGACAGAACAAAAGTGGCCCGCGGCCCGGCCTTGTTCGAAGTATGGCGCGACCGCTTTCAAAATGAGGTCGGAGACGCGGAGTTTATTTTCATAATACAGGCCTGTCGCCGCAGGTTTCACAGAGTGAAATAAAGTGCCCGGTTCGGTAACAAGTTTCAACGGCCGAAACGCACCGGCATTTGCAGGACCGTCCGGGTCAGTGAGGCTTTTGAACATCGCCTGCACGCTAACCATCGTCGCATCATATGTGGAGTTAAGCGGCCCTTTATCCTGCTCCGGATTTTTGGAAAGGTCGACGACAAACTCCGTATCCGTCACTGTAATTTTTACGTGAAGCCCACGCCCGTCATCCAGTCGGTCTGTGGCTTCAAATTCACCTTTTGGAAGTTGGGCGAGTGAACGACGGACCCGTCGCTCGGCGGTGTTCAAATAATCCTGCACTGCAAACAAAAATGTGTCCCGCCCGTATTTTTGGCAAATGTGCTGTATGCGCTTCGTTCCCATTCTGAGGGATGCAATAGCGGCCCAAAAATCCCCCCGAAGCTGCCCGGGAAGCCGACTGTTGGCCATCATGGTCTTGAGAAGCGCATCATTCAGGTTTCCGGCGTCCACAATTTTCACTTCCGGGAGCAGCAAACCCTCCTGGAACAACTCGGTCGCATCGGGAGAGGTGCTGCCGGGGCGCATTCCGCCGATGTCCATCCAGTGTCCCTTATTTGCGGTCCAGGCAGCAATCTCGCCTCCGTAAAAAACGGGCATTGAAACGGCGACATCGTTTGTATGACTGACACCGCCCGTATACGGATCATTGGAAATAAAAATGTCGCCTTCCCGGATCTCCGGGCTTTGGAAAATTTTGATAATCGCACGAACACCGGGATCAAGCATGCCGATAAAGGACGGTATGCCGGCACCGGCGCTCGCCAGCGCTCCATCCTTGTCTGTCACTGCGACACCGAAGTCCAAAACTTCATAAATAACAGAACTCATGGCAGTTTTGCGGGTGACGGCAAACATCTCGTCTGTGATCGCACCCAGGGACTGTTGAATCACTTCGATTGTAACGGGGTCTCTTATCTCTGGAGGCGGTGCGCGATTCATCAATCCGGTCCCCACGTCATGATGTGATCGGGAAGCGGACCCTCGACAAAACTGTCAGGGGCGGTTGCCGGAACACGCGCAGCCTTTCGGCCAAAGCCGGATCAGGCAAGCCTAGAAATTGTATCTAAGCCCGGCCCGCACCACCCGCGGGTTGGCCTTGTGTGAGAAGGCGGGAATAACGAATTCCGAGTTGTACTCTTCATCGGTGAGATTGTTCACTTCACCTGCCAATTCCCAAACCCCCTCGGCGTCCTGAACCGCAACGCGCACATTCACCAGGTCAAGCGGCGAGCGTGGGAATTCATTCTCCGGTGACCAGAATTGTTCACCGCGACGTTCATAATCAAGACGGGCGACCAGATCCAAAGGCAAAGAGCCCAAACCCGATGTCCATTGAAATCCGGCATTGAAAGTTTCATCCGGTACATATGGAGCGGTGTTTCCAACCTGAGTCGGATCCGTGGTGTAAGCCACGATTTCGGCATCCGTCCGGCCGTACGACGCGTAAAGATCAAGATTATCTGTAGCGCGCCAGATCGCCTCCGCCTCAAAACCGTTGATGTCTACCTCATCAATGTTGATGAGTACCTGCGCACCAACCCCGCCGATGAACACAAAGTATTGTTGCCCTTCCACTGTGGTGTCAAACCAGGCGCCGTTCAGGCGAAGACGGTCATTAAAGAAATCGCTCTTGAAGCCGATCTCGAAAGATTCGCTGTCTTCCTGGTCAACAATGTCATTAACGCCCTCAATTCCTTCTCTCTGTGCAACGGCGGCAACACCGTCCTGGTTGAATTGGCCGCTTCTGAAGCCCTGACCCCAGCTTCCATAAATGTTCAGGTTTGGGGCCGGAGTATAGCGCAGCGTTACTTTCGGCGAAAATTTGTCAAACGTCTGCGATTTTTCCGTTCCCGGTTCACCAACCCCATCAATACCGCTCCGTTGTAGCGGGGAAACAGATTGATCTCTCTCCTCTTCGTCGTAACGGGCGGCGATGTTCAGTTCCATCTGATCGGTGAAATTATAACTGAGCTGACCAAACACGGCCCAGGCGCGGTTGTCATTGTCATCCGCAAAAAATGTTGTAGTCGGGTTTGTATCCGCATCGAAAAACGGTGTGCGCTCAATACGGCGAACACCTCCGCCATTGTCCAGTCCGGTGGTGGAGGAAATGAACCGTTCCCAGTCAAGGTAGTAGCCCCCCACTTCCCACAAAAATCTCCGGTTGGTCGGAGAAGTTAAACGGATTTCCTGGCTGAACCCTTCAATGTCCGTGAACTGACTTTGTGTACCGTCTCCGAAGGGGGCGCCGTCTCCCACCCCGTTGGCAAGCATCGTATACGGGAATTGGTCAGCACGGGTGAGCGTCGAAATATAGTCATACGATGATACGGACGTGAGTGTCCCCCAGCCGAAATCCTTTTTAATCCGCAGGGACAGACCATTGGTCTGGCGTTCGCCCCGATCTTCATTGTTTGATTCGAACGGTTTGGACGCGTCATCTGCTGATTCGACACCAAACTGGAAGCCGATTCCCCGGCCATTGTGGCGAGTGTAGTTACCAATCAGATCGACCGTCAAATCGTCTGTTGGAGTCCAAAGCAACCGCCCCCGAAGTGCACGATCAAAGTACGGATCGTCTTTTTCGTTGAGCGTGATGTTGTCGAAATAGCCTTCACGATTCACGATACGGCCTGATGCCTTGAAGTAGAGTTTGTCTTCAATCAGAGGGGTGCTGAAACTTCCTTCCGCAGACACCTCATCTCCGGATCCAATGCCGAACGCAACGTAACCTTCACGTTCGTCGCCCGGCTTTTTGGTGCTGATAATGATTGCACCACCGGTCGCGTTTCGACCGTAAAGTGCGCCCTGAGGGCCTTTCACAACTTCGATTTGCTCCACGTCGAACAACTGACCGACAAACTGCCGGTTATTGAATTGCAGGACACCGTCAACAACAACCGCGACAGGGATTTCGCCGTTTCGAACCTGGGTGAGGCCGCGAACGGTTAAAAATGATGTGGAGATGCTCTGGGATTCAGCGAGCGTGACGTTCGACGTGAGCTGAATAAAGTCTGCCGTCTCACTTATGCCGGCACTTCTGATTGCCTGTTCATCATAGGCCTGGACGGTAAGGGGCGCATCCTGAATGCCTTCCTCAAATTTCCGCGCTGTAACAATAATTTCGTCCCGGGCTGCAGCTTCATCTCCAGTCGCATCCTGGGCGAGGGCCGTGTTGCCCGGAATCAAGGCTGCAAAAAACAAGGTTGAGCCAATCATGGCCGATTTTGATCGCGATACCACAGGGTGATCCTCCAATAATTTCCGGCGAACCCGAGTGTACGGCGGTGACATGATATCCCAGCCTGTCTTTCGGGTAGGTGATGACATTAACAGGGTAGCTGATACATAAATAACACACCCGTTTGGGTAGGTCTGGGTCCGGGTGCGCACCCGGACGAAGGGCCCTCCAGGCGCGAGGGGCTCTAATCCTTGTTGACGCGGTTTGTGCGTCCGGGTGTGTTTCCGGTCAGACTTCCTTCCCGCTACAGGGTTTGACCCTGCTCTCTCATCAAGATGTTTCGCACCCGCTCATTTATGCAGTCACGCAATTTGACGTCAGACAAGATGGATATGGAGGCTGTTGATAATGTTATAATACGAAAGTTACCGCGCCAAAAATGTTGATGACCAACGCACTGATCCACGTAAACTTGGACAGGTAGGTTTGCGGGTCGTATCCTGCCAGGTGGTTTCCTACACCGAAACGGATAATTGAAAGCGTCCAAAGAGTGAACAGAGGCAAAAACACCCAAAGCGGCATCACTGTTCTCAAAGCGAAGATGACAAGCACCAGGCTCATGACCTGGAGCCCGTAAGCAGGTTCGGTAGGAGCGAATTTTTTTCCGGTCATGTCCAGGGAGATCTGGCTGAGTGCATTATAGCCGATAGCCAGTGCGAAATATGCGAACGCGAGCTGGGTCAACATCATATAAGGTCCTCATTGTTTGAAGTTAGGGCGGTGAAATGACAACTGTATCTGGATCAGGATGCCAAAACATATCGGAATACCAAAATTTATATTGACTCAGAATACTAATTTTTGCTATCCTAACCTCGGGCGTGGTGCGTGTTTATTGCCAGCCTGTCAAACAGTGAGCGAATCTATGAAAATCTGTCACCACCTGACTCCCGGATGTATCGCGGCATTACTATTCTTTCCAAAATTTTCTGTGACCGCCAGCTCCGAGGAACATACGATCCATCTCGAGAATGGGAAAATTGCCGATTATGGCGCAACGCCTTGGTACACCGATGCCGTAAAGCTCGGTGTCAGCCAAATGGAATTCATCTTCGACACCGGCACAAATTTATTCTGGGCGACTACGGATGAATGCGTAACAGTTGCATGCGCAGCACACGGGCAAGTGAGCACAAGCCAGTCAGCGTTCAGGTTTATTCCGGATCCAGACTACCCAAAATCAGTGGACTTCGGTTCTTGGGGATCCATGGAGGTGGACTTGGCTACCGTTCCGCTTTTAGCGAATACGAGTGAAGGTCCGATTGATTATAATATCAAGTTTGAAGCATCGCTGAACTACTCGGGACCAAAATTTCAGTATTTGAATTGGGGAGGCGGAATAGGGCTCCCGTCAGAGTCCTCGTCAATCCAGCCCGGAATTACTGACTTTTTTCTTCAAATTTACAATGATCGCCCTCTCACAAAGCCCGTAGTCAGCTTTGAAATGAACACTGGCGTAAATTCTGGAACAATTACTTTCGGAAACACGGGGCCGCATGCGAACCCGCAAAAGCAGGCCGTCCTGGAGCCGAAAAAATCAAGCGGCCCGGGACTAGAGTATTTATGGGGAACAAATCTTCGCACCGCCAAACTTGGCTCATCCGTACTGCCCGATCTAACGAACAGTATGTTCTACCTGGATACAGGCTCTTCCCGATTCAAGGGAGGCAGAGAATTTATTGAACCTATTTTGAATAGACTGCTCGCGATCAAAGACCATTCTGGAACTCCGATTTTTGAGACGTACTCGGATGACCCGACATCCCGGTTTACCGGG
Organism: Hyphomonadaceae bacterium; assembly: GCA_014324115.1. Taxonomy (GTDB): domain Bacteria; phylum Pseudomonadota; class Alphaproteobacteria; order Caulobacterales; family Maricaulaceae; genus JACOMS01. The sequence goes on from JACOMS010000050.1 coordinate 7,829, forward strand.
ATCAAGTATGCAAACGGAAAGAATCCAGGAGATTTTCCCGAACTTTTACCCGACTTCATCTTTGAGGTGGGGCAGTCTTGTGGTAACGATGCGTCCAAGACTGCCCAGTTCACCATGGCTGCACGTAACTATTCCTACAAGGTGGAACAAGGTGACAGAGCCGGAGAATATGTTGTGGCCTTTCACGTGCTTGACGGAGTGGATGGCTTGCTTGTTGGCTCCACGTTTATGGATGGATTTTCCACAACCTTTGCGTATGACATTGGGGCGGCGGGTCTGGAAGCGACAGGTTATTCGCAGGGAAACATGACGCTCTACGCGCACGAATCCTCACCGGGCACGGTTAAGGATTGGAGTTGCGTTCCACGCTAATAAAATCAAACTTTCATTATGTATCCCATCCCGGATGATTACATAGACCCTCGCCGGTCGGCATTTTTTATGGCAATACCTGTTCTGAACGAGGCGAAGTGCAGGAGACAAACGTGCTGATCAAGCAAGTGATGGGCCCGCCCGGGTTCCGGCGGAGCGCCGTCGCACGATGGAACAGACCGTCTGGAAGTGATGCAGGAGTTCCTGAATCCAAATGTCACCGCATCCGGATTTCATTGAGGAAAATGCCGAACATATGAGTCAGCAAGATGGTGCGTTGGAGGTGGAACCGGATGGTCATTGGTTGTCTCAATCCAAACTCCGGCCGCCAACGGTTGCGAATGAGATAATTAGCCGGAAGAGACTCCTGGATAAACTACAGCTGGCTGATGATCGACTATTCGGCCTGATTGCAGCTCCCGCCGGTTTCGGGAAATCGGTGTTACTTTCGCAATGGTATAACCAAAACCTGGGCAAAGACAGTCATTGCGTCTGGATCAGCCTGGATGGGTCTGACTCTGATCCGAATCAGTTTCTGGCTTTGATCATTTTAGCGATCAATGGAGCAGGGCTGGAGATGAGGCAGCTATCAGTAATGGCTGACGTCGGGCTGGTTGGTACTTCCCTGTCGAGTGTTCTGCAACGAACCACCGCCGAAATTGCAAGTTCCGAAGCGAAAATTCTACTCTGCCTGGACGACTATCATCGGACACAGTGCGATGAAACCGATATGATCCTGAAAGAGCTGGCCTATCAATCGGACGGTAAAATGAGAATATGTCTGTCCACGCGGGATGTATCGACGCCAAATTTTGCCAATTTGCTGCTGACCGGAGATGCTCTTTCAATTGATGCCCGGGATCTAAAATTTTTTGATTCAGAGATGCGGGCCATGTTTGGAAATAAACTTACCGAACAGGAATACAAAGACCTGCAGGGCAAGACTGAAGGGTGGCCTGTCGCATTGCAACTCGCCAAACTGTTGGTTGGACAGAAGAACGAAAACCGCGATTCCCTGTCATTGTTGCGGGGTCATACGGGCCATCTCGCGACGTACCTGACCAATCAGGTTATCTCAAAACTGCCGGATGATTTGCAGGATTTTGTACTAAAAACGAGCATACTGGATACTTTCAACGCGGAGCTGGCGAATGCCGTGTGCGAGCACTCGGTTAGCCGTGACTGTCTGAGACGGTTGGAGCCTCTGCATGCTCTTCTCCTGCCGACTGATGCTGAACACGAGATTTTTCGCTACCATCACCTGTTCGCCGAGTGTCTTTCCGATCTCCTGGTCCGCAAGCACCCCGACAGTTATGAACAGTTGCATTTGAAAGCCGCCAGGTGGCTTGGGCGACAAAAGAGAACCGGCGAGGCCGTCCGGCACGCCCGGATTATTGGTAATTTCGAAATTTGGGCTCAGCTGGTTTGCGATGTCGGCGGTTGGGAATTGGTCCTCTTCGGAGGTATCGGACACCTGAGTGGTTTGTTGCGCAAGTTTCCTGATGACGAGCTCTCCCGTTTCCCGAGATTGCAAATCGCAAAATGTTACCTGGTTCTAAAGAGTGGAGACGTAAGGCAGGCACGCGCACATTTTGATGCCGCGTGCGCGTCCAGAAATTTTGATTCCTCGGACGACAGGTTGATGCGGGACTACACCAACCTTCGAATTTTACTGGATACATATGAAGACCGTTCACTGGTCGACAGCGACAACAAATTCCTGGAAGACTCCATGGATCGCCTGGGAACCGGAGATCCAATTACTCGGGGTGTCATCCAATGTAACCGGGTTCTGCGCCATGTTGCTTTTGGAGAATTTGACCTTGCGGAAGAGGCAGGTCATGCGTCGGCGCGTTCGATGCGTGAAGGAAATTCTGTTCTCGGCTTGAACTATGCATTTCTGCACATAGGGTTGAGCGCTTTTTACAGAGGAGATTATCGTACAGCCGAAACCAGTTATATCAAGGCTGATGAAATGGCCGATGATAATTTCGGCGCCGACAGTGGATTGAAAGCTGCAGCCGGAACGCACCGTCTGTCATTTGATTTTTGGAGGGGGAAGCTGGAAGCGGATCAGATTCCAAAACTTGAAACTGCGGTGTACCACATCTGCCGATTTGACGGCTGGTTTGAGGTTTTTGCAGTCGGGTTTGACGCGCTTTTTCATGATGCACTTGCCGTTCGTCATTTTGGGAGAATGGAAAACTACATTCGGCGCATGCGGGCAACGGCGATGGAGCGGGGTGTTGAGCGTCTGGAGGCTTTAGCGGACGCATTCGAACTGGCTTATTTCGCGGTAAACGGCGACATGAGAAATGCGGCTGTCATGTTTGAGGTCGTCAAAAAATATGCTGTTCCCGATACTAGGAAAGTCCACTCCCCGACATGGATGATCAGAATGTTTGCCGGTTTCGCATGCACGCGATATCTCATAAAAGCCGGTTCAATCCGTGAGGCGGTGAGGTTCGCGCGATCCGCGTGCGGGTTGGTTTCTGAAGTCGGTGCCGGTTTTTTTGAGGTGCGGTGTCACCTGTGCAAGGCCTTGGCATTGGATTCAGCAAGACGTCGTAAAGAAGCAGTGAATTCAGTTGTTTCAGCGCTGGAGCTCGCCGCACAGGGTGAGCTTAAACAACCCTTTAGAAGTCCGGGCGCGGCACGCCTGTTAAGGGCTGCGAGAGGAAAAATTCGGATGGAGGACGATAGAATCCTGGTGTCAAATTTTCTCTCCGAAGTTTTGGGACACGCGGGCAAAAACGATTCAATTCTTAGCAATCGGGAACTTCAGGTGCTTGATGAACTTTCGTTCGGAAAGTCCAATAAAGAGATAGCAAGCTCCCTGGATGTGGCTGAAAACACGGTGAAATTTCACCTCAAGAACATTTTCACGAAACTCAAGGTAACACGTCGAATGCAGGCGGTTTTTGCGGCAAAAGATCAACAGCTCATAGACTAACTGTCCCATCCCGGCAGCAGGCAACCGCAGCCACGGGCTCACGAGTGCTGCCGTCGGCCACAATGGCCTTGATGGAAAAATCAATGATATTATTCATCACCTCAAGTGAATCGCCCAAATCGCCAACCCGCTTAAGTCGTTTGTCCGAGTCGAATAGGCCGTGCTGTTTCATACAAAACAGCAATTACACTCCACACTGAAAATCCAGGGGTTTTGGAAGTGTCCAACTGGACACCTCCATCAACGATTGATTTTGAGTTAGTATCGTTGATGGAGGTGTCCAGCTTCAGCCACAGTCGTTGCCACCTTTACGTTGATATCGACCTGCTGAAGCACCCTGCCTGCACTGCGTTGCGCGTTCTCCCGCTCCCGTCCCCAGATGACCACATCCTCGATCTCACGCACGCAGGAATGCGCTTCGACAAAACAGGACACCAGCCCGCCGGTTCCCAATACAGCCAGCCGTCCGGCGTCCGCCCTCGACAGGTATTTCGACGCGAGTGCAGACGCGGCAGCGGTGCGGCGCGCGGTTAGCTCCCCGGCGTCTATTATTGCGACGGGGGAACCGAACTCAGGCTCAAACAGGCAATAAACTCCCTGAACGCCTGGAAATCCTTTGTGCCGGTTGCGCTCGAAAACGGATACCAGTTTGGCCCCGAAAAATCCGCTATTGATCCAGGTCGGCATCACAAGAAAGTCTTCGTGATCCTTCAGCCTGATGTGTTGTCTGGTCGGCTGCAGCTTCGCGGTGGAAAATGCCAGTTCCATGTGTGAGATCAGATCTGAAAGCGGACACAGTCTTTGAACGTCGGCAGAGGAAAAATACTTTATACCGTTCCCGATCATGGTTTCCCTGGTCATGGTTCCGATGACTATCGTTTCGGGAAGTCCATGACACCGTTCATGCGTTACGTTCGACCATCGTGTATCGCGAAGCGGTTTCCTTCAGGGCAGCCGGTGATGCTGTCCCGACAGATAGTGTCGGCTCGGGATTCACTTTTTCAGCTCCCTCGAATTGCGCGAGATGGTCGGCCAATTCAACGCTGCATAGATCAATGACGCGGCGATCAGCGAATCCAGTGACGCAATCGTCGTCAGGCCGATTCCACCGGAACTTGATATATAACCGGCAATCGCAGCCCCGCCCCAGGCGGCGAAAGCACTGATGCGAAACGGGCTTGCCTTCTCAATACCCTCAATACTCATTTTGAACCGGCGTACAAAGAAAGCATCAATAATGTAGATCGCACCGATTGGCGGGATCGTGACGCCCAGCAGGACCAGGTAGTTGATCAAATAGTCTTGAGCGGGAATGAAAGCAATTGCGGTTCCGATTATGCCGATTGCGATAATAATGTGTTGAAGCCTGAAGCGCTCCAGAATGGTCGCGATCGAAAGGCCCGAAGAGTACAGGCAAAGAACATTGCTTGACCAGGCCCCAAGGAAAAACAGAAAGAATGCCGGCACAGCTATTCCCAAAGCCGCCATGACAAGCACCACATCCGGTTGTCCCGTCGCCATACCGGGGATAGCGGAAAAGAACTGGACCAACGGGAAAATGACCCCCAACGCGATGAGTACAGACCATATCGCATGCCGTGTGTTGATGGCGAAACGGCTGTAGTCCGGCTGAATGATTACCCCGGATATATAACTTCCGACCACTGCCGAGATCGCGGTTTGGTATGTAAATACGGTATCGACGTGATGTACGGATACACCGCCTCTCGAAAGTGCCAGAAACGCGGCGAACACGATAAACGCAGCCATGAGAGGAACAAGGTAAAGGGCAAGTTTGTCGATACCGCTAAACCCCAGGGCCGTGACGGTGACCATCAGGAAGCTCGCAACAGAGACGGTCAGGTAAGGCGAAACCGGATGGCCGAACGCTTCAAAAATCATCTGCTGCGTAGCCTGGCCAAGTGTATTGCTTATGACGCCAAACCAGCCGATCAAAGATAGTGCAACGGCCAAATTCGCGATTTTTGCGCCCTCCGTTCCGAATGAAAACTCTGTCAGCAGATAAGTCGAGAAACGGGTGCGGGCACCGACATAGCTGGTGATCGCTCCCATCACACCCAGTATCAGACTGCCGACACTGAAGGCGATTGCTGATCCGCCATATCCGAGCGACCCGCCGATTTGATACGCAATCACAAAAATCGCAAAACCGATTGTGCCGCCGACTATGATCAGTGCCAGGTGAAGTCCGGTTGTTGTGTTTTCCTCCGGTACTTTGCCACGCGCAAAATCGTCGGCGGCGATTGTGCCGACGCCTTTTTTCATTTTTTATTGTCTTTCGCTGATTTGATTCTTGAAGATGGTGCCCTCTTTCATCACAAACGGAATGTGTCGACCCGGATCGAGAAAGACCTCAACGTCGTCGAACGGATTTTGATTGAGCAGAATAATGTCCGCGAGGGCGCCCGGCTTGAGTATGCCCAGCCGGTCCTGTTCCTGAATGATCTCTGCGTTTATCCGCGTGGCAGATCGAATGATGTCTCTGGGCTCCTGTACCTGGGCCCGAATTGTAAATTCACGAGACTGATGTTCGAAACTGTCACCGAGCAGGTCTGTGCCGAAACCGAGTTTCACGCCGTGGGTCTGGCAGAGTTCGATCGCGTTTAATCCCGCCTCACGGACGCGTTGAAGTTTTTGCAGCATCCCGGGCAACCATCCGCTCTGCGCGGTCGTATCGTTCAGGACTTCATAGGTAACGAGGGTCGGCACGAGGAAGGCGTTTTTGTCGGCGGCGAGCTTTGCGCTGTCGGCATCAATGAGATTCCCGTGTTCAATGGACCGGACACCGCACTCCAGCGCCGTTTTAATGGCGCTTGCGCCATAAGCATGTGCCATAACGTAGGTCCCCCGCCTCTCTGCTTCGGAAACAATGACCCTGATTTCTTCCGGTGAGTATTGATCACACTCAAGCGGATCGTGCGGCGAGGAAATGCCCCCGGATACCATTATTTTTATTTGGTCCGCCCCCTTTCGGAGTTCATCCCGCACGGCTTTTCTGACCTCATCCACTCCATCGGCAATGCGGGATGCAAAAGCCAGAGCATGAGCACAGCTGCAGGGCGAAGTCTCTTCCGTCAATCGTCGAAAATCGCCGTGTCCGCCGGTTTGTGAAAGAGCGCACCCGGCGATATACAGGCGGGGTCCGACAACTACACCATCCTCAACAGCCTTCCTGATTCCCCAGTCCGCACCTGCCGCGTCCCGCACACTGGTAAAGCCGCGCATCAGCATACCTTCAAGAATACCAATCGCGCGAGCTGTCATCAGCGTGGGCGGAACTTCAGCCAATCGGGATAAATCGGTTTCGGAAAGAAAGGGATGAACATGACAGTCTATCAGGCCGGGAAGTGCATAACGACCTTGGCCATCAACGATTCCCGTATCACCGGATACAGACATGTCCCTGCCGATTTCGACGATGTGACCGGCTTCGATATGGATATCCGACGTTTCCGCCGGGACATCCGCATCCACATCAAGTACGAAGACATCCTTCAAAAGCGTGCTATTCGGGGTCGGGGCGGCCATTTCAGACTGTTACACCATAAACTTCCGCCGCGCGCTCCCTGGTCACGTATCCATTTCGAATATCCTCCAGCACTTTTTCACGCGGGCGATTTTTGGGGTCACCGTATCCGCCTCCATTCGCGGTGTAGACTTTGATTAAATCGTCCTTGCCAAGGGGGAGTGCCGTACATTCGCTGTAACGCTTCTGTTCGCCGTTGGCGCGTTCAACAATCACGTGATTTGTTGATCCGGAAAATCCTCCCTGAAGGCCCCAAGGTCCGTTTTCGGAACGTGTGTATGCCATCGTAAGCCACCACTCGTCGTCGACAATCCGGTAATCAAGTTCAATCCCCTTGCCGCCGATGTATTCACCTTCACCGCCGGGTTTTCCGGAAAGCTCCAGGCGATCAACCATAAGACCGTTTTTTTGTTCGGTGACTTCAACCGGACAGTTAAATGTGTCGCCGTGATAGCCTGTGTAGAGCGCGTTCAGACCATCGCGGTCATGGCAGGCGCCCCAGCCTCCGAGCTGCGGTTCCACAATGCTGTGATCATCGCCGCCTTTTCTGCTTGGCCCACCGATGAACGTGCCGCAGATTGAAGAATAGTGTCCGGCGGGAAAATACTCCTTCATGCTTGGCGCCAGCGCTTTCCACAACAGGTCAAAAAGCAGCATGCCGACTTCATAGTAAACACTCGTGGCCGCCGGATATTCGGCCGCGAACATGGAGCCTTGATCCACCAGCACATTGATCGGCTTGAATGTTCCGGAATTTGCAAAATTCTGTGGATCGACAATCGCTTTGAAGATCATCTGGGCGTCCACGATTGTAGCGTCATATGATGAATTCAGAGCGGTGGATGTCTGATCGGGGTTGCCTCGCAGATCTACTTCGAATGCGTCATCTGAAATCGTGATTTCGACTTTGACCCGACGTCCGTCGTCCAGTGTTTCTTCGGCTGCATATACTCCACTGGGTAACTCGCGAAGCGCGCGGCGCGCCATTTTTTCTCCAAGGTCAATATAATCCTGAATGGCATAAGTGACGACGTCGCGTCCGTATTTCTCAACGATGGCCCTCATGCGTCTGGCCCCGGCACGCATGGATGCGACACCGGCCCAAAAGTCGCCCATCGTCGTCTCCGGAATACGCGTGTTCATTGCAATAATGTCGAGAACGGCCTGATTTGGCTTTCCTGCCTCAATCACTTTGATTTCCGGGAGCTGAAGACCCTCCTGATAGACATCCAATGCTCCGGGGTTGATGCTTCCGGGAAAGGTTCCCCCGACATCGACCCAGTGCGCTTTGTTGGAAAGCCAACCGATAATCTCCCCCTCATGGAACACGGGCATAATCAGGACCACGTCGTTCAAATGGCTGACGCCTCCGAAATGAGGCATGTTGGTCATGAAGATATCGCCGTCATTGAAAGAGTCCTTGCCTTCAAACTTGTTCAGGATGGCTTTTACGCCGGGTTCGAGCATTCCGATAAAACCCGGTATTCCCGAGCCGGTACTCGCAAGATTGCCATCGGCGTCGAACATCGCAACACCAAAATCCAACACCTCATAGATGATGGAACTCATGGCTGTTTTGCGCATCGTTGCAAACATTTCATCGGTGATTGCTGTCAGCGAACTCTGAATGATCTCAACCGTGATCGGATCATGCTTCCCGGAGGCATTCAATATCAGGTCTGATGGCATAATTATATCCCCGTGCTGATGTGCAGGTTTCCGTACTCGTCTACGCTGATCGACTGACCCGGGAATACCACGGTCGTGCTCGCGGATTCCTCAACGATCGCAGGTCCGCCGAACGACGCTCCTGCCGTCAATTTGTCACGATCATAAATCGTTGCTTCGGCAACGCCGTCATCGTCGAAGTCGACCTGTCTGCGAGATTTGACAGCCCGGCTCGCATCACTGCCCGTTTCAATTCTGGACAGTTCGGGCAGGTCGACCGATCCGAATGCAACGAGGTGGAACGTCACAAGCTCAACATCGTTGTCCAGTCGATACGTATATTCACGTTCATAGGCGTCGTGAAAGCGGGTTATAATATCACCCAGTACGTCGTCGTTGATTTCGACGTTGGGCGCAGGCACACGCACGGAATGTTCCTGACCTTCATATCGAAGATCAAGGTATCTTTCGAAATAAATATCTTCCGGCCTGAGGCCATCGTCAACGAAGGCGTTTTTCGCCTGCGCCGTCATCTCTTCGAATGTCCCATGGATAGCTGACGAGACACCTTTGTGGACAGGCATGGGTTGGGTGCGAATGTAATCGCGCCTTAAATCCGACATCAGCATTCCCCAGGCCGAAAACACCGCCGAGTGGGCGGGAATGATCACTTTTGGAATGTTCAACTCTTTGGCGAGGGCCGCTGCATGCATGGCGCCCCCGCCGCCAAAGGCAATCATGGTGAAGTCTCGCGGATCATATCCCCGATTTATGGAGACAAGCTTGAGCGCATTGATCATGTTGTTGTTGGCGATACGAACCACACCGCGCGCAGTTTCTTCGGCGGTCAGACCGAGGTCTTTTCCCAACCGGGTAAACTCCGATTGCACGATATCCATATCCGCTTCAATTTCTCCGCCGATGAAGAATTGTGGATTGATCCGCTGGAGCATCAGATTGGCATCTGTGGTTGTCGGCTCCGTGCCGCCCTTTCCATACGCAACCGGACCAGGCAATGCACCTGCGCTTTTGGGGCCGACATGAAGCTTCCGGTCCTCGTCAACCCAGGCGATGGATCCACCGCCATTTCCAATTTCAACAATATCAACCACGGGAGTCATGATCGGATATCCGGCGGACGTTTTGCTCTTTCCGATCATGTACTGACTGGTGATCTTGACACGACCTTCATCAATAAGGGAGCATTTGGCAGTCGTTCCACCGATATCAAGCGCGATGATGTTGCGTTCGCCGATGATCCTGCCGAGGGCCGCAGCACCCAAAACCCCGCTTGCCGGCCCGGATTCAACCATCGTGATGGGCGTGGCTTTGGCGGCGGCAACCGTATCAATCCCGCCATTTGACTGCATGACGTAAAATGATCCGCCAAAACCCTCTTCGCTCATGCGGTTCTCCATTTTCTGTAGATATTCCTGTGCTGTTGGCTGGATATAAGCACAGAGAACCGTGGTGTTGGTACGCTCATATTCGCGCCACTCACGGGTGATCCGATGAGATGCAACGACAGAAACCTCCGGCCAGCGCCGCCTGACGGCTTCGGCAAGCTCCGCCTCGTGATCCGGATTTGCGTAAGCGTGCAGCAAACTGACAGCAATCGCTTCC
>JACOMS010000051.1:0-17933 GCA_014324115.1 Hyphomonadaceae bacterium
CCCCTCCTTTACGCAGGCTGCACGCGGTGCGATGGACCTTGATATATGTGCTGTCAATCATAAAAACTCCCGAGGGACCCCCTTTGGCACTTAAGTGGCTGAATATATTGTCAAAAACGCCACTCTTGCTCCAGCGTTTGAACCGATTATACAAGGTTTTGTAAGGCCCGTACTCCAAAGACGCATCCCGCCAGGGCAGACCGTTCTTTATGACATGAATAATGCCCGAAACCACTTTGCAGTCATCCACTCGCGCCACACCACGGGGCAGAGGGAAAAACGGTTCAATCCGGACAAGACCCTCTTCTGATAACATAAACAGATCGCCCATCGCAAAATCTCCTTTGCAACACATGAATCACATATCACAGTATAAGGGAACCCGTTATAAGGGAACCCGTTAAATTAATAGGTCCTGATCCTAGAGGTGTCCTGTCGGTTTACTTCTCCTAGTACGTCCCTATAATACGGCAGGATTGGCAGAGATAGCAGTATGCGGATTATCGGGCATTTTATTGATGGTAAACGGGTCGACGGAATTTCGTCCCGCACCGGGGATGTTTTCAACCCCAATACGGGCGAGGTGCAGGCCAAGGTCGCTATGGGTACACCGGAGGAGCTGGACAATGCTGTCAAGGGTGCCGCCGCCGCGCAAATCGAATGGGCCAAAACGAACCCGCAGAAGCGTTCACGGCTTATGTTCGCTTTCAAGGAAAAAGTCGAAGTCCATATGAACGAACTGGCTGAACTGCTCTCATCGGAACATGGCAAGGTGCTGGCCGATAGTCGCGGAGATGTCATGCGTGGTATTGACGTGATTGAGTTTGCCTGCGGTATCCCGCATGGGCAAAAGGGTGAACACACGCATGGCGCCGGGCCGGAAATTGACGTCTATTCCATGCGCAGGCCACTGGGTGTTGTCGCAGGCATCACGCCGTTCAACTTCCCGGCCATGATACCGATGTGGATGTTCGGCATGTCAATTGCCACGGGTAATGCCTGCATCCTGAAACCGTCGGAAAAAGACCCATCCGTGCCGATGCGTCTGGCGGAACTGTTTGTCGAAGCAGGTGGACCTGTCGGGCTTTTGCAATGTGTCAACGGCGATAAGGAAATCGTTGACAGCATCTGTGATCATCCCATGATCAAGGCTGTCAGCTTTGTCGGCTCCTCCAGCATTGCGCAATATGTCTATGCCTGCGCAACCGCGAGTGGAAAACGTGCCCAGTGTATGGGCGGAGCGAAAAATCACGGCATCATCATGCCCGACGCCAACATGGATCAGGCGGCAAAAGACATTCTCGGTGCGGCATACGGATCGGCCGGCGAGCGCTGCATGGCGCTCCCGGTTGTTGTACCGGTAGGTGAGGGGACGGCGGAAAAATTCCTGGAAAGCCTCATACCCGGGCTTGAGGCTATAAAAGTCGGTATATCCACCGATCCGGACGCGGATTATGGGCCTGTTGTGACGCGAGCCCACAAAAAGAGTATTGAGGCCGGTATTGACAAGGCGGTTGAGGAGGGCGCGACTGTGCTCAGGGACGGGCGTGGTTTTACCCTGCAGGGTTATGAAAACGGCTTTTTCATCGGACCTACCCTGCTTGACGATGTCACTCCGGACATGGATACCTATCACGAGGAAATATTCGGACCGGTCCTACAGATTGTCCGCGCCGACACATTCGAACAGGCGGTCGCGCTGCCAAGCGAGCATCAATACGGCAACGGTGTGGCTATATTTACCCAGAATGGTCGCGCCGCCCGTGAATTTGCTGACCGCGTCGAGGTCGGTATGGTGGGTATAAATGTGCCGATCCCCGTGCCTGTCAGCTACCATTCCTTTGGGGGCTGGAAACGCTCGGCGTTTGGCGACGCCAATCAGTACGGCATGGAAGGCCTGCGGTTTTACACAAAGGTCAAGACGGTTACGCAAAGATGGCCGGAGGGAGAGACCCGGGACAGCGCGTTTATCATCCCGCGATTTTAATCAACTCAACCGCAAAAGTGGGAAACTGTGAAGTCGGCAACTACAGGAGTTATTCCGGCCCCGGCATTGGCGGGGTGTTCAAGCTGTATTGAAGCGGGGAAAGCAGCGGCCACGGAGACACAAACTGCGTCAGATGCGATGAATGCCGCCGTTCACCGGGTTCAATGAGCAGGCGGGAATCCTGTTGTCCGGTGGGTCGGCGGAAAGTGAACGCGCTCCGGTACAGGAACGAAAACGCCTGTTTTACAACTCAGCTTTTGTGAGGCAAACCTGATGCATTTCCAACTTGACGAAGAACAGACCCTGATACAACGCACGGCCCGGCAGTTTTCCGATGCCGAGCTCGCGCCACATGCTGAAAAATGGGACGCCGGGAGGTGCCTTGACCGGAATGTGTTTGGGAAGGCCGCCGAACTGGGTTTTGGCGGGATCTACACGTCCGAAGAATACGGCGGAACGGCCCTTTCGCGGCTTGACAGTGCGCTGGTATTTGAACAGCTTGCTCACGGGGATGTCTCTCACACTGCCATGCTGACCATTCACAATATGGCGACATGGATGATTGACCGTTTCGGCTCGGATGAGCTGCGCGCGCGTTATGTGCCGCACCTTACGCAGTGTGAACTCATGGCTTCCTATTGCCTGACCGAGCCGGGGAGTGGCTCGGATGCGGCAAGCCTCAGGACCCGCGCCGTACGTGCTGGCGGAAGTTACGTCCTGAACGGCTCCAAGGCCTTTATTTCCGGCGCGGGCTGGTCGGATATCTATGTTGTCATGGCCCGCACATCTGATGACGGTGCGAAGGGCGTGTCGACCTTCGTGATTGAAAAGGATAGGCCGGGGCTGTCATTTGGTGCGAATGAACGAAAAATGGGCTGGAATGCCCAGCCGACGGCGCAAGTGAATTTTGATGACTGCCGCGTGCCTGTCTCCAACCGTGTCGGCGCAGAAGGTGACGGATTTAAATTCGCCATGAGCGGTCTGGATGGCGGGCGGATCAATATAGGTGCCTGTTCTATCGGCGGGGCGCAGGCGGCGTTGGATAAAACCCTGGCCTATACCCAAGACCGCAAACAGTTTGGTAAATCCATCTCCGGGTTCCAGAACACCCGGTTCAAGCTGGCCGATATGATGACCGAGCTTGAGGCCGCGCGTGTGATGATCTATCGCGCGGCGGATATGGTGGACAACAAAGCGCCCGATAGCGGGACGGCCTGTGCCATGGCCAAGCGCCTGGCCACAGATACGGGTTCCAAAGTCGCCAATGACGCGCTGCAGCTTCACGGCGGTTACGGCTATTTGGTGGATTACGGCATTGAGCGCATTGTGCGGGATTTGCGCGTGCACCAAATCCTCGAAGGGACAAATGAAATCATGCGGGTTATCATCTCGCGGAGCATGTTACGGCAATAGGAGTATTATTCGGTCCCGGCGTGACCGGAGATATTTAAATAATGAAGGTATAAAATGACCGACCAAATCCAGTCCGAAGTTCAGGGAAAGCTCGGCATCATCACCTTGAACCGTCCCGGGGTACTCAATGCGCTGACCACAGAAATGTGCGTCGAAATCACCCGGCTTATGTGCGGGTGGGTCAATGATGAGAATATTGGTGCCGTGCTCGTGCGCGGGGGGGGTGAGAGAGCTTTTTGCGCAGGCGGTGACGTGGTTATGCTCCATGACAGCGGCAAAGATGACGGCATTGATGCGGAAAAATTCTGGCGCACGGAATATGCACTCAACGAGCTCATCCAGCGTTATGATAAACCCTATATCGCACTGATTGACGGCGTCGTCATGGGAGGTGGGGTTGGTCTGTCTGTGCATGGCCGTTACCGCGTGGCGGGCGACAATACGCTTTTTGCCATGCCGGAAACCGGTATCGGCTATTTCCCGGACGTGGGCGGGACATATTTCCTCCCGCGTTTGTCCGTGCCTACGGGCATGTGGCTGGGCCTGACGGGCGCCCGCCTGGGAACAGCGCAAGTTTGCGCTCTCGGCATTGCGACCCATTTTGTAGCCTCTTCACACCACAACAGTCTGGTCAAGACGCTGGGCAGGGCGGAGCTTGACGGCACAGACGGACCTGTTATGGAAATTCTCGAAAAATATGGCAAGGCGCCGCTCAAGGTCGGAGACAGCCCCGACGCCATCAATGCGTTTTTCGGCGCAAGCATGGGCGAGATTATCGAAACGCTGACAAAATCCGATAGTGAATGGGCCAAGGCGCAAATTGATATTCTGTCCCGAAAGTCACCCTTGGCGCTGGCTGTCACATTTGAGGCCCTGACCCGTGGAGCAGGACTCACCTTTCGTGAAGCCATGGCCCGGGAACTTGATATTTCACTCAACTTTCTCAAGACACAGGATTTTTACGAAGGTATCCGCGCACAGTTGATTGACAGGGACCGCAACCCGAAATGGTCGCACGAGAGTGTTGGTGAGGTGACGAATGCACAGGTCGAACATATGTTCGAACGGGCGGCCGAACCTGAACTGGAGTTTTTGGATCAGGAAATACCCGGATTACAGTGAGAAATCTTCCATCTCCTGAGCACTTTCAAAACACTCTGTCAAAATCCCGACAGCCTCCCGCACATGCGTTTCGTCAATGATCAACGGGGGCGCCATCCGCAGGACATTATCTCCGGCGGAGCCCGCGACAAGCCTTTTTTCGAGGGCTAGAGCGCGGACATCAACGGCGGGTTTTTTAAGCTTCATCCCGATGAGGAGGCCCTTGCCGCGGATTTCCGCGATCACGTCCGGAAATTGATCTTTCAGCCCTTCAAACTGCTGTTTCAGAAAGTTTGAGGTTTTAGTCACACTGTCCAGAAATTCCGGTTGGCTGATAATATCAAAAATTGTGCATCCGACGGCGGTCGCGAGTGGATTGCCGCCATAGGTGGATCCATGTGTTCCCGCGACCATAACTTTGGCAATCTCTTCCCTGGCAATACAGGCTCCAAGCGGGAAACCGCCGCCAATACCTTTGGCCGCGGCCATGATGTCAGGCTCGGCGTCGCGGTCAGCCCACTGATGGGCGAAGAATTTCCCGGTCCGGCCCGCGCCGCACTGCACTTCGTCATAAATCAACAACGCACCGTGCCTGTCACACAGCTTACGCAGCCCTTTCAGGCAAACTTCGGGTATGGGCCGGAGGCCGCCCTCGCCTTGAACGGGCTCGACAAGAACGGCAGCGGTTTTGTCGCTTATCGTTTCCTGCAAAGCATCATGATCGCCGAATTCCAGATGGGTAAAACCCGGAATGACCGGGCCGAATCCTTTCAGATATTTCGGATTACCTCCCGCATTGATTGTAGCGAATGTTCGTCCATGAAATGCGCCGGTGAAAGTGATGATTTCATATTTGCCCGGGTCGCCGTTGTCATGGTGATAACGCCGGGCCGTTTTTATGGCGCATTCGATAGCTTCGGCTCCGGAATTGGTGAAAAACACCTTCCCCGCCCAAAGAAGACAGTCGCAGTACTTTTCGGCCAGCTCATACTGACTTTGAATCCGGAACATGTTGGACAGATGCCACAGTTTATCGGCCTGGATCCTGACGGTTTCAACCAGGGCCGGGTGGTTATGTCCGAGACTGGACACAGCGATTCCAGCGATGAAATCAAGATATTTGTCGTCATTTTCCGTATACAGATAAACGCCTTCGCCCCGGACAAATTCCTGTGCCGGGGGATTGTAGCAATCGTAAAGCCTGTCGCCCTGGGCCATGAGTACTCCCCTAAGCCTTAAGCCGCCAGCCGGACTTCAGCACCGCGATGACGATGAGGAAAAGGATGATATTGAGAACAAGCGTGTAGATGACACCGACTGCAAGATTTCCATCCGCTTCCCCGATAAAGCCGTATCGAAACCCGTCAATCAGATAGAACAGGGGGTTGACCAGTGAAATCTTATAGAAAAACGGCGGCAGAATATTAATGTGATAAAATGTGCCGGATAGAAACGACAGCGGCAGGATGATGAATTGGTTCACTACAGCCATCTGGTCAAATTTCTCGGCCCATATACCGGCCAGCAGGCCGATCATACCCAGCATGGAAGCGGCTGAGAAACTGAAATAAATCACCGCCCACCAGTGCATCGGGATGAGAAGCAGGAAGACTGACAGGCTGATTGCGGTGACAATCGCTACCATAATTCCGCGTGTGATGGCGCCGCCGATATAACCGATGGCCAGTTCCATATGGGATAGGGGGGGCATCAGGACATCGACGATAGAGCCCATGAGTTTGGACGTCATGATGGATGATCCACTGTTGGCCGAGGCGTTATTAAGAATACCCAGCATGACGAGACCCGGTGCGAGAAAGGCGATAAATTCCGGGTCATTCCCACCGCGCACTTCGGCAAAAGCGAGGACAAAGACCGTCATATACAGCAGGTTTGAGATTACAGGTGCCAGCAAAGTCTGCGGCCCGACTCTCAGAAAACGGCGCACCTCTTTCACATATAATGTCCACAGGCCCAGTCCGTTCCATCTGCCGAAGCTGCGTGTTGAGGGTGTATCCGGCAGAGTCTGATGCATCCGGACAGCCTATCATGAGGGGTCGTGCAGGCCAAGTGCGTGGGTGTGCCGGATTGGGAAATAATTTTCAATCAAACACGACATCTTCCCCTGACGCTTCAACGAGCCATACCGGAGATAAGTCAGTCAGGGGAATTCAGGTTGGTATCCAGTGGATAATGCTGCGTGCAAGTGGGGCTCCAGTTTACAAACGCATGCTAAAATGGTCGAGATTTCATAACCTGTTTCAGTGTCGCGATTGAAAATCGGGATTTGTCAATCTACATATTGTTTCCGATTGAGGAGACATCATGGCCCGCAACCCCATGCCATCGCAGAGGCAATTCAAGGCCGGAGAACTCATCCGCCGTGCTTTGGCCGAGATCATTCACCGTGAGGATTTACGCAGTCCCCACCTGGAAGGAATATCGGTGACCATCTCCGAGGTGCGTGCTTCACCGGATCTGAAATATGCGGTCGTTTATGCCGCACCGCTTGGCGGTGAAAATATGGACAAGGTTATCCTCGGTCTTAACCGCTGTGCGCGTTACCTTCGCGGCTGCCTGGGCCGGGAAATAAAAATGAAATCCACGCCGCGCCTGAAATTTATGCCCGATACAACATTCGACACGGTCACAGCCATGAACAGGCTCCTGGATAGCCTGGGTGAGGACGCAGACATTCCGAAGAAGCTGAAATTTGTGAAATTTGAGAGATAATTTCGACGGGACTCATATACTGGATCGAAACGTTATTGCATATCCTCCGCCGTTCGTTTTCGCATTATGGATAAACACATCAGGCTGATTGATGTTTCTGAACCAGCATGCTCTTAATGCGTCCGGGTTGTGCCCAGTTGCATGTGCCTTCCATGCCAAAAGACTTCAGAAATGCCGGGACGTTCCTGTTCAACTCCTCGCATATGCGTTCGGCATCATCCCGGGATTCCGATGGAATGTAAGCGTGCATGGCCTGGTTACCTTGCCAGCAGCCTTCAAGGACCACCGCCTTGAAGGTGCGCCTTCCAAGCGATTCCCAAGCAACTTTGTACCGGGTGAATGAGTACGGTCCTACGCCGATAAGGCTCCAATAGCGCCCTTTGGACATCCGTGCTCGCATTAAAACGCCCTTGCGTCCCTCCATTTCAGCCCGATGGTTTTCAAGATAGTCGCGAACACCGTATAACTCATGAATCCGCTGTTCATCCAATGCCTGTCCCTCCCGGTGGTGCAAACAAAGAATGTATCTTCGCCGTTTTGCCGGTTGACCGCCGAAGAGATGACTTCCCATCAAGGGAAAAACGTAGTTTGTGCTGATCTCGACTTCTTCGCCAAATCCATTGATGAATATCTCTTTTTCCAACAAATTGTCTGTAGTATCTGTCACCCGCTCAAGGATGAATGCCTTGTTGAGCCCACCGGTGTTCATTCCCTGCCTTGGCTTTTGACTGGACCGGACTCTGACCTGCGCTTTCGCTGATTCCCCGTCTGTGTTCCTGGACATTGACCAGGCATCTCCGTCGACTGAAACACGGCAATAGATTGAGCGATTCCCCGAAGGCTTCAACAATGGAACGAATTGAGGCTGCTGCTTTCCTGATCTCAATGCAACCGCACCGTATCGGGTGGATACACCATTAAAAACGGCAGCACCTTTAAAATCGATGATTTCATCAACTGCAAAAACCGAATTCTGCCCCGCCCTTGGGCGAAAGTTCCGATTGGCATTCCCGTTAAAAAAAAGGGAAAGCGGAACATAGAAATACCCGCATCCTTGAGGGCCGACGTGATTGATCATGCATTTTTGGATTATCAGGGAAGAAATATCTGTCCGGCTGCCACCCAGGAGCACATCCTTCCTGTTGACTACCAAGCCATATTTGATGTAGTGCCGCTTTGATTTTTCTCTGAAATCTTCTGGTAAATCGGTAAAGTTTGCCCACGGGGGGTTCCCGATGGCTATATCAAATTTCCTTTCTCCCCTATAATCAAGAAAGTTTCCGGTGACGAAATTATCTTCCGGGAAGTCAATCCCGAAGTTTAATTTGAAAGAATGCAGAAATTCAAGTCTGTCGCCCGGGTTGATTTCGATACCTGTCAGGCGCCCCAAGTCTTCGTCGCCCGCCCGTTCATTCCGTTTGCGAGCGATCATCATCAGAGCGGTGAAAAAGGCTCCCCGCCCACAAGTTGGGTCGAATACCCTGGCTCCGCATCTCCAAGCCTCGTAGACCTTGAAGCGATCAATGAGCCACATCGCCCATTCAACCGGCGTGAACACGCGACCGATTGCGTATTCTTCTCTCTCGTCAAGCATGTCAGAATGAAAATTTCATATATCCACGATCTTTAAAACGGTTCATGGCATCAATTCTTTTCTGCGCATCTCTGCCAACCTGTTCGTAGTGCCGGATTGCGAGACCGACGAATATGTCGAAAAACCCTTTTAACGATCTCTCCCAATCAATCTCTTCGAAAATCTCGTTTATGTTGGAGTTGAGCTGAACCTGCCCCGTGCCGAGGTTCTCAATTCTATATACCTCGCCCGGGAGAAGGTGGAATGGAGCCACCTTAACGTATTCAAGACTCCTCAAGGACTTGTCCCCGGATACATTGTTGTGGCCGAACTCAACAACGACGAAAACCGCCTTATCATTTCATTGGCGAGAAATTTGAGAAGGTCCCCGACTGCACAAATACCCGGGAGTCCTCGCGCGCAGTAATGCCGGACCCGAAGTCGGCAAACAGCTCCCCCAGACATGCCTGCAATTTACCTATGTAGTGCCGCAATTGTTCCTTCCTCTATTCTGCGTGATCCCTGCGCAGCTAGCTGACCGAAGATTATGATGTGTTTGGAGACTCTGATTTATCTGCATGCGACCCTTCCTTATCTTTCTATCGCAAACGGAGCAACAGCCGTTTTCCCGGCTTCGGTTCCATCATGTTCAGGATTCGAACTGAAAATAAAGATATAATAATTTTTTTATATACTGGAATTTTTTCCATGCTATAGGTTGGCCATGGACGCTTTGGCCACAACCCTGAAGACCCTTGGTCACCTGGATCGTTTGCGCATATTGGCGCTGCTGTCTCATGGCGAGCTGACAGTCAGCGAGATCGTACAGATTATGGGCATGTCCCAGCCGCGCATTACGCAATATATCAAATCCCTTGAGGACGTCGGTATTCTGGAACGACTCAAGGAGGGCAGCTGGGTATTTTCACGTCTAAACCGGACAAATGCATCTGTTTCCGCACTGGTTGCAACGGTTCTGGGCGCACTTCCCGAAAATGATCCTGCATTGCGTTCAGACCGGCGCCGCCTCGAAGATGTGCGGACCAAACGTGCCGAGTCGGCAGATGCTTTTTTTGCCGATGTAGCCAATGACCGCGGACAGCTGGGTGATGAATATCTCCCCCAATCCGGGATTGATGCCTTGGCGCTCAATTTTATCGGCGACGGCCCCTATGAGTTTGCCGTGGACCTGGGCACCGGAACGGGACGTATGCTGGACCTGCTGGCCGACCGTGTGAAACTGGCTACGGGCATCGACAGTAATACCGACATGTTGCACGTCGCCCGGCACAGGCTCTCAAGCCGGGGTCAATCCCATATATCCTTCCGAAAAGGCGATCTGCGATCCACGCCGCTGGACAACAATGTCGCCGATCTCGTGACCCTGCACCAGGTCCTGCATTACCTTGATGATCCGGAGCAGGCGCTTCGGGAGTCGGCGAGGATTCTTTGCCCCGGCGGCAGCCTTCTGATTATTGATTTCGCCCGTCATGATTTTGAAATGTTCCGGGAAAAATACGCCCATCGTCGGCTGGGATTTTCCAGCACCGATATTCAGACAGCACTCACAGATGCAGGGTTGACTCCCGTCAGGTCTGAAAAAGTCATAACCGGTACCCACAAACCGGACGTTAATTTATGGCTGGCGGATAAACCGCAACGGGAAAACCCGGTGTCATGAAGACACAAACCGAAACCGTACATGCATCAGGTTCCGTCACCCGCACCGCGGGTCACAAACCTGACGACATTCATGTCAGCTTTGAGTTTTTCCCGCCCAAAAATGCGCGCATGGAGAATCAATTCTGGGCCTCTATCCGCAGGCTCGAACCGTTAAACCCGGATTTTTTTTCCGTGACTTACGGCGCCGGCGGTGCGACCCGGGAACGCACACGCCGGACGGTGACACGTATGGTCAGTGAAAGCCGGGTGGCCCCGGCCGTGCATCTCACCTGTGTCGGAGTGGACAAACCCGGGATTGATGACATGGCACGGGATTACTGGAATGAAGGGGTAAAACATATTATTGCCCTTCGCGGTGACCCTCCGGGCGGTATGGGTGAAGACTACACACCGCATCCAGACGGCTACGCCTATGGGTCGGATCTGGTCGCAGGGCTCAAATCCATTGCCGACTTCGAAATATCAGTATCCGCCTATCCCGAGCGTCATCCGGAAAGCGCCGACTGGCAGGTGGAGATTGATAATCTGAAACGCAAGGTTGATGCCGGAGCGGCTCGCGCCATAACGCAGTTTTTTCTGACGGGCGACACATTCCTGAAATTCGAGGACAGGGTCCGGGCGGCAGGAATTCATATTCCGATCGTACCTGGGCTCATGCTGCAACCTGATTACAGGAGGCTGAAGTGCATGGCCCGCATGTGCGGTGTGCACGTACCGGAATGGTATGCTGATTTGTTTGACGGGCTGGATAATGATGAGGACACGCGGCTGTCACTAACCTCATCAGTGGTGTCTGAACTGATCGCAGAGCTTCATGACGAAGGTGTTCGGCACTTTCATTTCTACACGCTCAACCGGGCGGAGCTTGCCTATGCGGCCAGTCGGGTTCTGGGACTGCATCACTGCATACAGGATAATGCGTAGTGTCTGTCTGGGCCGACATTGAAGCGGCGATAAAATCCCGCATCCTGATGATGGATGGAGCCATGGGGACAATGCTGCAATTACAAAAATTGTCGGAGTCTGATTATCGGGGGCAACGCTTCACCCACTGGTCTGTGCCCCTCAAAGGCAACAATGACCTGCTGTCCATTACCAAACCGGATGCCGTCGCCAAAGTGCATGATGCCTTTCTCGCGGCAGGGGCCGATATAATCGGAACCAATAGTTTCAATGGGACATCCATCAGCCAGGACGATTACCGGATGAGCGACTTCGCCCCCGAAATCGCGCGGTGTTCCGCCCGTATTGCAAGGACCTGCGCGGATAAATGGACGACCGGGACGCCGCACAAACCCCGGGCGGTTTTAGGTGCCATCGGACCCCTGAACAAAACCCTGTCCATCTCTCCCCGTGTCGAAGACCCAGGCTACCGCAGTGTGACCTTTGATGAGGTGCGGGATGCCTATACCGAACAAATCCGGGCCATGATTGATATTATTGACGGTCTGTTGATTGAGACCGTGTTTGATACACTCAATTGCAAGGCTGCCATTCTGGCCGCCAGGAATATCTTTAATGAAACCGGATATCAAAAACCGATCCTGATTTCCGGGACAATCACGGACCGGTCCGGACGCACGCTCTCGGGCCAGACTGCCGAGGCCTTCTGGATTTCGATCGCACACGCAGAGCCCTTTGCAGTAGGGCTGAATTGTGCGTTGGGCGCCAGGGAAATGCGGCCCTTCATCAGCGACCTGTCAAAAGTCGCCGATACACATATTCTTGCCTACCCCAACGCGGGACTCCCGAATGCGTTCGGGGAATATGATGAAACACCCGGGGATATGCAGGCGGAGCTGGGCAGATGGGCAAAAGCGGGCCTTGTAAACATTCTCGGCGGCTGTTGCGGTTCGACACCGGATCATATCAGGGCGATTGCGGAGGCGGTCGCGGATGTGCAACCGCGCTGCTGGAATATCCGCCCTCCAACTTTGCGACTATCCGGGCTTGAGCCCTTTCAGATAGCGGCATGACTCATGAACACCACGCAGTTCATCAATATTGGCGAGCGTACCAATGTGGCCGGATCAGCCAGATTCAAGCATCTGATCATTGATAATAATTATTTCGAGGCATTGGATGTCGCCCGCCAACAGGTCGAGAACGGTGCACAGATTATCGATGTCAACATGGATGACGGCCTGATTGACGGTGTCGCCGCCATGACCCGTTTCCTGAACCTGGTGGCTACCGAACCGGATATTGCCCGTGTCCCGATCATGATCGACAGTTCCAAATGGGACGTGCTTGAGGCCGGATTAAAATGCGTACAAGGCAAGGCCGTCGTCAATTCCATTTCCCTGAAAGAAGGCGAGGGATCGTTTCTGAAACAGGCGGGTATAATCCGGAATATGGGCGCAGCAACCGTCATTATGGCCTTTGACGAGGACGGGCAGGCGGAAACAGCGGATCACAAGTTTGAAATCTGCGAACGGGCCTATAACCTTCTGACCGGGACAATCATGTTCCCGCCGCAGGACATTATATTTGACCCCAACATCTTTGCTGTCGCTACGGGAATTGAAGAGCACAATGATTATGCCGTCGCCTTTTTTGAGGCTTGCAGGCGCATCAAGGCCACATTGCCCCATGCGCGTACTTCCGGTGGCCTGTCCAATGTCAGTTTCGCCTTTCGCGGCAATAACCCTGTTCGCGAGGCCATGCACAGTGTCTTTCTTTATCACGCTATTCCGGCCGGTCTTGATATGGCGATTGTCAATGCGGGCCAGTTGACAATTTATGATAACATTCCCGGAGAGCTGCGCGAGCGTGTCGAGGATGTCATTCTCAACAGGCGCGCAGATGCCACAGACCGCCTGCTCGAAATTGCCGATAAATACAGGGGCGGCAAATCGGGAAAAAAAATCATCAATAAGGCCTGGCGGAGCCAGCCCGTTGAAAAACGCCTTGAACATGCCCTCGTTCACGGGATCACCGCCCATATCATTGAGGACACCGAAGAAGCCCGGCTGCAATCCAGGAGGCCATTACACGTTATTGAAGGCCCGCTTATGGACGGGATGAATGTCGTTGGCGACCTGTTCGGGTCCGGCAGGATGTTCCTGCCGCAGGTTGTGAAATCCGCCCGGGTTATGAAAGCCGCCGTGGCACATTTGATGCCTTACATGGAGGCGGAAAAGGAAGAGACAGGCCTTGCGGACACGTCCAACGGGACAATCCTCATGGCGACCGTCAAGGGTGACGTCCATGACATCGGCAAGAATATCGTCGGTGTCGTTCTGCAATGTAACGGTTATGACGTGATCGACCTCGGGGTCATGGTGCCCTGCGAAACCATCCTGCAAGCTGCCCGGGACAGTAATGTTGACATGATCGGCCTGTCGGGACTCATCACGCCGTCACTGGATGAAATGGTTTATGTGGCGTCAGAGATGCAGCGGTCGGACATGAACATCCCGCTCCTTATCGGCGGTGCAACCACGTCAAAAACCCATACGGCGGTCAAAATCGAACCGGCCTACAGAAATGACAGTACAGTTTACGTCACCGACGCATCCCGCGCTGTGACGGTTGTCAGTTACCTCCTGGGCGATGCCAAGGCCGATTATACATCGCAAATCCGTATTGATTACGAAGAGGCCCGCCAAACCCACATCAGGGGGCAAAGCCGGAAATCCCGCCTGACCTTGAAACAGGCCCGGGATAATCGCTGGTCGACGGATTGGGAGAGTTACCTACCCCCCAAACCTGCTTTTACCGGCACGAGGATATTCAGGACATATGATCTGAGAACCGTACGCAACTACATTGACTGGACACCGTTTTTCGCGACCTGGGAGATGAAAGGCCGGTACCCGGATATTCTGGATAACCCAAACTACGGTGCAGCCGCCCGGGATGTGTTCAGGGACGCGCAGGTCATGCTTGACCGAATTCTGGATGAAAACTGGGTCAGGGGGCGCGGCGTCACGGGCTTCTGGCCTGCGCGACAGGATGGTGAAGATATTTGCGTATTCGCCGATGAAACCCGCACGAACACCCTCGGCTACTTCCGCGGCCTGCGGCAACAGATTGCCAAGAGCGGAAACGGAAATGCCAATTACAACCTCTCTGATTTTATCTCTCCTTTGAATAATGATTATATCGGCGGATTTTGCGTCACGGCGGGATTGGGTGAAGACGGACGCACGCAGGCTTTCAAGGACGCCGGGGATGATTATTCCGCCATCCTGTTTCAGGCATTAACCGACCGCCTCGCTGAAGCTATGGCCGAACATCTACACCAGCGGGTGCGGCGGGAACTCTGGGGCTATGCGCCGGACGAAAACCTGACAGGCGCAGAGCTCATTGCCGAACGCTATGACGGCATCCGCCCCGCCCCCGGTTATCCGGCCCAACCGGACCATACGGAAAAAGCCACACTGTTCCGCCTGCTGGATGCGACCGATCAGGCCCACGTCACCCTGACCCGGAGTTTTGCCATGCACCCGGCCAGTTCTGTCTCCGGGCTCTACTTCAGCCATCCGGACAGTGTTTATTTCGGTGTCGGCAGGATCGAAAAAGACCAGGTTACAGATTATGCCCGCCGCAAGGACATGGACACGGCAGACGTCGAACGCTGGCTGTCACCCATACTGAACTACGACCCGGCCTAGAACGGCAAATAACGTCGCTTCCGCGAATATTTCGTATAGCCTGCATTGGCCCCCAGTCTGAGTCCGACCCCGGAACGGATCGGAACGAGTGTGACATCGTCGACCTGTTGATAATTCACGGCTATGCCCGCAACCAGATAGGCCGAGCCGTCTATGCCCGGGAATCTCCGGAACAGGTCATCCGGATCTTTCAAACCGTAAACCAGAGTAAATACCTTGGACGCATCCCCGCCCACATCAAAGCCGATGGTCGGTCCCTGCCAGTAGACCTTCTGCGTGTCGCCGGTTTTCATCCACAATGTGCCCTTGCCGTAGCGTACACCCACGGCCAGCGCCGCACCGCCTTCCTCGCCGGTAATGTAGCCGACAGGCTGACCGCTATCCTTGAAAATACGTTCAATCGCTGTCGCTGCTGACTCGGCTGTCACCCCCAAATGCGTCGAGATGATCGTCGTCAACTCCTGTTCGTCATAAGCCTCGGAACCGGACTGATTTTGGGGATCTTGCGGATTGGCGCGTGCGATTGGATTATTTGGAGTTGTCTGACACCCGGTCAACAGGACTGCGGCCAACATGAGACCTGTAAATATCCGGATACGGTGTTTGAAATCTGTCATAATTGCCTCTTTGACACTAAGGTGTTTGTCCGGGAGCGGGGTTAACAAATCGTCAATTTCACGGCACTTCGGGTCGTCCGGGCGATTACAATTTCGCAGGAAAGACAGGTTTTACATGGCGCTGTTGCGAATTGTGAGTGGCATGCGGCGCACAGCTCTGGCAAGCGGGACGGGTGAACCGGGCTAACTCTTCATATCACGAAAAATTCCTGATCCTGATCTTGGGATTTCTGCTCATCCGTCTTGCCGGATTGGTAAATCTGCCGCTTGGGCTTCACGGTGATGAGGCTCAGTATTGGGCGTGGTCCAAAGAGCTATCCTGGGGCTATTTCACCAAACCGCCGATGATTGCCTGGGTGATCGCCGCCACGACGTCCGTTTTTGGCGATGCGGAATGGGCCATACGCATATCTTCGCCCATATTGCATGCGATGACGGCCTATGTCATTTTTCGCACAACAAAATTCCTTTTTGATGAAAAAACAGGTTTCTGGGCGGGAGTCGCCTACTTTCTGATGCCGGCGGTGTGGTTGTCCACAGGTGTAGCCAGCACAGATGTGCCCTTGTTGTTGTGTTGGGCTGTCGCATTAAATGCCTGGGTGCATTTACGCGAACATTCATCATGGTTTCGCGCGATTCAGCTGGGACTGGCTCTGGGTTTTGGATTTTTGTCCAAATATGCGTTGCTGCTCTTTTTCCCGGCCTTGATGATCCCTGTAATTTTCGATTCGAAAACGCGGGCAGCCCTCATTCAGGTAAAAGGCTTGGTGGCGGCGCTTGTGTTCGCGGCTCTCATTACCCCGAATATGCTCTGGAATCTCAATAATGATTTCGCGACAGTGACGCATACAGCGGCCAATGCCAATATCCAACCCGGCATTCCCTTTCATCCGGTGATGCTGTTCACATTCTGGTTTTCCCAGCCGGGTGTTTTTGGGCCCGTCACTTTTGTTCTTTTGATATTGGCAATCATATCAGCATTGGGACGAAAACCGGCTTCGCCCGGCTTTTGGCTCTCCTTCTTTGTTCTGTCACCCCTGTTGATTATTTCACTTCAGGCCCTGTTCTCCCGGGCCAATGCCAACTGGGCCGTCACCGCCTATGTCGCCGGGTCAATTTTAATCGCACATTACGGGGTGACGACCGTATCCCGTCTAAAGCTCTGGCTGACAGGGGGTATCGCCGCGCAAACGGCGGTTTGTCTGGCCTTGGCAGCCATTGTCCTGACCCCGGCCTGGACAAATGCCGTGGGCCTGGCCAACGCCGTCAAGCACATGCGGGCCTGGCCGGAAACGGTGACTTATCTGGAACAGGTCATTGCGGAGGGCCATCACGGGCAGACCTACCGGTACGTGGCCCTTGATAAACGCATCATTTTCTATGATCTCACCTATTACGGCCTGGGTGAAACCCTGCCGCTCAAGATGTGGATGCACAAATCCCGTCCGCAAAACCAGGCTGAATTAACGGCACCCCTGCCTGCCGGTGACGGACCCTACCTGGTGATTAATTATGAAGACGTTCAGGACGAATTACTTGAGGACTTCGAGAGGCTTGAACCTCTGCGCCCGATTCACATCAATCTGGGCGGCGGTATCGAACGCAGCCTCCGCCTTTGGGCCGGATACGGCTACACACCGACGACGACCCGGTAGCCAACCTGTCAGGACTTTTTGTCCCAAAGTTTACGAATCGCCCGGTCGCGCCCGCAACCCGTCCGGTAGAATTTATATTTTAGCGGATTCTTCCTGTAATAATCCTGATGATAGTCCTCGGCAGTCCAGAATGTTCCGGCCGGAAGGACAGGGGTCACGATCGGGGCGTCAAAAGGTTTGGCTTTCTCAATCCCGGCCTTTGACTCCTGCGCGATACCGATCTGATCCGGTCTGGCGAAAATTGCCGTTGTATAGGCATGGCCCCGATCACAAAACTGCCCGCCGGAATCCGTCGGGTCCACATGCCGCCAGTAGTAGTCCAACAGTTCATCATAGCTGATTTTGGCGGGATCAAAGATAATTTTCGCCACTTCCCGATGGCCTTCATGGTTCCCATAGGTCGGGTTTTGCAACTCGCCGCCGGAATAGCCGGATATGACCTCAATCACACCGTCAAGTTTTTCGAAATCCGACTCGACGCACCAAAAGCAGCCCCCGGCAAGGATGGCCGCATCAGTCATGACGGAAGTCGGGGCGGGTGACGCCGCCTGT
>JACOMS010000051.1:17953-25476 GCA_014324115.1 Hyphomonadaceae bacterium
TCTGTCCGGGGGCGTCACCCGCCCCGGCTCACCGTTGGCGACCGTACAGGCGGCAAGCAACACCGCCGCAAAAGCAAAAATGTGTTTTTTCATGGTATCTGTCTAATCTAGGTGCCCGTAACATGCCAATCACATTTGATTGAAGTTCAGCCTTTCGTCTCTTCATATGCCGCCAGGGCCCGCTCGCGCGCTTTGTTGTGATCGACAATGGGTGCGGGATAGGTGTCACCGAGTGTAACTCCGGCTTCCCCGAGGACCTGTTCCGGCGCTTCCCAAGGGGTATGAATGAATGTTGTCGGAAGCCGTTTCAGCTCCGGCACCCAACGGCGGACATACTCGCCTTGCGGGTCAAATTTCCGGCCCTGGATAAAGGGATTGAAAATGCGGAAATAGGGGGCGGCATCCGCCCCGCTCCCGGCAACCCATTGCCAGCCTGCGGCATTACTGCCCGGGTCGGCATCAACCAGGGTATCCCAAAACCATTTTTCGCCTTCCCGCCAGTCAATGAGCAGGTGCTTGATCAGGAAACTGGCTGTGACCATGCGCACACGGTTATGCTGCCAGCCCGTTTCCCACAGTTCCCGCATGCCGGCATCAACAAAGGGGTAACCTGTCAGCCCCTTTTGCCAGCGTACCAGCGCGTCCGGGTTTCTTTCCCAGGGAAAGCGGTCAAAATTATCCCTGAAATTTTCGTTATCGAGGTTCGGGTTGTGATAGAGGAGTACATAGGAAAATTCACGCCAGCCGACTTCAGACAGGAATTTATTGAGCTGGCTGCGGCTGTTTTCGTCCGCATCCCCAAGCTTCTCCACTGCCGCGTGCCAGACCTGCCGCGGAGAAATTTCCCCAAACGCCAAATGCGGCGACAGGCGCGAAGTGCCCTCTTTGTCGGGACGGTTTCGCCCATCGGTATAGTTGCCGACAGGCCCGTCAAGGAATGTTTTGAGTCGATTTTTCGCACCGTTCTCACCCGGTTGCCAATAGGCTTTCATTTTCGACCCCCAATCGGGCTTTGTCGGCAGCAGGGCCAGATCCTCTATGGACAGACTGTTTATTTCGCCGTCAAATCCTGCAAACGCATGCGGCAGGACCAGCGGTTCCGTCACCTTGATCTGCGCGGTCGCCGCCCGCCAATAGGGTGAGAAAACCCGGTAATAGTCCTCACCGGATCTGGTTTTCACCTCCCACGGCTCACACAGAAGACTGGCACGAAAAGATTTCACGGCAATTCCGCGATCTTTCAGATCCGCTTTAATGGCCCTGTCGTTTTCGATCCGGTCCCGTTCATAGCGGCGGTTCCAGAATACCGCATTCGCCTTTGTCTCTTTGATTATATCGTCAAGGATACCGGCCGCTTTTCCCCTGCGGATAACCAGCGCCACA
This sequence comes from Hyphomonadaceae bacterium, assembly GCA_014324115.1. Classification (GTDB taxonomy): domain Bacteria; phylum Pseudomonadota; class Alphaproteobacteria; order Caulobacterales; family Maricaulaceae; genus JACOMS01. The sequence goes on from JACOMS010000051.1 coordinate 19,337, forward strand.
CCCTTGCGGGCCAGATCATCCCGCAAGGAAGTCAGGCTGAAATGCAGCCACCAGCTCCGGGCCGCACCGGGGGGCTTTTTGCAGTCGGTTTCATGGACATAGAGCGCAATAATCCGTTGACCGCTGTGACGGGCCTGTTCCAGGGCGGGATTATCCTCAAGGCGCAGATCCCGGCGAAACCAGATTATGACGGGTGTCGGATCCGGCATGCCATCACAACACCGGAGACGCCTTCAGGTTGCACGTCCGGAAGGCGACCCGCTCTGAAATGTCATAGAGATCGGCCATGACGGCTTCGGTTGTCGGCCAGCGCCCGGCCCCTTTGCCGCGGATCCTGTAGGCGTCTCCGTCTGTGAAATAAACTGTTGCCCGGGCTTCCTCGCCCCGGGCCCCGGCAAGAAAATCATCCGGGCACAGGTTCCTGAGCTCTACCGAGGCATCAAAACCGTGGGCGTGGTCATGGCAGACACTCACCCGTTTAATAACACATTTATTTGCCTCGGGCGGGTTGAAATTCTCGATCGTATCGCACGGGATACGGTCAAACCCGACGTCAATGTCAAATGCGAGCCGGGCCAGTAACCGGATCTTGGCCGCTGCATCCCTGCCGCTGACATCATTGGATGGGTCAGCCTCGGCAAAGCCTTTCTCCTGTGCCGCCTCAAGCGCTTCAGCATATGTTTTTCCGTTACAGATTTCATCAATCATGTAATTGGTGGTACCGTTGAGCAGAGCTTCGATCCGCACAATGCGCCCTTTTTCACGTCGGCACATTTCCAGAATCGGCATCCCCCCCCCCGCTGCGCTGGAAAAGGCCAGCATGACGTCCCTGTCTCCGGCACGTTTCAGGAGGTCCCGCCCACCTTCGGCAATCGCCTGTTTATTGGCGCTGACGATGTGGACGCCGCGATCAAGCATGTCTCTGATGTAAGTGAGTGCCGGTTCGACAGGGCCGGATACATCAATGAAAATATCCGGCCGGGCCGCGACACATGCATCGTAATCCGTGGTGACACGATCAGCCGGATAACCCTGATTGATATATTTTTGGGGGTTGCGCACCAGTATGCTGACCAGATCAAACCGGTCCGGGTTGGCCATGATCCGGCGATACACTCCGCCGCCGACCACACCGCAGCCCATCATGGCCACCCGCAGTTTGCGCGGGACCGGCGATGTAGAAGGCGCGCCCATGACTGCACCCACCCGTGTGTAAAACGGAATTCCGGGCCTGCCGATGAAAAATTCGACTCCCTTGTCTTCGGCAAAGTTCAGCGCCTTGGGCGAAATCAGCACGTCGGTGCGCTGGCGGGCTTCAGTCCAGGATATGGTCTGATACCGTCCGGGGCTGTCATCTGCATCCTTGGGATCAGATTCGTAAACCCCGTCCACATCCTTTAACAACAGGGCAGGGGCATTCAATCGTTGTGCCACATAAAGTGCCGTGTAATCCGCCCCGCCGTCACCTAACAGTGACGGCCGGTCATTTTTTCCGATGCCGACAAAACCCGGCATGACGACAATATCGTGATTCTTCAGGTCTTCCTGTAATTGCGCGACATTCAGATCAACCAGTTCCGCCTGCGTGTGCGGGCCGCGCGCCTGCAGGCCGATGTCACGGGCCTGCCGCACAAAGGCCGACGCACCGGTGCGTTCCAGGGCCAAGGCCAGGAGGGCCGCGGATTTGCGCTCGCCAAGCTGTATCAGTTCCGGCAGGTTCTGGGCTATGCCTTCCGGCCCGATACGACGGGCTTCAGCCATCAGTACATCGGTCTGATCGCCCTGCGCCGATGTGACGGCGACCACATTCCGCCCCTGCCTGTAATGGCGGTAAATCTCGCTTGCCGCTTCCGTATAGTCTTCAAGCGAACGTAACACGCTGTGACCGAAATTCAAAACAATGACAGGAACAGGCATGGAAAATCTCTTCAGCGGGATTATCGACGCGCCTGCGGGCGATAGTCTCGGGCCAGCGCGAAACCGACCCCTAGTCAGCCCGGCCTTTATTGTCAACACCGGTGGTTGCCCGGCCTTGGCAGGCCGCGCGGAAGCGCGACACACTTGCGAATTCGTGGAAGACCCCTTTACATAGACCCCTTTACATAATGGGATTAGCCGCATATATTGCGCAGCAGTACATGTGTTAATTATGATGGGAATTGTGTAATGCCCGGCCATCGTCCCGAAGCTATCGCCAATGCCTTCCTAGGTATGGCGGGGGGTGCTGGCCGTTTGACCCAAATACACATACAAAAGCTCGTATATATCGCCCATGGCTGGATGTTGGGCCTGTCCGGCGAGCCCTTGGTGAATTGTGAACCGGAAGCGTGGGATCGCGGGCCTGTTTTCACCGGCTTGAGGGAGTATATCAAAATGGCCGGGAGCAGCCCGATCAAAAGGCAAATTCGGGAGAACGACAGGGATCCGCGCGCATTCCTGGGTTACAGAAACCCCGGCAGGGTCATTTCCGCACATTTGGGCGATTACGAAGAAAAGGTCATGGATCGCGTTTGGGCAAAATACGGACGGATGAATGCTTTCCGTCTTACGCATTTGACGCACCTGCCTGAAACCCCCTGGTCCAAAGTCTATAACAACGGCTGGGGTCGGAATGAGCTTATTCCTGACGACGTGACCAAAGAGTATTATAAAAAGTTGGCTCAGGATGCCAAAAAACGAACTTCCTGACCCTTCAATAGTTGATGAGAGCGATGAGGGGCTTTCGGCGCCGCGGGGGAAGCCGTCTGGCGTGTCGCCGCGCGGACTCGGATTGACTGATGCAGAAATGCGTGACGAGTTTGAGCGAATACTGGGGGAAAGTGAAATTAACCGCGAAAAGGCCAGGCTGCTGGTGCCCTTTTCCTGGGCGGTGTTTGGGTTTGCCTGCGTCTATTGTGTCGCAATTTTTGCAGTCGTTTTTGCTGACGGACTGGGATGGGTGGAAGTCGACAGGATAGCCTTGCGCATTCTTGCAGGCAGTATCACAATCTCAGCGGTTAGCATTATACTAACAATTTTAATCGGTTTATTTCGCTCCAGGTAAATCCTGTGTATTCATGTGCCGCATCAGGGGCACTGGCAGGCGGCGGCCCTACGGGAAAACAGTAATCCCCCTTCGGTAAATGACCTTTGCATTTCCTTCCGTGGCGTGTCAGGACGGGTTAAAACAAACCCGCAACACCGCCCCCGCAACACCGCCACAGATCTGAGGTGGCAGGGCACACCAAAACGGAAGGGCACGTCAACATGAGCCGTGAGAGTATGAGCCGTGAGATCGCAGGCCGGGGCAGCCTGTTTACATCCGGTTTTCTGAGCGAAACCATCCGGACGCTTCCGGAATGGAAAACCCTGGACGGGGCCGGACTGGACCGGTTCGACCGGAACATCCGGGATATTTTCAAGCGCTTCCCCACCTCCGGGACCCCCAATGAAAGCCAGACGGAAGATGATCTGATCTGGCCCGTTCTCAAGGCCCTCGGCTGGACGGAGTCCCTGCGCCAGCAGAACCTCTCGCCTAAGGGGCGTATGAATGTCCCCGACGGTCTGCTGTTCGGGGATGCCGGGGCCAAGGCCAGGGCCAACAGTGTGTGCGAGGAGGGGAGCGCTTACACCCACGGCTTGGCCGTGGTCGAGTCCAAGCGATGGGCCCACCCCCTGGACCGGCGCTCCGGCCGACGCGGGGAGGACACCGCCCCGTCGACACAGATGCTGCGCTATCTGCGCCGGGTTGACGACATCACCAACGGCGGTCTGCGCTGGGGCATCCTGACCAACGGCGCCCGCTGGCGGCTGTACTGGTCCGGCGCCCGCTCCGTGTCCGAACAGTTCTTTGAGCTTGACCTGGCCGCAATCTTCAACCTGCCCGATGACAATAGCGGGCTGTTTGCCCTGGATGCGGACGCACGCCGCCACCGCCTGAAACTCTTCTGTCTGATGTTCCGGCGCGAAGCCTTTGTGCCCGCGGGCGCGGATACCCGCACCTTCCATGAAAAAGCCTTGGCCGAAGGCAGGGTGTATGAACAGCGGGTGGCCGAAGACCTGTCCGGCAAGGTGTTTGATGAGGTGTTCCCCGGCCTTGCCCGCGCCATCGCCCGGGCCGACCCCGACGCGGGCCTTGAAGATGTGCGCCAGGCGGCGCTGATCCTGCTCTACCGGCTGTTGTTCATCCTCTATGCCGAGGACCGGGATCTGCTGCCGGTCAGGGATACGCCCTATGACGATTACGGGCTGCGCAGGGTGCGCCTTGATGTCAGGGCCCGCAAGGACAAAAAAGATATCTTTTCCGACACGGCCGCCCATTACTGGAATATCATGACGGAGCTGTTCAGGCTCATCGACAGGGGCGACGGCTCCATCGGTCTGCCGTCCTACAACGGCGGTCTTTTTGACCATGAACGCCACAAACTCCTCACCCGCATCCGCATCCCGGATACGGTCATGGCGCAGGTGATCGACGCCCTGTCCTTTGAGGCCACCCCGGAAGGGCGCAAATATATCAACTACCGCAACCTGTCCGTGCAGCAGCTCGGCTCAATTTATGAGCGCCTGCTGGAGTACGGGATAAAGCGGCTTGACTGGGGTGAGATCACCGTTGAGCCCGATATCTTCGCCCGCAAGGGATCGGGTAGCTACTACACCCCCGATGATCTGGTGCAGCTGATCCTGAAGGAGACCCTGGGGCCGTTGTTTGAAGCCCGCAGGCGGGCCTTTGAGGATGCAATCGAACAGCTGCAGCAGCGCGATCCGCCGGACCGTGACCGGATCAGACACCTTGAGGACCTTGACCCGGCCACCGCCTGTCTTGATTTGAAAATCTGCGACCCGGCCATGGGCTCCGGCCATTTCCTTGTCAGCCTGGTCGATGTCATGGCCGATGAGGTGATCGCCGCCATGGCCTGGGCGGAGGATGCGGTGCCGGAACACTGGGGCGGCTATATGTCGCCGCTGGCGGTGCGCATTGAGTCAATCCGCACCACCATCCGGGCCAATGCCGAAGCCGGCAACTGGACTGTCCATGAGGAACAGCTTGACGACCGTCACATTATCCGCCGCATGGTGCTCAAGCGCTGTGTCTACGGTGTGGACAAAAACCCCATGGCCGTGGAGCTGGCCAAGGTGGCCCTGTGGCTGCACACCTTCACCGTGGGGGCGCCCCTGTCCTTTCTGGATCACCACCTGCGCTGCGGCGACAGCCTGTTCGGCACCCGGGTCAGGACGGGCATGGACAAAGCCGCCGCCTACGGTACGCCGCTCCTGCTCCATGAACCCCTGCAGCGGGCCCTGGGGGCGGCGGCAGGGATGCAGACCATTGAGAGGCTGACCGACGCCGAAATTGCCGAGGCCCACCGCTCGGCAACCTTGTTTGGCGGGGTTGAGGCCATGACCGCGCCCCTGGACGGGCTGTTAAAACTCATCCATGCCATGGACTGGCTCAACATCAGGGACAAGGCGGGCAAGGCCGCACTCGAAGCCCTCTTCTGCGGGGAGTTCGGCGACCCGCTTGACATCGCCATGGGTGCGCCCCTGGCGGGACGGCCAACGGAAAAGGGTGCCGACGAAGTCATGACATCCGGCATATCCGCTGCCCAAAACCATGACCGGGCCCGGGAAATTCTTGATCAGGCCCGCACCCTCATCAGGGAGGAAAACTTTCTCAACTGGCAGGTGGCCTTTCCCGGTGTTTGGCGAGATTGGGACGGGGATACCCTGACCGGCGGCTTTGACGCCGTGATCGGCAACCCGCCGTGGGATCGCTTTGAATTTGAGGAAGTGCCATGGTTTGCGCAGCGTCGCCGCGATGTCGCTATGGAAACGAGCGGTGCAAAGCGTAAAGCCCGGATCAAGGAACTCGCCAAGGCGAACGACCCATTATGGCAGGACTTTCAGAAAGCAAAAGAGCGCATGGAAGCTGCCACAAGAATTGTCAGGGAATCAGGCCTATACTCGAAGCTCAATACCGGCAAATTGAACCTGTACAAGCTTTTTGTAGAACGGGCCATGACTGTGGTCAGGCCGGACGGACTGATCGGGTTGCTGGTGCCCTCCGGTATCGCCTCGGACAAGACCGCCGCCAGGTTTTTCAAGAGTGTGGCCACCGAAGGGCGGCTCAAGGCCCTGTATGACTTTGTGAACAGGAAGGT
>JACOMS010000052.1:0-17564 GCA_014324115.1 Hyphomonadaceae bacterium
CGCTTAAGTCGTTCGTCCAAGTCGAATAGGTCGTGTTGTGTCATACAAAACAGGAATCATACTTCACACCAAAAATCCAGAAGTTTTTGGAAGTGTTCATCTTCGCTCAATCGCTATAGACAAGACCTGCCGTTCACTAGCCATCACCCTACCTGGCCGCGACGAGGCGAGTCTGTCATGAAATTCGAAGGCACAAAAAACTACGTTGCGACCCGGGATTTGAAAATGGCGGTAAACGCGGCGATCACGCTTGAGCGCCCCCTTTTGATCAAAGGCGAACCCGGCACAGGCAAGACCGTTCTGGCAAAGGAAATCTCTGAGAGCCTTGGCGCGCCGCTCATCACCTGGAATATCAAATCCACAACCAGGGCGCAGCAGGGTTTGTATGAATATGACGCTGTCGCCCGCCTGCGTGACAGTCAGCTCGGCGAAGAGCGTGTGCACAACATTCACAACTATATCAACCGCGGCAAGCTCTGGGATGCATTTGTCTCGGACACGCGCCCCGTAGTTTTGATCGATGAGATCGACAAAGCCGATATTGAATTTCCAAACGACCTGCTGCACGAGCTTGACCGGATGAGCTTCCACGTTTACGAAACGGGCGAGACCGTTTCCTCCAGGCAACGCCCTGTCATCCTGATCACGTCAAACAACGAAAAAGACCTGCCCGACGCGTTTCTGCGGCGTTGCTTCTTCCATTACATCCAGTTCCCGGACGAAGAGACCATGAAACAGATCGTGCAGGTCCATTTCCCGGATATCAAGTCACGTCTCCTGTCAACAGCCATGAAGCGATTTTTCGAAGTCCGTGCCATGCCGGGTCTCAAGAAAAAGCCGTCCACCTCCGAGCTTCTCGACTGGCTCAAACTATTGCTTGTCGAAGACATTGATCCGGAAACCATCCGGGAAACGAGTCCCAGGAAAATGATCCCGCCGCTCCACGGGGCCCTGCTCAAGAATGAACAGGATGTGCACCTGTTTGAAAGGTTGGCTTTCCTTGGCCGGAGAGAGGGCGGCTGACCCGCCTCATCCCGGACAAGCGGTACCCTCTCAAAAACAGATCAACGTAGAGAAAAGTTTGAGGAAGAGACCCGTAGGAATCAAGTAAGCATTGATAAGACAATTAGAGAAACACAGCACATTAAAGTAAGAATGTATGTAGAGCCTCTAATATCTGCATGCGCGTTAATTGGAGCAACAATAGCACTAACAAAGCTGTTCTTGTAGTGAGTAAATAACTACCTGACTATTGAGGCAAGACAGACTATCCGTACATAAAGGCGGTAGTAATGAAAAAATTACTTACAACAATCGCCGCAGTCGGTTTATCGGCAGGATCGGCATCGGCGCAAACTTGGCAAACCAAAACAGGTTACAACGAGATGACCGACAAACCCCAAGCGATACTTATGGGTTTCGTAGGTGATTATAGTTGGCAAGGGTATATACTTTACGGTTGTAATTCCCAAACAGAGTTTATCACTGTTGCCGACGGGGGCGGAAAAAAGAATTGGTTATTTGATGCGGGGGTACTAATTAGAAAAGATTGGGATGTACCGAGAGAAATTAACTTTCTTAGGGATGATGACAATAAAAGCAATTTGACGCTTCATGACTATATAGCCCAACCGGGCGAGATTAACTATATTCTTGATGCTATCGAAACGGCAAAGAGTCGTATCGTTATTTCCACGTCTGATAAAACGTTTACTATATCGGCCAAAGGTTCTACGGCGGCATACAATAAGGTTAAGCCTGTCTGTGATGAGCTTCGGAGGGGGCGGTCATGAGTACTTGGACGGTGGCAGCCCTCGTCGGGCCGACGCGGATGTCAAGACCCTTACGAGCTCTCAATGGGTCGCCCTTGGAATTCAGCAACTACACAAGTAGATGACTGAGCTTGCAACAATAGGGACATTTATATCTGTCTTGGCTTTGTTTGTTATGCTGTTCCTGCATATGCTTAGACTTATTAGAGATGATATAAATAATCTATCTGTAAAAGTAGAGAGATTAGATAGAGGGGCTTTGAAAAAAAGCGATCTTGATCTTATCACTTCTTTGATGGAAAAATAATTACGACACAGGAAGAGCAAAGACTGGTTGACGATAAGATGCGCGCAGAGATTGCCAAGGCTTGGAGTGATAAGAAGTACACAGATAAGACGAGCCTGAAAGTCCGGTGACCTGACTTTACGTGCGCGTTTGTTTTATTATTGATTTTTCCGTATCAGTGAGTTGGCGGCAGAACGAGCAGCGCATCCGCAACGGGTCTCGGACCTGTCGGGTCGGACGGCCTGTTGACGACGGCCTCACCCACAACCATGGTTGTTGAACCGCCGCCATCCAGATTTATGGCGTCGGTGGCGCCGATAGACTGCATCAATGAGCGGAGTTCCCGGATTGTCGCGCCGACGCTGTGGGAGGGCTGTCGGCCGTCTACGGTGACCAACAGGAGACGACCGTCCCCGGTGATGCCCGCAGCCGTTCGCGGGTTGCGCACGTTGAACCAGCGGTGAACGGCGTCGGCTTGCCCGGATGACATATCCGCACCGAGCAGCCAGCCTTCCCTGTCAGCCGTATTCACTTTCGCACCGCCGCTCAGAAGCATGGGCCCTCCGTTGACGGCATAGGTCGGCATTTCCTCGCCCTCGCTGCCGGTCCTGATCTGGACAGTATCATGGTCCTGCAACTTACCGGATACCTCGACCGCCCGATCTCCCGTGGCGACGAGCAGGTACCCGTCACCCATTGACCATGCATCGGACTCTCCGGTCGTAATCCGGCCGCCTTTTGAAACAGAGAGCGTCAAGGCGCCCGCCGCATCGGGCTCAAATCCGGAATACCCGTTGAAAACGATGATCTCGCCTTCGTCGGTACAGGTCGCGTCATGCACGCTCACGGACGTTGAGGCATTGTCCGCATTGTCGCAATTCCGCGTATAATCCGGTCGTCTGTTTATACCGTCGGCAAAGGTGATCGAGCCGTCAGGCCAAATCAGATTGATACCCGGGTCGTAAGGGCGGATACGTGCCCCGTTGCGCGGCCCGCTCCCCAAGATGAGAGCGTTCCGCCCAATCACACCCTCGCTTACCAGTTGGCCGTTATACACGCCAAGGCCGGCGATATCGCCCAGGATGCCGTCTTTCTCAGAAAGCACAAAGAAGCTGGCGTTGACCGCAGCCAAAGCGTTTTCGCGCGCCGCAATTTTCGTCACCGGCTCCAGCCCCGCGATCTTGCCACCCGCAAGGCCGAGCGCCATTCGGCCCTGAAATCCCGCCGGATCGACCTCCAGAATGTTGATACGCCACGGACCGCTATCAAAGGTGGACGTGTCGTTCAGACGTTGCAGCCGATAACCGCAATCACGCAGAAACGCCGCCTCGGGGTCGTCCAGAGCCGCGGCGCGTGTTTGATATGCGCCGACACGCACAATGTCGTAAGTCTGCTCATCGTTTCCCGGATACGGATAAGGGTCCCGGACAACCGCCATCGCCGCCGCGTCTGCGCAAGTCAGGGACTCGCTCAGCGCAAGTCCGGTCCGCAATGGCTGCGAGCGCCAGGACCATTCCGGCGTTGGAGAATCTGTCGTGTAACGAACAATTTCGTGGTGCCAGACACCGGCTGTCACCTGTTGCGTGTGCCAGTCCTGTTCGAGCGCGGAATTTCCGAGAGGAAGCGCGACATTCGCGAGAGAAGAGCGATTCTCCGCTACAGGGACAGTCTTTTCGAGATTGCCGACTGCATCATGAGGTGCGACATTCGCGGGAGAAGATCGATTCTCCATGCCTGCCGTTGCGCAGCCCGCCAGGCACAGGGCCGATGCCGTCAGCCATGGTGAAAAGCGTGTGCAGATTATTCGGAGGAAGCGCTTGAAAACCGCCATATCAACATACTCCCGGCCCCGTCAGGTACCGATGGCGGTCATGTCCTGCCTGAGCATATCTTTGTCAACACCTTATTGAAGATGTGAATTACCGGATCAAAAGCGCGCCTGCTGTAAATGTGGCAAAGGTGGATATCCAGTGGGAATTGATTCGATGTGAACACCGAACGGTTTCCTCCGCCAGGTCCTCACCCGAAAGCACGTTAATAACTCACCCGACAACGCTGAAATGCACGAACCGTCGCGGGATATTGTAACACAAGGTCACACTTCGGTATTGTAAATACAAAATATCATGGTATCAAAACACACGTGATGCACGTCCTGTGGGGGAAGAGCCATGGAATTTGACGCCCTTTTGCTGTCGCGGCTGCAATTCGCCTTCGTCGTGGCCTTTCATATATTATTTCCGGCTTTCACCATCGGCCTCGCGGCCTTTCTGGCCGTGTGCGAGGGGCTGTGGCTCAAGACCGGAAACGAGGTTTTCAAGCGACTCTATCTTCATTGGGTGAAGATTTTCGCCCTCGCCTTTGCCATGGGCGTCGTCTCCGGGGTGGTCATGAGTTACCAGTTCGGGACCAACTGGTCGGTCTTCTCGGACAAGGTCGGGAATGTGATGGGGCCGTTGCTGGGTTACGAGGTTCTGACGGCATTTTTCCTTGAGGCGACCTTCCTTGGCGTCATGCTGTTCGGCTGGAAGCGGGTCGGGCGGGGTCTGCATTTTTTCGCGACCTGTGCCGTAGCCGTCGGTACATCCATTTCGGCATTCTGGATCCTGTCCGCCAACAGCTGGATGCAGACCCCGCAGGGATACGCCATTGACGGAGACGGCCGGTTTTACGCGACCGACTGGATGGAAGTCATTTTTAATCCCAGCTTCCCGCCGCGTTACGTGCATATGATGCTGGCCGCTTTCATTACAACCGCCGCCGTGATTCTCGCAGCCGGTGCCTGGCAAACCATAAAACGCCATCAACAGAAACCGACCCGATGGCAGATGCGCATGGCCGCGGGCACGCTGCTCGTCCTGATGCCCCTGCAAATCTGGGCGGGCCACTGGTCCGGCGAAGTCGCGCACCGGTATCAACCGGCGAAAGTCACCGCCATGGAGGGCTGGTGCGAAACTGCGGACGTCCAGCCCACAGTCATTGTAGCCTGGCCGGATGCCCGCCGGGATTGCGGAATCAACAATTCCATCGCCATACCGGGCACAAGCAGGTTTCTGTTCAAAACCGACGAACCCCTGAAAGGCCTGGATGCCTTTCCGGAATCCGAACAACCACCGCTGTGGCTGGTATTTTACAGTTTCCGGATTATGGTCGCAGCCGGGCTTGTTCTGTTGCTCATGGGGGCTTGGGGTGTACTGAAATGGTGGCGCGGCACACTCGACAAGCCGGGATTGTTTCACTGGCTCGCCTTACCTTCGGGTACGCTTGGATTTGTCGCCGTGATCACGGGATGGATTGTCGCCGAGGTCGGGCGGCAGCCCTATACAGTCTATGGTATCCTGCGCACGGCGGACAGCGTATCTCCGGTCAGTGCGGGACAGGTGGCGACATCCCTGCTGGTGTTTATGGTGGTCTATGCCATTATTTTCACCGCCGGTGTCATTTACATGTTCCGCATAATGACCAAAGGCTTTGACGATGAAGCCAATGACCCGCCGAAAGAATCCGGACGGGCGCCGGGCTCACCCCTGGCTTCTGTCAGGGATATGGCCGAGCCGGTCCAGGCAGCACCGGCGAAAACAGGAGGCTGATATGGATTTACCTCTTATCTGGGCCGTGCTCATCGCCGTTGCGGTGATGCTTTATGTCATTCTCGACGGGTTTGACCTTGGCATTGGTGCGCTGACTGTTTTTGCGCGGTCCGAAACCGAACGCAATCTGATGACCGCCACCATCGAACCGGTCTGGGACGGCAATGAAACCTGGCTGATCCTGGGCGGCGGGGGGCTGTTTGCCGCTTTTCCGCTGGCCTATGCCGTGCTCATGCCGGCGATGTATATTCCGGTTTTGATCATGCTGGCTGCGTTGATTTTCCGCGGTGTCGCTTTCGAATTCCGGCATAAGGCCGTGCGCGAGCCGACCCGTATTTTCTGGAACGGGGCCTTTGCCTACGGCTCGCTGATTGCGACAGTTGCACAGGGGTTTATTCTTGGCGGTTTCATCAAAGGCATCACGGTTGACGGGCGAGTTTTTGCAGGCGGGGCATTTGACTGGCTCTCACCCTTCAGCATTCTTGTCGCAATTTCGCTTTTGCTTGGTTACGTCCTGCTGGGCGCGTGCTGGCTGTTCCTGAAAACCGGGGGCGAGACGCAGGAATTTTCACGCAAATGGGCCAAACGCGCACTGATCGGTGTCCTTGTCGCCATGGGCGCTGTCAGCCTCGCGACCCTGTCCATCGACCCGCGTGTCACGGAGCGCTGGGGTGTGTCCATGACATCGGTGGATTTCGGCACATTCTGGTACCTTGTGCCCATCCCGACCCTGGCAGGTGTATTGATATACATGTTGTGGAAAGACCTGTCCAACAGGACCCTGAAACCGGAATGGCGTCCCTATCTTCTGACGGTCGGTATTTTCCTTGCAGGCTATACCGGATTCGCCGTGAGTCTGTTTCCCTATCTCGTGCCCTTCGAAATCACACTGTGGGATGCGGCCGCCCGTGACAATGCCCTCGGACTGATGCTGGTCGGCGCGGTCATCATGTTGCCGACCATCTTGATTTATACGGCCTATGTCTACAAGCTGTTCTGGGGTAAAGTCAACCTGGAGGACGGCTATCATGGGTAGGCTGTTCAAACCCGTACCGCCGCCGGAAGACGGTGAAACACGTTCCCTCATGTCACGACTTCTCTGGTTTGCCGCAATTTCGGCTTGCGGAGTTGCCGCGGTCGCGAGCGCAGCTTACGGGTTGAGACATTTGCTGTTGATGTAATGTTCCATCCCGGCTGATTATACAGCCCCCACCGGTCGGTGTTTTTTATGGCACCGTCTGTCATTTTTCCATACTTGCCGCCATGCAACGAGTTTCGTATATGTGAACGGGCGCCAAAAGGTCGAAAAGGAGAAGTTCAGTGTCCCTGAAAGGAAAAACCGTTTTCATGTCCGGCGGATCACGCGGTATCGGCCTCGCTATTGCCAGGCGCGCGGCGCGGGATGGAGCCAATGTTGCAATTGCCGCCAAAACCGCCGAACCTCATGCCAGACTGCCGGGTACAATTTATACGGCCGCCGAAGAGATTGAAGCTGCAGGCGGACAGGTCCTTCCCGTTGTGTGTGATATTCGCAGCGAAGAGGCCGTTCAGGCCGCCGTCGATGCTACAGTGGATAAATTTGGCGGCATTGATATCTGCGTCAACAATGCAAGCGCCATATCCCTGACCCCGACAGCTCTGACAGACATGAAACGCTTTGATTTAATGTACCAGGTCAATGTGCGCGGCACATTTCTTGTGTCCAAACTGTGCCTGAAGCACCTGAAGGCGGCGGACAATCCGCATATTCTGAATTTGGCCCCGCCGCTTGATATGTCAGCGAAATGGTTCAAAAACCACGTGGCCTATACCATGGCCAAATACGGGATGAGCATGTGTACGCTGGGTATGGCCGAGGAGTTTCGTGATGACGGGGTTGCGGTCAATTCACTTTGGCCGTTGACAGCCGTTGATACGGCGGCCGTGCGCAATGTTCTGGGCGGCGATTCCATGGCAAAGATATGCCGGACACCGGATATCGTCGCTGATGCGGCCCATGTTATCCTGACGAGGGACTCAAGGGAATTTACAGGCCGGTTTGTCATTGACGAAGTTATTCTGCGCGAACAGGGCGTCACGGATTTCAGCCCGTATGCGCCGGGTTATGAAGGTCCGTTTGCGGGCGATTTCTTCGTACCGGACGAAGTCTTTGACAGTCTGCCCACCCCTGTAACACATTACACGGGTATACATGATGCCGACACTTAACGCCGTCGATCCGACTCCGGAACAGATCAGGGCTTTCCTGGATCACAGAAAAGCCGGTGAGCCTGTCTATATGCTCAACCTGCTGAAATTCCGCGAAAAAGCCGAATACAGGGACAGCAAGGAAGAGATTTCGGGACGCGAGGCCTATCAACGCTATGCCGGGGAATTTGCCAAAATCAACAGTGAAAAAGCCGAAACAGTTTTCGGCGGGAATGCCAATGTGTTTTTGATCGGTGAGGGCGACGGTGAGTGGGATGCCGTGGCCGTGATCAGGTACGGCAGCGCAAAGAAAATGTTTGATGCGGTCAGTTCTGAGGAGTACCGGAAAATTCATAAACACCGCAGGGCCGGACTGGCCGGGCAACTACTGATTTCATGCGACGGCGACAGCGTGTTTTAGCCGTCCTGTTTGTCATTCCGGGTTCCGCGCCGCCGACCCGGAACGGCAATTCCGGAGAGACCAATGAACCAGACCCTGCTTGTCAACAAAACGGACTTTGGCGATGTAGTGCCGGTCAACATTGATGAGGCGCCCCTCGCTGAAGACCATATCCGCGTCAGGATTGGGCCGTTCGCTCTGACGGCCAATAACATCACATACATGGTAACCGGGGACAGGATGGGCTATTGGAAATTTTTTGAACCGTCCGAATACGGGATTGACCGGCCCGGTGCCGGACGCATACCCGTCTGGGGCTTTGCCGAAGTAACCGAAAGCCGTGTCGGGAACATCAGCGTCGGAGAAAGGATTTACGGTTTCTTCCCGGTGGCGGAAATGCTGGATATAAAACCGGCCAGACTATCCCGGCACAGCTTCCATGACGGGGCATCCCATCGCATTCCTCTTCACCCCGTTTACAACACCTATGTGCGCACGCAGAATGATCCGGGCTTTGATGGCGATCTGGATGATCTACAGCCTGTCCTGCGCCCGCTTTTTACGACCAGTTTCCTGATCGACGACCGGTTTGACGAAAACCGGTTTTACGGCGCAGATCAAATCCTGATCCTGTCGGCCTCATCCAAAACAG
Organism: Hyphomonadaceae bacterium; assembly: GCA_014324115.1. Lineage (GTDB taxonomy): Bacteria > Pseudomonadota > Alphaproteobacteria > Caulobacterales > Maricaulaceae > JACOMS01. The sequence continues at coordinate 8,888 of JACOMS010000052.1, forward strand.
CACTCGGGACGGCATTTTGTATGAAACAGCGCGGCGCGGCCAAAATCACGGGTTTGACCTCCGCCCGGAATAAAGCCTTCGTCGAGAGTACGGGGTTTTATGATCATGTTGTGACCTATGAACATATTCACACGCTGGACGGCGGCGAAAAATCCGCTGTTGTCGATATGGCTGGAAGCGGTGAGATCACCGGCCGGGTATATGATCATTTTGGTGAAAACATCGTCTATAACTGCATGGTCGGCAAATCCCACCGGCAGGGCGGCAAACCGCCGAAAATCAATGCAGGCGCTCCACCCGTCATGTTTTTTGCCCCCGACCGGGCCAGGGAACGTATCGGCGAATGGGGTCGGGACGGCTTTGCCGACAGGCTGGGCGCACAGTGGATACCGTTCTGTCAGAGCGCAAAGGACTGGCTCGATATCAACAAATCGCAGGGCATTGAAAAGCTCCTTCCGGTTTACCAAGCCTTCCTGGAGGGCACTGTGCCCGCCGCCAAAGCCTGTCTGTTCTCGCTCCAGGAGAACCACCCATGACTTATGAATGTTTTGATGTCTCCATTGAGGGTAATATCGCGCATATCATCCTGAACCGTCCGGACAAACGCAACGCCATGGCCGAAAGTTTCTGGTGCGACCTGCCGGAAATTGTCCGTGATGTTGATGAAAATGCCAAAGCCCGGGTGATTGTGATTTCCTCCACCGGGCCGGTTTTCTCGGCAGGTATTGACGTGAGCATGCTCAACGGCCTTAACGGCAATCCTGACAAAAATGCGCCGACATACGGTGCGCGTTTCTACCAGACCATCAAACGCCTGCAGGACAGTTTCAACGCCCTTGAACAGGCCCGCATTCCGGTCATTGTCGCCATTCAGGGCGGCTGCATCGGCGGTGGTGTTGACATGGTGACTGCCTGCGATATCCGCCTGGGCACAGAAGACAGTTTTATCACCATTTACGAAATCAATGCCGGTATGACCGCCGATGTCGGTACCTTTCCCCGTATTCTCAACCACCTGCCCGAAGGTATTGTGCGTGAACTCGCCTATACAGGTCGCAGAATGGGTGCAAAAGAAATGTATCAGCGCGGTATGCTCAACCACGTATATGACAGTCAGACAGCCATGCTTGAGGCCGCCCTGGAGATGTCCCGCGAGATTGCGGCCAACCCCCCGCTTGCCGTTTACGGCTGCAAGCACATGATTACCTATGGCCGCGATCACAGCACACGGAATGCACTTGATTATGTCGGTGTCTGGAATATGTCCATGCTCATCCCGTCCGAGATAACGGAAGCGTTTCAGGCGAAAGCCCGGAAACGGGACGGTAAATTTGCGGATTTGCCCCGAAAGCGGGCATGAACCGACCCGGACACATTCGCGTTGATATTGTCTCGGACATTGTTTGTCCGTGGTGCTGGCTGGGTCATGAATATTTCAATCGGGCCGCACTGCAATCCAGGCACCCCGTCAAACTGCGCTGGCGACCCTACATGCTGGATCCGGGCGTACCGCGGGAGGGCGTGCCCTATCGCGACTATATGAAAGCCAAATTCGGTGATGCGCCGACCTCGCGGTGGAAAGTCGTGCGCAGGCATTTGGAAACCGCCGCACAGGATGTCGGGATTACGTTCAATTTTGACGGCATAATCACCCGCCCGAATACGCTGAATGCTCACCGCCTCATACGTTGGGCCGAAGGTCAGGGGGTAGCAGACTCCGCGGCACAATCCCTGTTTGAAGCCTTTTTCAAAGACAATCACGACATCGGCGATACCGCCGTTTTAACCGACATCGCCGGACATGTGGGGCTTGATACCAATCTCGTAAACGAACTGCTGAATCGTGAATCGGACGAAGAAGCCGTTTTGGAGGAGATTGATGTCTTCCGCCGTCTTGGCGTGTCCGGTGTTCCGACATTTATCTATGAGGGGCAACTTGCCGTAAACGGGGCCCAATCCGCAGAAACCCACCTTGAGGTCATGGAAAAAGCGGCTAGTCTGTCCAAAACACAACGGGAGCCCGCATGACTCAATACCAGGCGTTTGGCCTTTATGTCGCACTATACGCACTCATTTTTGTGACCTTCGGGTCTGTTCTTTTGCGCCGTAATGAGCAGGTACTTACAGGCGACAGGGATGCCCCGGGTCCGCAGGCGCGCGCTCCTGATCTTTTGACCCCTGCAGGTATGGCCGTTGTACCTCCCTGTACTGCTACCACATAATCCATGGGCCCGGATAATGGATTGACGCCGGAGACTTTGCGTCCGGCACTGGAGGCTCTCATGTCCCGCGCCAAACATTACGGCGCGGAAACGGCAGACGCGATTGCAACTCACGGCCGGTCCCAAAGACTCGTGGCCCGCGGCGGCAAATTCGAAGATATGGATAATAGCGAAGGCCGCGACATCGGCCTGCGTGTCATGATCGGGCGGCGACAGGCCTGTGTGTCCAGTTCGGATTTATCTGACACCTCCCTCGACAAGCTGGCGGAACGCGCCGTGGCCATGGCCGGACTGGCGCCGGAAGATCCCTATTGCGGACTGGCAGACCCGGAGCTTCTTGCCACAGATACACCGGAACTGGATCTGTTTGACTCAACGGAGGTCACACCTGAAACTCTGCTGGAGCGTGCCAGGGCCGTCGAGTCTGCCACACTTTCGATCAAGGGCGTGATGCAGGCGGAAGGATCAAGCGCAAGTGCGTCCACATCCACTCTCTTCTTTATGACAAGCCACGGCTTTGCCAGGGGCTGGCGCAATTCCCATCACGGCCTGTCCGGTTTGGCTCTCGCCATGCAGGATGAAACCATGGAACGGGATTATGACTTTGAAAGCGCGCACTTTCTTGAAGATCTCTCTGCTCCCGACATAATCGGTCGCACCGCGGGTGAGCGGGCCATTGCCCGGCTTGGTGCCAGAAAACTTCCCTCCGGGCACATGCCGGTCATGTTCGACAAGCGTGTTTCCGGTTCACTTCTCTCGACCCTGCCCGGAGCCATTCATGGCCGGGCTATTGGACGAGGCACGTCTTTCCTGAAGGACGCCATGGGCAAACGAATTTTCGGCGCACATATTAACGTGATTGATGATCCGTTGATGCGGCGTGGACATGCCTCACGCCCCTGGGACGGTGAAGGCGTGAGAGTCAGGGAAACCCGCCTTGTTAAAGACGGTATCCTGCAAACCTGGCTGCTGGATAGCTCGGCGGCACGGCAGTTGAAGCTTCAACCTACAGGTCATGCTGCGCGGGGGGTCGGTGCCCCGCCCGGTATTTCATCCAGCAACACCTATATGGTGCCCGGGGATAAAACGCCGCAAACTCTCATGGAAGATATGGGCGAAGGCCTGCTTATCACCGAGATGTTCGGGCCCTCGCTTAATTCCAATACGGGCGACTACAGTGTCGGTGTTACGGGTTTCAAAATAGAAAAAGGCGAAATCGCTTACGCCGTCAATGAAATCACGGTAGCCGGAAACCTCAAAGAGATATATCGGACAATTATACCCGCGAACGATCTTGTATTTGACGGCGCCACAGTGGCCCCGTCCCTCCTCGTCGAGGGCCTGACGGTTGCCGGTATCTGACACTGATATTTGTGAATATGAGGTTGATCTCGGCCTCATTGAGACAGCTGTGCGCAAAGCCGGGCTGATCGCCAAAGCGGCCTTTATTTCAGATAAACCGGAAATATGGAATAAATCCGGAAATCACCCGGTGACAGATGCCGACATTGCAGTAAACGACTATCTCGCCGGAATTCTGGGCGAGGCGCGCCCCGGCTATGGCTGGCTCTCCGAGGAAACCCCGGACGATCACTCCCGCCATACCTGCCGCCGGACATTTGTCGTTGATCCTATTGACGGCACCCAGGCCTTTATCGACCGCTCGCCGAATTTCGCCGTCTCGGTGGCCGTAATCGAAAACGGGAGATCAATTGCCGGGGCACTCTACAATCCCCTTCGTGACGAAATGTATACCGCAATCAGGGATGGCGGGGCAAAACTCAACGGTCGTTCTATTTCTGTCCGGGATTCGGACCGGATTGAGCACATCCGCATGGTCGGTTATCCGCGCAAATTTCGACGGTTGGGCTGGCCGGACATGGATGTGTCTATTGTCAATTCCATGGCTTACCGCGTCGCCCTTGTGGCCAGCGGAGCGAAGCACGCCACCGTGTCTTTCACCCCCAAATCCGATTGGGATCTGGCGGCGGCGGAATTGATCGTTTGCGAGGCCGGGGGGGTCATTACAAATTTGACCGGACAGCGCTTCCGGTACGATCAGGACAGCGTGTCCGAAACAGGCGTAATTTGTGCTGGCCCGAAGCTGCACGCTTTGTTATTGGACCGCGTAAAACCGACTGTTGCCGCCTATCGAAAAAGCGATAACAAAATCAGGGATTTTGGGTTTATGGGGACACATATGACCGACCGCACGGAAAAACCAGTGCAACTTCTCCACCTCGTTATCGGGGGCGAACTTGTTGATCCCAGCAGGACCGAGTTCAGGGACCTGACACAGATTGATTTTGTCGGCGCTTTTCCGAACTACGCCGACGCTCGCGATGCCTGGAAATCCGCGGCCCAGCGCACCGTTGACAATGCTCACATGAGGTATTTTGTGCTGCACGCGCACGAACTGATTGATCCCGACAAGGATGGTTTCATTGGGTGATGTCGGGAAAATACCCCTGTACTCCGGTAAGCACGGGATCAAATTCAGCCGGGCGTAAGCGCATTCTGCCTCAGACAAAACAAGAGGGCAGTGTATCATCCGGGCCCTGTTTCAATCTTTGTTTGACAAAACCTGATTCACGTTTTGTTTATCATACACATACGTTGCAAGCGAAGGAGAAAGTCGTCATGTCCGGACAAAACGGCCGACAGATGTTGCGGGTCATAAGGCGCGTCGGGCCGGATAGGTCGCCCAGTGGCCGATAACCCCAAAGAGAACGGGCACGGCAAAGCCAACTGGGCCAATCAAACCATATGGACCGGTGATAACCTGCCGATCATGCGGGGCATGAATTCGGAGTCGGTTGACCTGATTTACCTCGACCCCCCTTTCAATTCCAAAGCCAACTACGCGGCACCGATCGGCAGCCAGGCGGCAGGTGCCGAATTTAAGGACACTTGGTCGCTGTCCGACGTGGATGTTGCCTGGCTCGACCTCATTGAAGCGAAACACCCCGCACTTAACAGGGTTATTGGCGCGGCCATGACCAAAAGCGACAAATCCTATCTGATCTACATGGCTGCGCGACTGCTGGAAATGAAGCGGTTGTTGAAGCCGACGGGGAGCATCTATCTACACTGCGACCCGACCATGAGTCACTACCTTAAACTGGTTATGGACGCAATTTGGGGGCGCAAGAATTTTCGCAATGAAATTGTATGGGCTTACCGAACGGGGGGTATAGCAAAAAAGTGGTTTTCGCGCAAGCACGACATCCTGCTATACTATGCGGCGGACCCGGAAAGACACGTTTTTCACGTGCAGAAAGAACGCTCATATAACAGAAACAACAAGCCCTACCGTTTCAGGAATGTTGAAGAATATGAGGACAAAGACGGTCGGTGGTACACCATGGCGGCCTTGCGCGACGTTTGGGAAATAAACGCAATCGGGCGCACATCCCACGAGCGCACCGGATACCCCACACAGAAGCCGTTTGCCTTGCTTGAGCGCATCATCAAATCCTCATCCCGCCCCGGCGACATGGTGCTGGACCCGTTCTGCGGCTGCGCAACAGCCTGCATCGCTGCGCAAGACGAGGGCCGGGAATGGGTCGGGATAGACATTTCTCCAAAAGCCGCTGAACTGGTTTTGCTCCGTCTGAAAAAAGAACTCGGCATATTTGCCGATAACACTGTCGCGCATCGTAAAGACATTCCCGGGCGCACCGACCTGGGCAATGTCATTCCCTACAATGATATGCGGAACAAAAAATTGCTGTACGGTGAGCAGGGCGGACACTGCAACGGGTGCGTCACCCATTTCAAAATACAGAATCTCACAGTCGACCACATTATACCGCAATCAAAAGGCGGGACGGATCACATTGGCAATCTGCAGCTTCTGTGCGGACATTGCAATTCGGTGAAGGGGAACCGAAGCATGGAAGATCTTATGGCAAAACTTTCAGCATAATTAAAATGAACCTGCGCGGGCCGCCCGGCAACATCATACGCATCCATCAAGCCCTTCACATTACACCCGCAATGGCGGCCGGGTGTGGGACGGACACATTGCGCAATGCAGAATAATCCTGAAGCCTATATACAAAGCGTTGTGCTTTGGTGTTATTTTTTATAGTGCCGGGCGTCGGCGTTGCAGACTCCAACGCGTAATGAACGGGACACGGGAGCGACCTCATCAATTCCTCTGCGCACCTGCATTCTCCGGGCCCTGATCGTCAGAAAATAGCCCGCCTGTGGCTGAGCTATATCCGGCCGCAGAAAAACCGGCTGATTTTGGCGACTGTTTTCATGTTGCTACTCGCGGCGGCGACCGCAGCTTACACTTTTGTTGTCAAAACTATCGTCGACACGGCTGCGGCCTTGGATACCGAAGCCAATCCGGCGCATAATAATGCCCGACATTATGCGATTGCGATATTACCCCTGCTTCTGGGTATTACGCTCGCTTCCGGCCTGTCCAATTACTTCCAGCGAATTTTGACCAACGTCATTGCATTGAATGCTGTCGGCGAGATGCAGAAACAGATGTTTGCGAGCTCACAGACATCTGATTATGCGAGCTTTGCCCGCGAACCGATCGGTGAGCGGATATCGAAATTTACTCATGATGTCACAGTGGTATCAAATACACTCATCCGCGTGTTGTCCAACCTCGTTAAAGACGTGTTGACGGTGGTCTTCACCATTGCTGCCATGTTGTGGCAGAACTGGATGCTAAGCCTCGTCATGACGGTTTTCATCCTGGCTTTTGTTCCGATTGTCAGGATTTCCCGGCGCATGCGCGGGTCGGCACGGGATGTTCAGGAGCATATCGGTGTCATCACATCGGAGTTGAAAGAGAGTTTTTCCGGCGTACGGATGGTAAAGACATACGGCCTGGAAACCCGCGAGTCGGAGCGTCTTGACCGAAGTTTCGATCTTCGGATTTCAAAATTCCTCAAACTTGTCTCGCAGCAGGCCTGCGTTGATCCCATCCTTGAAGTTCTGGGCGGGCTTGCAATTGTCGGGGTGGTCATTTTCGGCGTTTATCAGGTCAGTGCCGGGCTCGCGACACCGGGGTCTATCGTCGGCGTCCTGACCGGATTACTGATTCTCTCCCCTCGCCTGCGCGCACTCGGGACATTAAACAATGCGGCTCAGGAAGGTCTGTCAAGCCTGACCCGCATTTTCGATGTCATTGACGAAAAATCTGCGATTATCGACGCACCGGATGCCAAACCGCTGATTGATCCGAGAGGTATTGTTGAATTGGAGAATGTGTCTTTTACCTACATGGACGGAACACAGGCGCTTTCAGATGTTTCCATCTCTGCTACTGATGGCGAAAATATCGCCCTCGTGGGACTGTCCGGGAGTGGCAAATCCACTATCATTAATCTAATTCCCCGCCTTTATGATGTCGACTCCGGGACGATCAAAATAGACGGTCGGGACATTCGGGACGTCACCCTCGCCTCCTTGCGCAAATCCATCTCTCTGGTGTCACAGGACGTTACTGTGTTCAATAATTCTGTCGCGGCCAATATCGGATTTGGCGATTTATCCGCATCGCGGGACGACATCGTCGCCGCTGCCAAGGCCGCCGATGCACATGATTTTATTCAGACTTTGCCCGAAGGCTACGATACCATCGTCGGCGAGGACGGGGACACGCTTTCGGGGGGACAAAAACAGCGCATTGCCATAGCCCGCGCCATTTTGCGGGATGCACCCATTCTGTTGCTGGATGAAGCTACATCTGCCCTTGACGCCGAGTCCGAGTCCAATGTGCAGGCCGCGTTGGAACGGCTGTCCAATGGACGTACCACCATCACCATTGCACACCGCCTCTCGACAGTTCAGAACGCTGACCGGATTTATGTTATGGACAAGGGCCGGGTTGTGGAAACCGGCACCCACAAAGCCCTGTCCAAAAAACGCGGCGGCCTTTATGCGCGACTCAGGGATTTGCAACTGTCCTGATTCAGGACGGTTGCGCCGTGGCACTGGCAGACTCGGCCCCCGCATGCTAGTGGGATTTCATGACGGGCTATGATAAAGGGGCGCTCCAGAACAGATTGGGGCTTTTTAATGAACTGCAACGGGCGGCGCGTGAGATTACCCTGCCGCTCTTTTTCGAGGGGCCGGACGCCGTCAACAAGGCTGAAAACGGCTACGATCCCGTCACACAGGCGGATATGGATGCGGAGCGGAGGCTTCGCGAGTTAATTTCTGAGGCCTTTCCCGAAGACACAATCAAGGGCGAGGAATTTGACGACATACCCGGCGCAAATGACTGGTCATGGACACTTGATCCCATTGACGGGACGCGTGGATTTGTGGCCGGAGTCCCGGTCTGGAGTACATTGGTCGCTGTAAGTTTTCAGGATACACCTTTGCTCGGGCTTATTGACCTTCCTGCATTGAATACATCGTTCTGGGGCACCCCCGGGAAAACATGGCGGGAAGGGACGCATGGCGGGGTGACAACACTCACC
>JACOMS010000052.1:17687-19341 GCA_014324115.1 Hyphomonadaceae bacterium
TGAAGCCCTGTGATACCCGTGCGCTCATTCCGGTTATTGAGGGAGCCGGCGGCAGAATCACAAACTGGGAAGGCGGCCCCGCCACAGACGGGGGCCGCATTGTCGCTGTCGGAGATCCGGACCTTCTACCGGAGCTCCATATTTATTTGAGCGGGGTAATAGCACCCTCCCAAGGTCAGGACCTGTTAATTTAACGGGTTCCCTTGCATTGTGATGTGTAATTCATGGGCTGCAAAGGAGATTTTGCGATGGGTGATATATTTATGTTATCAGAAGAGGGGCTTGCCCGGATTGAACCGTTTTTCCCCTTGCCACGAGGTGTGGGGCGTGTGGGTGACTGCAAAGTGATTTCGGGTATTGTTCATGTCATCAGGAACGGTTTGCGCCGGCGGGATGCGCCTTTGGAGTACGGGTCCTGGAAAACCTTGTATAATCGGTTCAAACGCTGGAGCGGGAGGGGCGTTTTTGATAAGATATTCAAGTACTTAAGTGCCAAAGACGGTCCCCCGGGAGGCTTGATGATTGACAGCACATATGTCAGGGTCCACCGCGCCGCGTGCAGCCTGCATAAAGGAGGGGACACTCCCCGCCATATCGGGCGGACAAAAGGCGGGCTGCATTCCAAAATCCATGTCATCACGGATGAACGGGGCCGTATGACAGATGTGCGCACACTTTTCTCTCTGCTGTCCTCATCGCGGCCATCGTCACATAGCCGGATTTAATGATTCCTGACCCCAGGGAAAGCATCACGAACATATTTCGAGTCCCTTTCACGGATCGGGGATAACCGGAATGACCATAAACCGGAAGACCCGATATGCGTCCTGAAAGTAGAACCGGAGATATATCCAACCCGCCTATTCCAATTCCCGGGGCAAAATCAGGTCTACCGATTTCCAGCTTTGCGGTGAAAGCCAGTGCCCGTCATTTGCCCGCATCAAAACACTGCATGCTCCCGTCGGAAAAGGATGGGGCTGTCTACTGAAATAGTTGTGTAGCGCCGCCCAGCCCGGATTGTGGCCCAACAGCATGACCGGTTTTTCCGGTTCTCCGCGCTGTTCACAGATATCGAGCACCTTCTGGGCACTGGCATGATAAAAGGCGGGTATACCCTCCACACTCTGCGCCCCCGGTATGTTGCGTATCAACCGCATTGCCGTCTCCCGCGTCCGGGTCGAGTCCGAACTCCATATCATATCCGGCGCAAATCCCCGCACGTGTAAGGCCGCACCGACGTTCGTTGCCGCCCGCCTGCCCCGTTTGCTCAGGGGGCGCTTATGATCTGTCAGGGATTCATCCGCCCAAGAGGATTTTGCGTGACGCATAAGAAGGAGTCGGGTGAGCATGGTGTTGGATATAGTAATGCAACGAACTGCATGCGCTCAAGAATAAATCGCGCCAATGCCAGCGCAACTAACAGAGCGCCCAAATTGTGCGGGATAACTCGCGGTTGAGTCTCCGCACGCGGGCAAGTGGAGGTGTTCGGGCCCTCTCAGGCAAAGTCGGCTACACTAGGGTCAGGACTCATTAAATCCAGTATGTGACGATGGCTGCGATGAGGACAGCAGAGAAAAAAGTGTGCGCGCATCTGTCATAACGGATTGCGACCCTGCGCCAATCCTTGAGCCTTGCGAACACATTTTCGACCTTA
>JACOMS010000053.1 GCA_014324115.1 Hyphomonadaceae bacterium
CGAAGTCCACAAACCAGTCCCTGAAAAACGCCCGCGCCATCGCCTCCAGGGTTTCATTCATCCGGCGGTTGAGATCAATCTTGTCGTCAAGGGCTCCGAAAAAGGCAGCCACAGCCTCTTTCTCCTTCTCTTCAATACAGGGATAGGGGATTTGTGCAAGTTGCCTGGCGGAAACATTGGAAAATACTGAGCCTGTCGCAACCTGCAGGAGGTTTGGGAGATTGTATTCTATCACTGAACGAATAAACGGCTGCATAAGCCTGTTCTCTTTGTGGCGTATTGCTGCAATGCCGCGCCCGATTGCATACCTGCGGTCCGACCAGTTCATTCGACCGGTCGAGCCGCGAACACAAAACAGGAGGTCGCCCGGATTTGAGTGTTTCCGGGGATCGGTTGTGAATTGGATAGGAGATGGATGATGCGGACCAAACTCCGTCGGGCCATTCAATAGCGGATCACCGATACCGTCCCGATTGCAGGTTTCGCTGCTTGGAGATTGCCCCATGACGATCTCCGCAACGTCACCCAATTTAACCGGCAAGTGTTCACCCATCAGCCCGCGCCCCCGTTTATCTCAAGCAAATCGCTCTTGCCAACACCTCCCCGTATGCAAACCGTTTGTCCGGTGTCTTGCGTAATTGGATACATAAACCCCCAGGTACCGCAATTTGCCGGATCAGTAGCGTTTCATTGTTCAGGGAGCATAATTTTTCGACGTCCGGCGGGCGGTAACCGCTCCGTGGACTCCCTGCTGTTCTTTTGAGCACGCATCGCGCAGTTTCAAAGATCACAAGGCTGCGGTCGCACGTGGTTTTTTCACTGATTCTCCTGCAACGGGCACATACCCTGTACACTTGGTCGCGACATACCTCAATTGTCTATTCCGCGCCGCTGACGGAAGACCTCTAATCGGCACGCATCCAACGCACCCTGTTGGGACATACCTGCACCCGCGTTTCGTGCCATGCACAGTTGCAGAGGTGTTGCTACGATGTCCTCACGGTCGACGGGGTCGGCATTTGGATAGGACGCCGAAGCGGCGGCATCAATATCCTCCAGGAGAGTTTCGCGGTCTTGTACGACGCTGAATACGACTCGCCGGGAGGCGGATGTGTCTTCCCGACCGTTTCGCATGACAGGGCGCCCCGAGGAATACCCTGTTGCCACCATGTGCTTCCTCGCCCATTCCAGGGTTTCAGGGTCCTTCACATGTCCAAGACAGGCGCGTGAAATCACCGCGGCCCGCCTCTGGCTGAGATAGAGATTACCGAGGTAGGCCTGTTGGGGCGAGGCGCCCCGGTACCACTCGGAGGACGAGTGACCCTCAATCCTCGCCTCGTAGATATTGGCCCCGGAGTTTTTTAGCACTTCCAGCCAAGGCTCACAGAATTTCTCAAGAAATCCGGCCATTCTCGGGGTGACGTTTGACTGGCCCTGCTCAAACAGAATGGTGTCAGGAAGGGTAATGGTACCGTTATCGTCTATGGTACCCCCTACTCCCGAGGCGACACCGCCGAGCTCTCTCCGCAGGGTGCCTACGAGCGCGTCCTTCTGGGCTTCAGCATCGCGGATATTCCGGGAGATACTTTCAAGTTTTTGACCTGCTCCAACAAGTTCCTCAAGCACAGCCATCTCCTTGAGGATTTCCTGCGCCCGGTCGCTTTCGACCATATCCGCGAGATCACGCTGAATGTCCTCGGGCAGCCGGGTTGCAGCATCCGTCAAGCGCAACACTTCATCCCGGTCGATGAAGCGCCACCTCTCACTGGGGTCCTCAAGGGATCCAGGTCTAGAGAAATCCACCCCCTGTTCCACGAGAGCGACAAAGGCCTCCAAAGATCCGTCCGTGGAGGCACTGATTACCCTCTGCCGCTGGTCGTAGGGCAGCTCCTTGAAGACCTGAACAAAGGCCTCCAAAGACCCGTCCCTGGAGGCACTGAGTACCGTCTGCCGCTGGTCATAGGGCAGCTCCCTGAAGACCTGAACCTCGGGCGTATTTTTCTTTGATTCCATCCACTGCCAAAAGGCAAACAGGAGCAGTAAAGCAAAGGCGATCAGAATGAAGGCTTCGGCTATGGTCAGCCCCATGATCGCGCCGCGGCGATAACCGCGAGACGTTTGATCCATATCCATATCAGGTATCCTTGTATGTCCAAATGAAAGGAAGCATGATGACGTAGTACCGGGGAATCATCAGGAAAGCAAAGAATATCAGGCCGAGTCGAATACCGACTCCCAAAAATCCTTCCTGCCTCGATTCCGGGTGTCGATACCGGCTTTTTGCTCCGGAGCAGCGGGAGCGGATGTCAGCCGTTTTTCGATTGCGTCGGCGGCACTCTGCATGGCCCTGGAGTTTGCTTTTATTTCTTCATTGTAAAGTTTCAGAAGTTTCCCGCACTCCTCCAGTGCTGCCACCATTTGCCTCCTGGAGGCCTGAACATCTTCGTAGAATTCAGCGTCCGGCCACTGCAAACGGTTCTCTTGTGAAGTGCGGCTTTCGACAGGTGCCGCCGACACATCCTTCGTTGCCTGCCCTGCAACCTGATCGGGCTCAACGCCCGACAGGCGCGGGATGTGCTGTGCCGCTGATGTATCTTTCGTCGCCTGCCCTGCAACTCCCGGAAAAGCCTCCTTTATGTGCGTCGACAACAGATTTGCATTCTCTTTTAACATCTCCCGATACTCATCTGAAAATTTCTCCGTCGACGCCCTGATCCGCTCGTCCCGTTCAGCGGCCAGTTGAACGGACTCTGTGGAAAACGCCTTCATCTGCGACAGCATCCGGGACATATCCTTTCGGAATGCGTCGAAGGCCTTGTTGATTTCGGCGCGCATTTCCCTGTCTTTGGCCACAAAGTCGGGACGAAGCTGCATCATCAGAACACGGAGAAAAACCCCGAGGATCGTGGACGACAGGGCGACCCCGAAGCCGGAAATCACCTCCGGGATCTGGACCACTTTGCCCCGCTCGGGACTGACCATTTGATACAGGGTATATGCAAGGCTGACGAGAGTAAAAAGAAAGCCCAGATAGTAGCAGTTGTCACCGATGGTTTCCGGCTCAATTTTGATTCGTCCACCGAACCACGCAGCACCCACATAAAGCAGGAGAATAAGCGCCGCATACCCCGCCGGTACGAAAGGATGGACCCCGGACGTCATCTTGAGGAGAACGCTCCCGACCGTACCGAGCACAAACGCCGCAATGAAGATTATACGGTCCAGATTGACCGCGGGATTAACATCGTGTATGCGCGAAATGGGGCGGGCGTTCTGCCTGCGAAGAATTGCCACTATAAATCTCCCAAAGGGCGGACAACGGGCGGGCGGCTGCCCTGCCGGTCGAAGTAGCGCGTCCAGAAGCCCTCCACGAGCTCGTCAGAAGGCAATCTGCTGCCGGCTCTGGGGATTCTGATGATCTCCACCGCAACATTGGACAGGTTGGCGGCCAGACGTCTCTCGCCGACCCGGGACGTAAAATAGTCCCACCCCTGTCCGTGGTAGAAGCTTAAATTATCGCTATGCTGGAGCATGTCGGAAACGATGATGATTTTGCGTTGTCCGCGCACCTCCGTAAAATGAGGGGTGTTTGCAATCAGGGATTGCAGCGCCTCCATAATCGGCGACTGGTTTTCAATTTCACCGGTCAGAGTGGCGTCAATTTTTGCACTTATGGGCGTCAGGAACTCGCGTTCATATTTATCTTTGATCAGCGTAGGGTTTTCATACAGGGAGTTGGCTTCCTCGCCTGTCTCCGGCTTGCATTTTGCAAACAGAGCCCCCCATCGATCAGGAAACTCGCTGACAACCCCCAGTGCAATCATCGTGTCTGTGCCTGAGGATGTGATCTCGTTGTCGATGATGGTCCGCAACCTGACCTGTTGAGTGCGGCTGAGAGGATCGGTGAGGTCGAGCAAAACTGTCGTCACGTCAACCGGTCCGCCAACCCGGCAAAGCGTTTCCTGATCAATCTTCTTGCTGGACGAAAGCGACTGTGAACCCACAAACAGACCGACGATAATGACTATACACAGACCGGCTAAAACCCACCCCGTGTTGTTTGGACCCCGGCGCGACCTGCGTCCGCGCCTGATGCTGCGTCTCCCGGCCATCAGCTGTACCCTTTCTGCAAGGCAACGGTTTCCGGTTCATCCGGTTTTGTCGCCGGAAGCGCGACCGGAGCATATTTCCCGGCACGCCCCATATATTTCCCTTCCAATGCATCAATCTCATAGTGATCCTGGATAGCATCGTGAAAGTCGGCAAATATCTCCCTGATCGAGGTCTCAACCGTTTTTGAGAGCTCGCGCGCCTGTTCTTCGGCCTTTGCCCGCAGCCGTTCATCCGCCCCTTCATCTTCCGTCACCGGTAACGTGAACGCGTCAAACGCATATGTCTCCTGGAAGTAATCCGGAGGGTCGTCTTCGCGGGCGGCCTTGTTGGCATCCCTGTAAACGGAAAGCAGATAGTTCGCGACAACGTCACACTCGGCCAGGAACGGTGACAAATTCGCGTCCAGGGCCTTCTGCCCGTAAAGGGCGTCCACCGAGTCCTGCACCTGGCCCGCGACCTCGTCCCGCGCATCACGGAGCGACTCCACCGCCTCGTCGCGATGCTCTGCCAGTGTCCCGATCAAGTCCTCCAGTTGGCCAACATAGCTGTTGCGCGCGTTGATAACGTCCTGGGAGACTCTTGAGTAGCCGGGATACGGATCAGACGTGTTATATCCCTTCAAAATCGAAATAATGGAAATGAAAAAACCCAAAAGAAAAAGCACGTAGGATTCCATCGTGTTCAACACAACCGGGTGACTCGACAAAGACTCTATTGCCAGTTCCCCGGCTTCACGCCATTCCAGAGTCGTTTCCACGGCATCGCGGAAATGGGCAACCGCTGCGTTGTAACCTAGCGCAAAAGCGACCCATGCCAGGGCGACCAGCGCTCCGAAGAGCTTTTTCGGGATATTCCGGGCACCCTTCATGTTGACGAAGTGCACTCCCATTCCCATGATTGTGCTCATCGCAACATTTCCGAAGGAAATCAGAAACGCGGCCATCAGACCGCCCAGCATGCCCAGCGGATTATTCTGGGAAAAAAGGTAGGCGTTGCCCGCTGACTCCAACAGAATTATGAGCAGGCCCAAGCCGATGATATTGCCCCAAGAGGTCGCGGGTTTGGCCGGCCTCTCAAGCCCGTGGATTTTCCGAAACTTGGTGCGCCACGCATAGGCTTCCTCAACGCGTTCGCGCGGATTGACCATGTCCTGGCGCCACGCCGTGACCTCTTCGGCAAATCGCGCCTTTGCGTCATTGGCCTCCGTTTCTACCAGCATTCTTGCCGATTCTACGCTGTTGAGCCTCTCAGAGTAAACACGTCTGTTCGTTTCAAAATTTTCGAGACCTTTCGTACGAAGCTGTCCAACCCGCGAAACAGCATCCAGTTCGACATGGTCCATGGTCCTGGAGCTGGTTTCCGGCTGATTCTGCCTGCCCCTCGCCCTGCCGACGGCTTCCAGCTCCAGCTCCCTGGCCAGCCGTTCCCTGTCGATGTTCGGGAATATAACAACCGAACTGACGAATTCGTCAGAGCGGAAAATTTTACTTAACTTGTTGATCATGGGCCGGCCTACACCTCGTGTGAAGGAATTGTTGCAAATCTATCCGGATTCCCCGGGGATTGCGCGATCCGTAAACTACTCCGGTTCAGGTTTCAAGTGATCGCGCGTAAATTTAATCGTGAGAATTTAACGCTTGAAAACCATTGGTGTATCAAATAGGGCCGGGGTAATGACCAGATTGGCAGATGAATAGAGAAACGGTTCGCTGTCCGGTTGAGGAAGGATTTCTTGCCTTGATGAGGGGGCTGGATGTGTGTGCATTGCGGATACTTCTTGATACCGGCTCGGTTCGCGCCACCGTGCCGATGTTGCGCGGGGTTTGGGGGTGCACGCTTCGGGAATATGATCCGCTGGTCTACAGGGCGGTGTTCGAAGGTCACAGTGCCGACGGGACGGCCCGTAATGGACACATGAGCATGCCGCTCTATGTGATGCGTCCGGCTCCACCGGACCCTGACTTTGCACCCGCAGTCGAAATACTTTTTCTGGGTGAGGCCTGCAGGCATGTGGCTGTTCTGCTGGAAGCGTTCAGGCGGGCTGGAAAAGCCGGACTGGGCCGGAAGCGGGAGCACTTTCGCGTACGGCAGGTCCGCGGGGTGTTGCCGGATGGAAGACAGGTTGGCGGACCGCAAGTCTGGTCGGCAGGCAACGCAGCGGGTTCTTCGTCAAAGACCTTGTCAAACGCCAGCGGACTTCGCCTCGCATTTGAAGAACCGCTTCGGATATTGCGCCATGGAAAACTCATTTACACGCCGTCTTTCGTCGATATGGCGGTGGCAGGCTTGCGGCGCCTGTGTGCCCTGTCTCCGGTTTCCGTTCCGGCGGATTTTCAGTCCCGGGCACTTGATGCGGCACGGCAACTGCCGACATCCGGCTGGCGAGGTCACAGACAGGACCTGGTGCGCTGGTCGGGTCGGCAGAAGGACAGGATTGAAATGCGGGGGGTGACCGGCTGGCTCGACCTGCCGGGCGGAGCCGGACTGTTCCGGCCCCTGCTGGCCGTTCTGGAGTGGATTCATCTTGGAAAAGGAACGGTTTTCGGTCTCGGAAAATTAAAACTTCAAACCCCGCAAACCGGCCCATGCAGATGAAAGAAACAGATTGGGAAACTCTCCTTCGTGTGTGGATGCACGATCCTGTCGACAAGGCCCTTGACATCCGGGGGCATGAAGCCAGGGCAAAACGCTATGTTGATGCGGCCCTTCATGGTGGCGCCGGGGGTTCTGTGTCTGGAAACTGGGACGAGCGGACTGCGGATCAGCTCGCATCAATGTTCGAACGCCTGCCGATGCCGACAGCGGGACGGGACGGGATCAGGGCTGTCGGCCCGGAGGACGGCAGGCTGCATGTGATCCATCCATTGAGTGGCGTCAGCGCGGATATCGAATGCCCCGCCCTTGATGAAACGGCCGTCATTCAGATTATCCGGGACATTGTGGATGGTTTGGACGAGTCCCCGAAAACCCGCTTTCTTGAACTCTGGCGCCTGTTGCCGGATCGGGTGGGTTTCCCTTTGAACGCTCTTCCGGCCGATACGCGGATACCGGATCACTCCCTGGTCCATCATGCGGATATCACAGCCGGCATCTGGGCAAGTATGGAAGGCGACATCGGCAATCGCGCTTTTCTGTCATTCGCCCTTGGCCCGGTGCAGCCCTTTATTGCGGCATCGCGATCCCTGCGCGACCTCTGGACGGGAAGTGTCATCCTGTCATATATTGCGTTTGCAGCGATGCGTCCGATCCTCGACAACCTTGGTCCCACAGCATTCGTCTATCCGGCGCTTCGCGAAAACCCGCTCATGGATATCTGGCTCCGAAAACAGATCAGCAACACCCGTGTGCCCGAACCGGATAATCGGGCCCGCGTGTGCCCATCGCTGCCGCACCGCTTCCTGGCTCTGGTCCCGTGGGGGGATGAGGGTCGTGCCGCCGGGGAACTTGCAGAGCAGTGCAGGCGAGCCGCGAGCGAGACATGGCTTGAACTGTCAGACGGTGTTCGCAAGGCGCTTGCGCAGCAAACCGGCGCGGAATTCCCGGAATGGGAGCGGGACTGGGAGGCACAGGTCAGGGAGATGTTCAGCTTTCATGTCACCGTCGTTCCGGAACGTGATCTGGGCGATGGGGTCATGGCTGACTTACTCGGAGGTGAGAGCTTTGCCGACATCTGGCCGGATGCGGCCAGGGTCAGGGCGCTGTCGGACGCAATACCGGGATCGGCTCGCCCGCGCTATGATCAGAAATCGGCAGGGCGCTGGCCGGCGCAACTTGACCTGTCGGCGCGGATCATGGCGGCGGAACGCATGATCAGCCACATCCCGGTTACTCCACTTCCCGAAGACCTGGAGCAGGTTCCCCGGAAATGCAGCCTGCTGGGGTCGTTCGAACAGATGGGACCTGCTGGCTTTTCGGAGGCAAAACACTTTTGGGAATCCGCCTCTGAAAATTGGCGGATCAAAGGCGTTAGATTGCGTAAACACGAGCGCTTTTCAGCCATCGCCCTGACTAAACGCTTCGCCATGCCTGCCTATCTGGAGAGGGAACTGGGGCTTGAACAGATACGCTTTCCCGATACGGCTACGGTGGCGGCTGCCGAATGGCTGCGTTGCAGGGATATCAACTGGCGCGAGGAGAGGGAATGGAACGGGCGATGGCTGCATGAAAATAACGCGACCCTCACAAGTGATGGCGAGGACCCCGCACCGGATGAGCTTTTGGAGCGGCTTAAAACCGTGCGCGGCAAACACGAAAAACCGCCCACCTATTATGCTATCCTGATGATGGACGGGGATGATCTTGGCGCCTGGCTGCGGGGTGAGCACATGCCGAAAGTCCGCGATGTCGTGCACCCGAAACTATGCGACTGGTATGACAGTCTGGATGACGGGAGAGTCAAAACAGCGTTTGATACGCCCCGACCTGTGGGTCCGGCCCTGCATGCCGCCATCAGCGGAGTTCTGGGACGTTTTGCCACCCGGATCGCCCCGAAAATTATTGAAGAACATACAGGTACGGTGATCTATTCGGGCGGTGACGATCTGCTGGCTCTGCTTCCTGTCCGGCAGGCTGTCGCCTGCGCACATTCCCTGCGCGAGGCCTATCGGCAGGGCGACGGAGTCGGCCTGACGGGTATGGGTGAAAAAGCAACTCTCTCGGCCGGGCTGGCCTTTGTACACTACAAGGAAGACCTTCGGCTGGCGCTGGCAGCCGCCCGTGAAGCCGAGGTGCACGCCAAGGGCGCCGGAAAGGATGCCATGGTCCTGCGCTTCATGCGCCGCTCCGGTGAGCATTCCGAAGCGCTGCTCGACTGGGACGGATCGGAATGGTTTACAGATCTGATCTCCGGCTTCGGGGCGGACGACAGCAATTCGTCCGGGGCGGTGATGGAAAACCGGAAGCATGACAGCAATCGCTGGGCCTATCGCCTGCGGGCGGAGTTACCGGTACTGACCGCGACAGGAATGCCGGCCGAACTGATCACTGCGGAGATTCGGCGTCTGGGTAATCGGGTCGATGACCCCCGCCGACTGGTCGGGAGCCATGAAACCTTTGGAGCGCGACTCGCGGACTTGTGGACAGCGTATCGGGACGCCCGACAGGACCGCAGTGACCGGTCGGGCAGAGAGTCTGATACGGGCGCATGGCTCCACGATTTCACGGCCCTGTGTCAGGGAGCGGCATTTATCGCAAGGGGCCGTGATGACTGAGCCGCGCGATTCCCAGGCGGAACACCAGCGTCTCTGGCTGCGGCTGGAGCCGGTTGATACCCTGTTTTTTCGTGATGGGCGACCGTTTGACCCGGCTTCGCGGGCGACTTCAGGCCTGCCCAATCCGCAGACTCTTGCCGGAGCCCTGCGCACGGAGATGCTGCGACGCGCAGACATTGATCTCGCGCAGATGACAGACCATATCCGCAACGGCGACCGGTTCGAAACGGCAGCAGCCCGGGTCGGCGGCAGCATCGGTGAACAGATCGCGAAGGTCTGTTTCAGGGGCCCTCATATCGGACGAACCCGGGAACGGGCAGGTGCTGTATCCCGGCAGGACACACTTTTCTATCCGGCCCCGGCCACATTGCGCCGATTGATCAAAAGAGAAGCCGGAGACGACATCGTCCGGCTTGACCCGGCAGGCCCGGACCTGTCTTTACCGGGGTGGACGCCGCAAGCGGACGGTCTGGTCCCGTTGTGGACACGATCCGGGCATGTCCTGAAGCCGCTCGACAGAAAAACCTGGATCACGGGTGAAGGCCTGTCAACTTTCCTTTCAGGCGCGATCCCGTCCGGCAGTGACCTTGTATCTTCCGATGATCTTTACGGGTTTGAGGACCGCACCGGCATCGCTGTCGCTCCTGAAACGGGAACGGCCGCGGAGGGCATGATCTATGCGACGCGCCGTCTTGTCCTTCGCTCCGGTGTATATTTCAGGGCCCGACTGGAAGGATCACCCGAAGCACTTGATTTGCTGCCCAAACAAAATGAAGCCAGGTTGCTGCCGTTTGGGGGTGAAGGGCGGCAGGTGGTCGTCACGGGCTTCGACGCAGGCGATGCTCCGGTCAGGGCCGAACCGGCGACGGGGACGTCCCGTGAAACTCGCGGGAAATGTCTGGTTCTGGTCACGCCCGCCTTTTTCCAGGGTTGGCACCCTCCGGATATTGATCTCCTGGCGGCCGCCGTGCCCGACCATGTTCCGGTTTCGGGATGGGATCTGGCGCGGGGCGGGCCCAAGCCGACCCGGTTTGCAATCGCGGCGGGCTCGGTCTATTTTCTGCCGCCCGGCGTTGATGCGGGGCCGATATCCGGCCTCGGCGACGCCCGGGATACTTCCCTTGGCTGGGGTGAATTTCACAAAGGAGCCTGGCAACATGCCTGATACATCTGAAACAACCTTCATGTTCGTTCACTGTCTGACCGCAATACATCCCGGCAGCGGCACCGCACTGGGTGTGGTTGATTTACCGGTTCAGCGCGAGCGGCATACCCAGTGGCCGACAATCCCCGGATCTACCCTGAAGGGTGTTCTGCGGGCGTCGAATGGGGCGGAAGCGGAGGATTGGGTGCAAACAGTCTTTGGACCCGCAACACACCATGCGGACGATCATGCCGGGGCGCTGACAATCTCCGATGCCAGAGTTCTGGCTTTTCCGGTCCGCTCGCTAAAAGGTGTGTTTGCGTGGATAAGCTGTCCGTCTGTTCTGGATCGCCTGCAGCGTGATCTGAAAATAATGCGCTGCCGGGATGACCGCCTGTCTTCGGATAAATGGAAAGGTGTCGGGGATAATGCCGTATTGTGCGCCGAAGACAGTCCATTGCTGATTGAAGGCGACGGGATGTTGCTGGAAGAATTTGATTTCAAGCGAACCGGAGCCGCACCGGACGTGGCGAACTGGGTGGCTGAAAATGCTGTCGTTGATACGGCAACCGCTGTGCGGGTGCGGTCTCATTTCGCCATCGTGCACGATGACGCTTTCGGTCATTTCGTGCGTCATGCCACAGAGGTTTCCGCACGGATCGCTCTGGATGCCGACACGCGGACCGTCAAGCCGGGGGCGTTGTTCTGGGAAGAACACTTGCCGCCGGAGACATTGTTCTATGCCCTGGTCACGTCTTCTGACAGCCGTCGTAAAGGCGATTCCACTCGAGCCGACGAGGTTCTTGAGCGTCTGCGTACAACCCTGCCCGGGATGTTGCAGATCGGGGGCAACGCAACCCTTGGCAAGGGACTATGTGCCGTTTCGTTTGCAACCGTCGGGGGGAAAGTGTGATGATGACCATGCAGACACTGGATCAACGTCGCGCAAAGCATGCCTGGGCCGCTGTCCAGAAGGCAAAATCTGAATCTGTACAGGATTACAAACGGGAGGCCAAGCGCCTGCCCCTGCGCATTCAGACGGCCGGGCTCGGTCATGCCGTTGCCTTCGCCAACGCCAAAAAGAAAGCAAACGAGCGTGTGGCCGGTGACGTTGCCACCTGGGTGCTGGAAGCCTTGAACAGGGATGATCGGACATCCAGGGAAAAATCACGACAGCTAATGGAACAGATTACCAAAAATGACGCGGACTGGTTACGCCGGGCAACGCAGGAAGCACTGGCCTATCTGATGTGGCTGTCCCGGTTTGCAGAGGCCGAAATCGCCGACGGGGATAATGGAGAATGACGGCCGGATCGGATATCTGTCTGCCCGGCACGGCCACCGACCTGATCGGAAAAGTATTATCGCAGCCGGACCTGCATCCAGCCCTTCAGCTTGATAAGCTGTCGCCGGCGACAGAGAAAGGGCAACGCCGGGCGATTGACGCGGTGTGCAGATGCACCGGAGACGGACACCTTCTGAAGAACCTGGTTGAGCGCCGCAGGGGGATGCTGGCTGCATTTGCTGCGCAGCGCTTTTCCGGCAAGACGGCAGGCGCTCTCACCCTGCATCTTTCCCGGGCCAACGCACTGGAAAATGTCGGCCTCGCATTTCACCCGATCTATGGTTTTGCCTTCCTGCCGGGGAGCGGCCTCAAGGGCATGACCCGGGCCTGGGCCGAAACGGTCTGGAAACCGGACGCATCGGACCAACAGGCCGCAGAAGCCCGGATTGAGGCGGCATTCGGAATCCAGAACGCGGCCGGGCGGATCATCTTTCATGACGCTTGGCCCGTCCAATGGCCGCAACTTGAACCCGACATTGTGAATTGCCATCACCGGGACTATTATCAGCAGGGTAAACCCCCGGGGGATTGGGAAAACCCGGTGCCTGTATACTTTCTTACTGTTGCCGCAGGTACGCAGTTCGAATTTACCGTGTCGGACCGGTTGCAAACCGCGGATGGCCTGCTTGAGCAGGTCGTTGACTGGATGCGCCTGGCCCTGGAGCATGCAGGGATCGGCGCGAAAACGGCGGCGGGTTACGGCCGGATCGTCCCGTGTGACACCGACTCATCTGATAGTGTTGCCCTTCCGGCTTCCTGCCTGCGACGCGAACATGATCTCAAGCTGCTATCCCCTGCCTTTCTGGCCGGAGCAAAACAGGAACGGGCGGATTGTGATCTGCGCCCGGCGAGCCTGCGCGGCCTGTTGCGCTGGTGGTGGCGAACGATGCACGCACACCATATGGGTTCCACAGATCTGGCACAGTTTGAGGCCCTGATCTGGGGCGATACCCAACGGGGCAGTGCCGTCAGCCTGTCCCTCACGGGCGCCGCCGACAATGCCGGACCGGTCATCTACAACAGGCAGACAGTGGAGCAAAACGCATCTCCTCCCAAATCCGGGAACAGAAAAACCATTCAGGGCCTGTTTTATATATCTTGGGGCATGCTTCCGGATAACAAGCAGAGCGGGAGACACTATCGCCAGCCGGGCGATAGCTGGAAGCTGACCCTCATCGCCCGCGAAACCTTCCGGCCACCGACATCCGGGGCGGGCAGGGTGACAATACCTGCCGATCTGGTCATGCGGCAGGCCGAAGCGGCGCTCTGGTTGCTGGCCCGGTTTGGCGGTGCGGGCTCGAAATCCCGCAAAGGGTTCGGGGCCTTTGCCGACATTGAAGTTGAAGGTATTGGCAGTCTTGAGGACTGTATCGCAGCAGGCAGGGAGTTGCGGGACGTATGCAAATTCACGACACAAACCGGCAGGAAGACAAAGACACCGGCACTTGAATCCCGAATCGGGCCCATCAAGATCACAACACCTTGGAAAGACCCCTGGTTTGCTCTTGATCGCGTCGGCGATGTCTATCAGCGTTTTGTCAAAGAATGCAAACCCGCCGACCGGGCTAAACTCGGTCTCCCCCGAAAAGGTCTCCCCCGTGATTTGAATCGTCCCCGGCGGCTTGCCTCGCCTGTGCACTGGAGCCTCACACACGGCGAGGGTGGACGTTTGACGGTTCGGTGGATTGCCTTCCCCGACGGCACAAATGACACAAGTACCGGAATTCTGAGGGCTTTGCGCGGATTTGCGGAAAGAGACCTCGCCGAGTCTGTGAGGCGATACAGGGGGAGCGGCCAGAAAACACCGCAGCGCGGACGCACCACGCTTGATCAACCGTTGCAGCCACGGCAAACCATCATGGCTGAACTGATCGAAGAAAAAACAAAAAAGGGTGGATGGAAGGCCAGACACCCGGAGACCGGCATCACGGGACACATTGAAAACAATAACGCTGTCCCGCCCGATGCGGAGGTTGGGCAAAAGGTCAAATTGATTGTAAAAATCGCCAAACCGAACCATACCGTCTTTCTCTGGCCAACGCCAGGCACTGAACAGATGCAGCGAAAGGCGACACGCAAACCTCCCGGAGGCAGAAGACGATGGTGAAACCCGTCGAAGATAAAGTTCTGATATTGACCGTTGGTACCGGCGATATGGAGAAACTGGAGGACACCCTGCTTAAGCCGCTGGAAAAGAGCCTTAAGGAGGGGGACTGGAACAAGGTGATCCTGCTGCCCTCGACCGTAACTGAAGCCAACGCGTCCAAGTTTAAGGACAGAATGGCCGGGTTTCCCATTGAAATCAAGCCGTTGGAGCAGCAAGGCTTGGAGAACGACGCAGATGCCTGTTTCCATCATTTCAATAAAATACTGGAAGATCTTGCACAGGCCGGATTCGAACCCCGGGCGATCACGCCGGACTTTACCCGCGGTACAAAAGCCATGAGTGCCGCCCTCGTGCTGGCCGCTGTCCGGCACGACATTCCGACATTGCGCTATATTCACGGTAAGCGTGACCGACGCGGCATGGTCAGTCCCGGCACCGAGGAGATTAGCGAGGTTGATACGGCCCTCGCTACAACGCGCCGCAAGCTTGACGATGCAAAGCGCCTGATGTCCGAAGGTGCATTTGCCGCGGTGCTTGAACTTCTGCCTGACGTTGACGCGGCAAAAACATCTCCATTTGCCCTGTTGCGTGAACTTAAGCCGTCGAAGGAATTTGATGACAAGATATCGCGCCTGCGGCGTCTGGCTGCTTTCTGGTCGGCCTGGGACAGGCTTGATTACAGGGAGGCATGTGAGTGCGCCGGAGAACTCCGGCAGGGTGACAGGGAGGCTCTGGAGAGTGCCATTACCCGCGTCGGGATACTGGCAAATCAACCGGAACAGAACGAACATGCCCGAATGGCGGACTGGCTGCGCCATGTGACCGCTGACCTGCTGGACAACGGATATCGTCGTATAAATCAACACCAGTTTGAGGATGCACTCCTGCGGGCCTACCGGGTGCTTGAGCTGATCGGCCAGTTTCGACTGTTCGACCGGGGCCATGACAGTGCCCGGATTGACCCTGAATGCCCGGATGTCATTCGCTTTCGAAACCATCTCAAAAAGAAAAAGTCTGAGGATTTTGGAACCAGAAATGAAAACTCCCGGCAGGTTCTGACGGCATCAAAATTCCTCGCGGCGCGGTTTTTGAAGCATTTGCGTGATCCCTTTGGGGAAAAGTTGCTGGATTTTGAGAATGAGCAGGATAAAGTCAAAGCGAGTGCCAGAAACCGCAGCATTCTGATCCACGGTTTTTCCGTAGCGGAAAATTTTGATGAGGTGTCCCTGCGGGAGCTGTACGGGCGCATCAAACGGCTGCTTGAGGAAGACCGTCCGGGCGGGCCGGGACCGGATAGATCCGGCTTCGGGATTGTGCCCCGGTGCCCACGCTCTACGTGACCGAGCCGGGGGCGGTTGTGCGCCGCCGGGCCGGATCACTGATTGTTACCTGTGAGAGAGAAATTTCTCCGTCAGGATCCGATACCGGTGAGCGGTCATCTCTTCTTTTGGAAGTGGAACCGCATCGACTGGAAATGCTCGGCCTCGTTGGCTATGTGCACATAACGGCAGAGGCAACACGGCTGTGTCTCAGGAGCGGTATCGCTATTTCCTGGCTCACCCGGGGAGGCGCGTTGATTGGACGACTTGTGCCCGAACTTTCGCGCACGGCCGACCTGCGTTTGCAACAGTTTCGAACCGTCGAAAACACCGCCTCTGCCATGGAGCTGGGGCGATACTTCATAGATGCCAAACTTGCCAATGCCGGGGCGTTTCTCTCCGCTCTTCGTTCCAACCGGCCCGGCGAACCGCGTTTTGGGGAAGCCATCAAACATCTTGCCGGGCTTCGGGAGCGGATATTCACCATAACCGATCGTGACACCCTTCTTGGCCTTGAAGGCGAAGGTGCTGCCCGGTATTTTTCCGTCCTGGGTTTGGCTTTTTCAGGTGAGATCACATTCGAAACCCGTCGTCGAAGACCTCCTCCCGACCCGGCCAATGCGCTTTTGTCCCTGGGTTATGTTTTGTTGACAAATTTTATTGCCGGTATTCTGGAAGCGCGGGGTCTTGATCCTTATCTGGGCGCGTTGCACACGCCGCGATCAGGGCGACCGTCTCTCGCCCTTGACATAATAGAGGAATTTCGTCACCCGGTTGTTGATCGTTTTGTCCTGAGTCTGTGCAACCGACGACAATTCAGGCCGGATTGCTTTGAGACGGATCCGAAAACTACAGGTACCCGTTTGAAACGTGATCGTTTGAGGCAGTTTTTTCGGGCCTGGGAATCCATGTTTGACGCACCCATGGCCGGACTGGGTGAAAACATCTCTGTTGAGCAGGCCGTCCAGCGTCAAATTGACAGGCTTGCCGCCCACATGCGCGGGCGTGAGACCTATGGTGCCCTCCTGTTGGCGGGAGCGAAATGAACCGGTTTGTTGTCTGTTATGATATCGCCAGTGACAGGCGGCGATTGCAGATTGCGCAGATACTTGATGCCTATGGCGACCGTATTCAGGAGAGCGTGTTTGAACTCCCGGTGGCGTCCGGACTCATGCAGGAATGTCTGGATTCCATCATGGATGTTCTTGACCTTTCCGAAGATAATCTGATTGTCTACCCCCTGTGTGCGGCCTGCAATGAAAAAACCCGCTATTTTGGTACGTCGTCGACGGAACCGCGCATCGGTGAAGAAAGCGTGTTCGTGATTTGAGCGCGATTCGTAACCGAAAATATGACGCAAAGGACGGGAGGTTACGAAAAGGACATAAACCGATATTATGCTTGTGACTTTTCCTTCTTTTTGCAAGACTGTGGCATGTCGCGGGAGCAATATGCTGAGGTGATTGTTGAGGTTACGAAAAAAGGACTTGCAACACCTTGTATTTTAATGGAGTTTGCAGGGAGGGGCTGTGCAGCCCGCCCCGATTGAGAGGGGATTGAAACCAAGCAACACCTCCTGGCGTATCGACAACGTAAAAGGGGCTGTGCAGCCCGCCCCGATTGAGAGGGGATTGAAACGTTAATCATGATCGCGCCTCGCGCGATCAGGAACCCCATCGCTGTGCAGCCCGCCCCGATTGAGAGGGGATTGAAACACGGACCAAAGCGTCCGACCCCGCGCTCGTAACCTCACCATGCTGTGCAGCCCGCCCCGATTGAGAGGGGATTGAAACGGAACCCTCACAGGGACGGTTGACGTCAAAGTCCTGTTTGCTGTGCAGCCCGCCCCGATTGAGAGGGGATCGAAACGTCGACCTTGTCGAGTTTGGGGTGCGTGTAGGTCGGGTGCGCTGTGCAGCCCGCCCCGATTGAGAGGGGATTGAAACTGACCGTTCGTCTTTGAATCCCAGCTTTTTGCCACCAATTGGCTGTGCAGCCCGCCCCGATTGAGAGGGGATTGAAACACCCTTCGATTTCCCGCGCAATCTGATCAACGGTTGCAGGCTGTGCAGCCCGCCCCG
>JACOMS010000054.1 GCA_014324115.1 Hyphomonadaceae bacterium
AAAAGTCCATGCAAACCTCCAGTCAAATGCTATTTTGAAGAAAACCATACTTCGTTAAACGACAACACAGTATCACCAACACTCGCGATTTCGCAACAGCCTTTCCCCACGTTTTCGCAACGGTCTTGACCGGCAAAAACCGGAAACAAGCGCTCTGGTCATGATCAGGTGTGTTTTACAGCCGGACCAGGTTTCATAAACGGGGCGTCATGCCCGCGCGCAACGCATCCGGCCTGCCGATAAAAATCTAGCCCCGTTTGCGGGCCCCTTTTACATGTGCGCAGCGCAGGATACAAGGAACCGGAATGGTGGACAGTTTTAACGATAATTCCCGCGCCATTATCATCGGCGCATCAGGCGGTATAGGAACGGCATTGGTCGCGCACCTCGCAAAATCTGACTGTTTTTGCGAAATCCATGCCCTGTCACGCTCCGGCAAGGTCTTTGACAGCGGTAAAGTCACGTCGCACAGGTTTGATTTGACCCGGGAACACGATCTTGAGAGCGAATCAAGGAACTTGAAAGAAACCGGTGATTTTGACCTCGTCGTTGTCGCGGCCGGATTTCTTCACAGTGGCACTCTGGGCCCGGAGAAAAATTTGCGCGCCTTGAGTTTTGAGGGGTTCAAGACCAATTTTGCGATTAACACCATCGGTCCAGCCATGGGCGCAAAGTACTTCCTGCCCCTGCTTGGGCGTGAAAGTAAATCCGTTTTCGCTGCACTTTCCGCCCGGGTCGGATCTATTTCAGACAACCGCCTTGGCGGCTGGTATGCCTATCGTGCATCCAAAGCCGCACTGAATATGGTCATCAAAACGCTCTCAATTGAAACAGCGCGGCGCAGCGCATACCCAATCGTGATCGGTCTCCATCCCGGTACTGTCGATACACCATTGTCGGAACCCTTTCAGGGCCATGTCGCGGAAAGCAAGCTGTTTACGCCGGAATACAGTGCGGGCAAACTTCTGGATGTGATTGACAGGGTCAAACCGGAACGTAACGGCGAGCTTATTGCATGGGATAATGAGACTGTCCCGTTTTAGACCTGATGTAGGTTGACACAAAGTGCCGTGTCAGGTCTTTGTTTTCGCGGCGGGCTTTTTGTTCCAGATCCACAACCAGTCGCCGTAACTCCGACATTGATCTGTCTGCATGTTCAAGAAGATATTTCACAACAGCAGCCGAGGTGACACGTCCGCGTGCTTCGAACAAATTTCGTATGATGTCTTCCAATGCCTCATCACCCGGATGGTTTAACTGCGCAGATGGAATGTTCGACAGCCGTGACCGTAAATCAGACAACCCGATTTCCCACTTGGAGGGCGGATGTTGCGAAACCAGCAAAAGCGCCTTGATTTCACCGTTAAGAGCCTTGTTCAACAGGCAAAAAAGCACAGACTCAGGCCGGAACTCGGCATCATCAAGAAAGATACGGTCACGAAAACCGTTCATGTCATTTATTTCCGCGCTTTTGGCAAACTCGACTCCATTCCCATGGGCCGCAATCCAGGCCTGCCCCAGATGTGTTTTTCCGACTCCGGAACGCCCGTAAAGATGAAAAACTGGAAAACCCCATGAAGGCGATCTCAGGTGGTCAACAACACTGCGGTTGGAAGTGTCGGCAACGAAATTATCGAACGTCGGCGGTGTATCCGGCGTCAGATCAAAAGTGATTTGCTCGGACATGACATATGGCTATATGCGCCCGCGGCGATAGATAATCACGCCAAGTTCCGGGTGGTGCTCTATTTCGACACCTTTGAAGCCAAGTTCACCGGCAAGACGGTTCATGTCACCGCCATACCGTATGGTCATCATCGCCCCGTCCTTGCTGATCGCATCAAGACGCGCGTCTATGATCTGAAAAGACCCGTCGATTGTATCCTGAAGCGACAGCCAGTCGGCATGCGTTTTATACAGGACTGTTACCGACAGGGTTTCGGCATTTTGTGACAGGGACACATACGCCTGTTTCCAGTCATTTTCCAGCTTGGTCACCGATTGGGCCGCACCGGTTCTATAGTCACCGGCCGTCACTGTTCCCAAGTCCCGGACCTGCCCGGTATCCAACGCAATATCCGTGAGTCTGACTGTCACGAGGTCTAATCCTGCCGAAGCCTCAGCCACGAGAATCTGCCCGACACCAAATCGTTGACCCGCGCGCCGGAGAGCATCCATATCTATGGAACCGGCCTGCGGAGCATTGATAATGTCCTCATTGGCCTCATTGGCCTCATTGGCCTCATCGGGTTGAAATGAACGTATGGGGGTCAGGGCATGGGAATAGGCCCGCGTATTCCATTCCGTAGACCAAGGGTTTTCAGACCAAAGCGGCTGGCCGCTCAAAACAGGTATAACCAGACGCGTGCGCGATTGCGTCGTGATCACATTCAGTCCGTGGTTCCGGAGAAAGCTCTGAACCCGGGACGGATTAAATGCTACAGTGATGCTACCTAGATATCGGTTGGCAGACCGCTTTTCATTCGCAATTTCCAATGCGCGCACAAGCGGCGCCACTGTTTCAAGTGTGAAGGGCGGCACATCTTTCCGGCTACGTTCGGATAACAGGGTCAAGCGATTCATGAGGATGCGGGCGGCAGCCACCTGTCCATCTGAAAGAGCTTGGATTTGCGCTTCAATCGCATTTTCACCTTTGGCATCAACCGGAACGCCTGCCACAGTAAATGGGTCAGCGGCACGCGCCCCGCCCCCCGCCGAAACCAGGAAGGCGCAGATACACAACAGTATAAAACGAACCATGCGGTGTGATTATACAGTTTCGCCCGGTTTTGAAAGTGTGTTTTGTGTCATGAGATGATAGTTGACAATATCGTGAAGGCTTCTATTGAGAAACTTGGGCAGATTGAATCTGATAAAGTCAATCGGATGAGTTGGATAATATTTTGGCTTCCTGGTAAGTTTGATGTATATCTAATTTGGATATTGAGATACCACACGGATTTCCCTTCGACCTAATGCTGGGTGCGGCAGCTAGGAGAGCCAGGTTGGTTTATTCTAGCTTGGCTCCTTGGTTATCAGGGGGTTATGGCAATCCCTTATAGGGAACCAAATGTGAAAGAAGACCGGGCGCCCATGACAGATAGTGCTCAACAGCGGCCCCTTGACTACAGGGAAGCCGGCGTCGATGTCTATGCCGGAGACCGCCTTGTTGACCGGATCAGGCCGCTCGCAAGGTCCACCTGTCGTCGCGGAGTCGTCTCTGATCTCGGCGGGTTCGGCGGTCTTTTTGATTTGGCGGCGACAGGCTATAACGATCCTGTCCTCGTATCCGGCACAGATGGTGTTGGCACGAAACTCCGGGTTGCGATAGATGCCGGTATTCTGGATACCGCCGGGATTGATCTGGTCGCCATGTGCGTCAATGACATATTGGCGCAAGGCGCCGAGCCCCTTTTCTTTCTGGATTACTTTGCGACGGGTCGGCTGGATGTGGACTCCGCCACAGCAGTTGTTTCAGGCATTGCCGAAGGGTGCCGACAAGCCGGATGCGCCCTTACAGGCGGCGAAACCGCGGAAATGCCCGGCATGTATAGCCATGGGGATTTTGATCTGGCCGGTTTTGTCCTCGGGGCTGTTGAACGGGACGCCGTCCTGCCGCGACTCGACAGCATGAAAGCCGGAGACATACTCATCGGGCTGCCGTCCAGCGGACCGCACTCCAACGGCTATTCGCTTATCCGGAAAATTGTCGAACGCTCCGGCCTGGGTTGGACGGACCCGGCCCCTTTTGCTCCCGAAAAATCACTGGCTGAAGCTCTGCTGACACCTACGCGGATTTATGTAAAATCCATGCTCCCGCTAATTAAAAACGGACACGTCAAGGGCCTTGCGCACATTACCGGTGGCGGCATAACGGAAAACGTACCGCGCATGCTCCCTGAAACGCTGAAAGCCGGAATAGATTTCCGATCTTGGGAACACCCGTCTGTCTTCAAATGGTTGAAGTCCAGGGGCAATGTCGAAGATATTGAAATGCGGCGCACGTTTAATTGCGGCCTCGGCATGATATTATGCGTCGACCCCGCCCAAGTCGACGAGGTGACGAGAACGCTGAAAACTTCGCATGAAGACGCCGTGATAATAGGCGGATTATCGCATGCCTAGGCAAAAAATCCGCACAGCCGTGCTCATTTCCGGGCGCGGATCAAATATGATCGCACTGGCCAAGGCTGCGCAGAACCCGGACTACCCGGCGGACATCCTGCTCGTGATCAGCAATCGTCCTGGTGCCCCCGGCCTGGAGAAAGCACGGAACTCAGGTCTTGCCACAGCCACCATAGATCACACGATGTTCAATACCCGGTGTGCATTTGAAGAAAAGCTGCATTTAACCCTGCAAGGTGCCGGTATCGAACTGATTTGCTGCGCCGGTTTCATGCGGATTCTCTCACCCTGGTTCGTGAGGAAATGGCCGGACCGCATTCTGAATATACATCCTTCGCTGCTGCCAAAATACAAGGGCCTGGTGGATACCCATAAACGCGCACTGGAGGCCGGCGATCCTGAACATGGCTGCACCGTGCATTATGTCACAGATGAGGTGGATGGCGGGGCGATTCTGGCACAAAGCAGAATTCCAGTTTTGCCGGATGATACAGCGGAAAGCCTCGCGGACCGGCTTATCGAAAAAGAGCACGCACTGTATGCAGCGGTTCTGTCAGATATTGCCGCACAAACTGGATCCGGTATTTGACCCGGTCAGTGTCCCTTGATGTTATGTCGATCTGGATATCAGCATGAAAACAGCCCCGTTCGAGTCGGGCCGGTGCCTGGGAATTTCGTTTTGATTATCCGACAATTTCGTCATCAGTGAAGAATTGCGGTATTTCAATCGCTGCCGTTTCCAACGAATCAGACCCGTGAACTGTATTCGCATCAATAGACTTGGAAAATTCGGCGCGGATCGTACCCGGCGCGGCCTCCGACGGGTCCGTCCTGCCCATAACTTCACGATATTTCGAAACGGCGTTTTCACCCTCCAGAATCTGCACAATAACAGGGCCCGTAGTCATGAAATCAACCAGGTCACTGTAAAACGGACGGTCCCTGTGAATATCATAAAATTTGGAGGCCTGTTCTGTTGTCATATGAATGCGTTTCTGTCCGATGATGCGAAGGCCCGCCTCTTCGATTTTGGCGTTGACCAGTCCCGTAATGTTGCGTTCTGTAGCATCGGGCTTGATGATGGAAAATGTACGTTCGAGAGCCATGGTCACCTTCTGTAATGCATGATTGTCTGAATTTGCGCGCTCCATAACGGCAGGTTGACCTCCTGACAAGCCATGACTAAGTGCAGCGTTCAAATCATGCTTCACATCAATGATCTGACATATCACATGGAAGGTCGTCTGCTGTTTGAGCAGGCAACCTTGGCCGTTACCCAAGGCATGAAAATGGGTCTTGTCGGACGTAACGGTACGGGAAAATCCACGTTATTTCGTCTTGTCAAGAATGAAATCTCACCGGATGAGGGCAGTATCAATCTACGCAAAAGCGCGAGATTGGGGGTGGTTGACCAGAACGTACCCGACGGACCTGAAAGCCTGTTTGATACTGTACTTGCCGCCGACAAAGAGCGAGCGGCCCTGCTTGCCGAGGCTGAAACAGCCGAAGATCCCGCACGTATCGCACACATACATACGCGACTCGCCGACATAAACGCCTATAATGCCGAAGCGCGCGCCGGGGCCATCCTGTCCGGTCTGGGTTTTTCAGGCGAAGAGCAGGTTAAGCCCTGTGCGGATTTCTCCGGTGGCTGGCGCATGCGTGTTGCTCTTGCCGCCATGCTGTTTGCACAACCCGATTTGCTCCTGCTTGATGAACCTACGAACTATCTGGATGTCGAAGGTGGCGTGTGGCTTGAAAATCATATCCGTACCTACCCGGGTACCGCTTTTATCATCTCCCATGACCGGGAGTTTCTAAACCGCGCCGTGACCCACATCGCCCATTTGCGCGACAGGAAACTCTTCGCCTATTCTGGCGGTTATGACACATTTGAAAAAACCCTGCGCGAACAACAACGCCTGTCCATGGCGCTCCGTGACAAACAGGAAGATGAACGCCGCCGTCTGGAAGCATTTGTCACCCGGTTCAAGGCCAAAGCCTCAAAGGCCAGACAGGCACAAAGTCGGGTCCGGCGGCTCGAAAAAATGCGGCCTGTCCCCACCATCATCGACGAACCGATTCCTCCCATCGACCTTCCCTCACCTGAACGCAGTTTGTCGCCTCCCATTATGCGGTTTGATGATGTAGCGCTGGGATATGAGGATGATGCGGCGGTGTTGGAGCGGATCAATATACGTATTGATCCTGATGACCGAATCGGCATTTTGGGGAAAAATGGCAAAGGTAAATCCACTTTTGCCAAGGCTCTAACGGGGCTTTTGGAGGCTCGGGACGGCCTCATTAAACGGCACAAGAAACTCGCAGTCGGTTATTTTGCGCAACACCAGATTGATGCTCTCAACCCGAAGCGTTCCGCTTATGATCATGTCATTGATTTGATGCCCGAGGCCACAGAAGCCCAGCGCCGCGCGCGGCTGGCACGTTTTGGTCTGGGACATGAAAAGGCCGGGACCCAAGCCGGAAAGCTATCCGGCGGCGAAATGGCGAGATTGTTGTTTTCGCTGATCAGTTTTGGTGCGCCGCATTTACTGGTACTCGACGAGCCCGTCAATCATCTCGACATGGACAGCCGGGCTGAACTCATCAACGCGCTGAACGTATACGAAGGCGCAGTCGTCGTTATTTCCCATGACCGGAATTTACTCGGGTCTGTTGTCAACCATCTGTGGTTAGTGGACCACGGCACGGTCAGCCGTTTCGAAGGCTCACTGGAGGATTACCGACAACTCCAGCTGGAAAAATCCAAACCGGCGAAATCGGATAAAACAGGTAGAAAACATTCAAAGAGGCAGGCTCGCATTGAAGCAGCGGCCCGGCCCATGGAACCGGGAAAGGAGCCAGCCAGGCGGCCAGTCTATTTCCGCCGCAGGCTTGAAAAGCTCGAAGCCGACATGGACAAGGCCAAAACCGGCATGGCTAAAATCGATCACGCCCTCTCAATACCGTCATTTTTCACCGATAACCCCGAGCGGGCCGTCAGGCTTTCCCATCAGCGCATGCAGTTTGAAGCGCATCTGGAAAAACTGGAGAGGGCCTGGCTGGAAGTGTCCGAGGAAGCCGAGGCCGGGATTTCACAATAGACGGGGTCAGTCATCGTCAGCGGATCTCAGGGCTTGGCACTGCCTCGCACTTCGGGTTCCCGTAGAGGGCGACACACGCTTGGACGGCACAGGCTTCAATCCGGTCATCCCGCAGGTCTTCGTTTAGATCAACCTGAACCCAATCCGTGTAAGGACGCTGCGTTTCCCTGATTTTATCAACGCATTTCCGGTGAGAGACTGTCTTGCGTTTATCAAGGTCATACTCCTGTGTCCATTCGCACCGTTCGCCGATTTTTTCCTTAACAATTTTATGCCTTGTGACCATGCGAGTTACGATATTTGGCGGCATCTTCTCGTACCACTCTGTCCTGCAGGCGTACTTCTCGGCTATATATTCCGAAGTCGCACACCCCGACAGGGCAGCCGCCACTGCGAACGGCAGCAGGACGCTCCGTACTGGCCTCCACATACCGCTCCTCTTTTGCTGTGCATGTCTCTAGACCGTTACAAAAATCGACCGGACATCAAGGATCTGTTAACTTGGCCGCGCCCACGCACGCCGGAAACCATCACTCAACCATCTTGCCAAGCCCACCGACCGCCAGCCGACCCGCCCTGCAGGCTTTTCGGCGCACCTACTTGTCCACTATGGGTCGATTCCGCCTTTTTGGGGACTATCTAACCAGTTTTAGCCCGCCTCCGACTGGTCTCGTGATCTTCTTCGCCCTCTCCAACCCGACCTGCCCCGGCTGCTTCCACCTCCTCCCGGGCCGGACTAGCCCTCAGCGATGTTCACGTCTCTTCCTGGGCCGACTCGCTCTCAGCGACGTTCACGTCTGCCTCTGCCTCTCTCCGAGCCTGACACCAGTAGACATCCGGATCCTGACGAAACTCATCTGCCTCTGCCAGTGCGCGTACTTTCCTCTGGTACATCCTGAAGGATTGCCTGTTGTTCATGATATTCTCCCGAATTTGTAGTGTGGGTTTAACGGGCCTGTTGAACAAAAACACTCACAGACCCAGCATGAGTCGCATATAGGTAAATCCTGATGGCAAAGCAAGCCGAAAAAGACATAAGGGGCAAAAAAATACAAAGGAACAGGTTTAACCCGTTACCAGTTTGATCGTTGCCGGTGCACCGGGTCCGAACGGCAAGCCCAGCATGATCCAGGCCATCACGAGAATAATCCCGGAAATAAGTAGATAAATTGAATACGGGATCATCATGGCAGTCAGAGACCCCAAACCGAAATCCTTTTTCCAGCGCTGCGCGAACACGAGGACAAGCGGGAAATAGACCATTAATGGCGTGATGATATTGGTCGCCCCGTCACCAACGCGGTAAGCAGCGGTTGAGGCATCCGGACTAATGCCGAGTAGCATCAGCATCGGTACCAAAACGGGAGCCAACAGCGCCCACTTCGCGGAGGCCGAGCCGACAAACAGGTTCAGAAGCGCCGCAAAAACTATGATCAATCCGAGGACAATCGGCAAAGGCAAGCCACTGGCCTCTATGACACCTGCCCCGTGTACGGCGGAAATCAGACCGAGATTCGACCAGCCGAACATAGCTACAAAATGCGCCGCCGCAAAGGCGAGTACGAGGTAATACCCCATATCCTTCATGGCTTCCGACATCATGTTGACCAGGTCCTTATGGGTGTTGATGGTCTTGGCCGCCGCCCCGTATGCCCATCCGGTAAACAGAAACAGAGCAAGGAAACCACCGACGAGTGAGCGGAAAAACGGCCCGTAATTAGTGACCGGGCTACAATTTCCCGCGGCGGCGTCATCGGGCGGACAGGCTGTCTCATCAATCAACGGTGTACCCGGTCCGATGGTCATGACGACCCAGAGCAGAACCACGCCAATTAACGCATTGAGTGCCCAGCGCAGACCTTTGCGCTGGGCATCGGTCAGGGGCTTGTCTTCCTCACTGGAGTAGGACGACATGTCACTGTCGCTGTCCGGCGCCCATGTGCCTAGGCGTGGTTCAATGATTTTGTCCGTAACCCACCAGATGATGGGCAGGTAAATAATGAGAAGTGCAATAATTAAATAGGTGTTACCGGCAATATTAGCCGTCCACCCGCCGTCAATCCCGGCGGCCTCATAACCGGCTTCGGTAATACCGTAGAGCAGTGCATCAAGCTGACCGGGCGCAATGTTGGCGGAAAATCCGCCTGAGACGCCGGCAAAGGCACAGGCAATACCGGCCAGCGGGTGCCGTCCGGCAGCCGCAAAGATAACGGCGGCCAGCGGTATCATAACCACATACCCGGCATCAGTGGCATGGTTGGATAACATGGCGATAAGCGCAATGGTCGGCGTCAGCAGGGCCCTGGGCGCATTGCGGACAGAGGCGCGAATGGCACTGGCAAACAGTCCCGAGCGTTCCGCCACCCCGGCACCAAGCATCGCAACGAGGACATATCCAAGCGGCGGGAAGTGCGTGAATGTTTTGGGCATATCAACCCAGAATTTCCGGATATTGTCCGGAGACAAAAGACTTTTAGCCTTGATCACGACAGGATTGCCACCTGTGTCAAGCTGGGTTGGATGCTGGGCAGACACCCCCAACGCCCAGCACGTCAGGGAAATGATCATGAGCAGAATAATCAGATAGAAAAAGATGAAAACCGGATCGGGAAGCCGGTTCCCCGTCCTTTCCACCCACCCCAAAAAGCCCTTACCGGGCGTTGTTAGCACCTTTTCAGCCACGTCACCTTCCTTTTGGTTTCCCCAAAATCTTCGGGGACGTTAGACATTTTTACAGCAGGTGCAACCGGGAGCTTTAAATAAACCCGCGCATAACCACACCCATGAGCCGGAGTTGTTTCAACAATACCGGATAGATCAAACTGTCTTCGTCCGGGTTGAATTTGGATGCCCTCAATCGGGACAGGTATTTCGGTACCAGTCCGGCATAGGCCAATGCAGGGACAAGCATCTCGGGAAGTTTACCAAGATCGGTGCGGGCTTGCGTATATGTTTCATGTGCGGCGGCGCCGACAGTCTCGTATGTCAATTCCGACAGTATTGTGCGCCTGTAATATTTCCATGATCGCGCCAGTCCGGTCAAACCCCATGACTCCCCGGCTTTCAAGACTCCTTTTTCGTTGAATTCATCGACACAGAGCCAGGCTGCAATCTGCATGAGCACACCGGATGTCCGGCGGCAGTAATTACGGGCATCGTCAATGTTTTTGAAAGGCGTCGGATCAAGATCACGTTCCCGTCCATCAATAAGTCTGTCTATCCAGTAGCGCGGCACGTCCCGCTCGTGCAAAACCTGCGTCAGGGAGGCTGCGACCTCATGGTTGCGCACACCCTCGCCAGAGTAGATTTCATCTATTGCGTCTCGCCACCATTGATAGCGAATTTGCCCGATCACGGGCCCGGATACCCGTTCCGGGACTTTGGACAGCTCGGCATGAAAGGCGTAGAAAACAAGGAGCCGCTCACGCGTCCCGGATTGTGCAAACATGGCGGCGCGATACCTGTCCGGATCGACTTTCAGAAGATTTTCCCGGAGGTGATCGTCTAACATAACTACCCCTTGCGACAATTCGGCAACGGTGTTGCGCTCGCCACATTTAACCTTTAGGGTGCCACTATCACGTAATTTTCAACTTCGGAGAAAACGAACATGTCGCACATTTCACCCCGTTCCCTTGCATATCTTTTACCACTGGGCGCTACCGCTGCCCACGCCCACGACGGCGATCACGGCGGTTTAACCATCGCAACAGTGTTGCACTGGCTGACGAGCCCGACACACAGCCTGTTTGCTGTTACGGTCGGCGCGATATTCATCCTGGCTGTGTTCAAACTTGCACAAAAACACCACACAAGATAAGCAGAAATACGGGAGATATTTATGTTACACGACATCATTTCAAAATTTGACGGCTCTATCAATGCAGCTTCGGCCCATTGCGACATTCCCTGCGGCATCTATGACGCGCGCATTGTGACCTACTATGCCGTCTCGACCCTGCGCCAGATAGACATACTTTTGAGCCTGAAAGACAAGGGCCTTTCCGATACAGCCTTTGCCATGCAGGTGGCCCGCAATACGGCCAAAAAGGAAGAAATGGCCGAAAACACCAAACACCAGACCCGCATCATCTGGGGCGATTTCATGAAGGGCGATAATCTTGAAAAACATCCCGGTGCACATGAACTGGCCCACAAGATTATGATGGCCGGGTCTGCCTGCAAACAGGATCTACACCGCGATGACGGGATTAAACTGATCGAACTGTGCAATGAGTTTGCCGAAATGTTCTGGGACATGAAGGGCGTGAAAACGAAGAAAGTGACCACACCTTACGCCCCCAATGTCGAGGTGGTTGAGCCTGATCTCTAGGTTACAGCCCCGCATTGGCCTGAAGTCGCGTCATTGCAGGGAGTGCGCATCATTAAAGTCAAAGGGGCTTCCATGTCTCCGACCCTTGAGGATGGGGATTATGTTTTGACTGTAAGATCCCGCCGAATACGGAAGGGGCTTGTTTATATCATCAACCACATCGACCAGGGCATGATAATCAAGCGCTGTGTTGGACAATCCGGAGATAATTACATGTTTGTCGGCGATGGTGTCCAGACAATCCCGGAAAAGCTGATCGGATTTGTCGAGGCTCACCGTGTAGCCGGACGCGCAATCCTGCGCATCGGCAGGCATCATGTAAACCGGCTTTAGGCCGTTTCCGATTTCGCTACCGGAGTTTCTGTTCGGCTACCACGTCTCACGCCCAATAGAAGCAGAAGCGGTGAAGCAACGAAAATTGATGAATAGGTTCCGACCATCACACCCCAGATCATGGCAAAAGAAAAGCCGCGCAGACCCGGCCCACCGAGAACATATAGTGCGATCAGGGCCATCAGGGTGGTCATCGACGTCAAAATCGTCCGCGACAGTGTATCATTTATCGATAGATTGATCAGTTCCAGCATCGCCATCTTCTTGTATTTGCGCATGTTCTCGCGAATGCGGTCATAGACGATCACCGTATCATTGAGCGAATAACCCACAATTGTCAGGATCGCCGCGATAATGGACAGATTGAATTCGATCCGGGTCAGCGAGAATACGCCAATGGTCAGAAACACGTCGTGGAACAGGGCGATCACCGCGCCCGCAGCGAACTGCCACTCGAAGCGAAACCAGATATAGACCAAGACCATAAGCAGCGCGATTCCGATGGCCAGGAGGCCCTTCCGGCGGAGCTCACCCGAGACTTTGGAACCGACCACATCCTGTCCGCGGACACATGGTGCGGGCGTATCCGGTCCGCACGCATCGGCAGAGAGGTCGGGGATAACATCTCCGAGAGCATTTTGAATATTGGCAAGCGCCCGTTGCTGAACGGCAGCGCCTTCCTCACCCTCTTCTTGCAGCGGGATAGCAATACGGACATAATCATGATCACTGTTCGCACCCGGCCGAGGGGCGATGGTTTGAAGTCCTATGCCACCGATTTCCTGACCCAAACGCGTCCGAATGTCCTCCAAAGGTGGCTGATTGCCCGTATCGACTTCCAGAATTGTTCCACCGGTAAAATCGATCCCGTAATTCAGGTTTCTGGTCGCAAATAAAAAGGCAGACGCGATAAGTGCAAGGGTGGACAGGACAGCTGCAGCCATACGCAGGGAAATGAACGGAACCCTGGGTTCAACCGGGAGCAGTTTGACGAGGGAAATATCGCGCATTTTGATGCTTCTAAATGGGCAGTGTTTTCGGACGTGTGCCGCGTAGCCATGTGGCGGTCAGCAGGCGGGCAAAGACGACGGCGGTAAAGACCGACATTACGATACCGATGGCCAGTGTCACGGCAAAACCGCGAACGGGGCCTGATCCGACGAAGTAGAGTGTCACAGCCGCGATGAGTGTCGTGATGTTGGCGTCGAGAATAGGCGCGAGCGAGCGGCGATAGCCTGTATCAATCGCGTTGACCGGCGGTCGACCATTATAGGTTTCTTCCCGTATTCGCTCGAAAATCAACACATTGGCATCCACGGCCATACCTATGGTCAGGATAATCCCGGCAATGCCCGGCAAGGTGAGTGTTGCCCCCAGAAAAGAGAGTGCTGCCGCAATAAGAATGATATTAGTGAATAAAGCCATATTGGCGATCGCGCCAAAGCGTAGGCCGTAAGACATCAACATGAATATCGCAACGCCGACCAAGCCAATTATGGAAGCTATCTTGCCTGCGCGGATGGCATCGGCCCCGAGTTCGGCCCCGACAGTGCGTTCCTCGGAAATAATCAGCTTGGCGGGCAATGCACCGGCATTCAGGAGCAGTGAAAGCTCACGTGCAGACTCATTGGTAAAGCTGCCTTCGATAAAACCGGACCCGCCTGTGATGGCTCCAACAATGCGTGGAGCAGTGATGATTTCACCGTCAAGGACAACCGCAAAACGCTTGCCTATATTTTGGGTTGTCAAATTACCGAAGAGCTTGGCGCAATTGATATTGAAGCTGAAATTCACAATGGGATGACCACCTTCGGGATGCAGACCCTCACTGGAAGATTTCAGGCAGGCGCCCGTAATTTTGGTGCGTTCCTCAACGATAAGACCACGACCGTACTGTTCGGGGAAATAGGCCGCTCCCGGTGGAACCTTGCCTTCGGTCACAGCCAGTTCCATGGCTGCGTCGGAATTACTTTCCGGCCGCACCATGTGAAAACTCAGATTAGCCGTTTTGTTGATCCGTTCCTTGATTTCCGATACATCCCTGGCCCCGGGTATTTGAAGCAGTATCCGGTCGTTGCCCTCTTTGGCCAAGGTCATTTCCGTTGTGCCGGCGGGATCAATACGCTTTCGTAATACTTCGATAGATTGCGCAATCG
Source organism: Hyphomonadaceae bacterium (assembly GCA_014324115.1). GTDB lineage: Bacteria > Pseudomonadota > Alphaproteobacteria > Caulobacterales > Maricaulaceae > JACOMS01. Next base: position 14,052 of record JACOMS010000054.1, read on the forward strand.
TGCGGTTCTTGATGAACTCGACATTTTCATCCGTGATTGTTACGCGAAAACTCTGCTCTCCCGGTTGCTCGACCCGGATCGTGCGCGCCGTGCTCAGGCTGGCGCGGTCAACCGGGACGGCCAGTTCGCGCAGCGCATCCATACCGCGCTCGACGTCCTCAAGCCGTCGGAAACGTCCGACTATGGCATCGTCCTCAACCCGGACCTCGGCGCTTATACGTGGATTGGCATCGCGGAAAGATTGCAGGATCGCTCCACGTTCATTTTTGAGCTGGTTTTCCAGAACACTGGACAGGTCTACCTCAAGAAGCATATGGGCCCCACCCTGCAGGTCGAGGCCGAGATTGACGGTCCGGTCGATTGATGATGGCAAATTGCCCCGAACATTAGAGGGCACAAAATTGGGAATTGCCAAAAGGAAGCCCAATAGCACCGCCCCTAGGATCATGAACGTTGTCCAGCGGGAAAAATGAAGCATGGAGCGGGCCTTGGCGCGGGGAGTTGGATTATCTGTCTATGTCTTGCCGGTATCGTTGGCCGGTTCGAGGCGGGTGCGGACGTCAGCCATCATGGAGCGCACGGCCTTGACCTTGACGCCTTTACCGATTTCCAGGGTGAGCTCATCTTCCGTAGCTTTGGTTACTTTCCCAACCAGACCGCCATTGGTGACGACCACGTCGCCACGTTTGATTTCAGCCAGCATTTTGCGGTGCTTTTTCATGCGCTGCTGTTGCGGACGGATGAGCAGGAACCAGAAAATGGCGAAAATCACAACCAGCGGCAGAATCTGCACCATGACGCCTCCGCCACCTCCGCCTGATGCGTTCTGCATAATAAGGTTCAACATAATCTCCCTGTAGTCCGTTCAGGATTGCCGCAGTATGATACCTGTGACTCACCTAGCATTCAACTCTGCGCTTATACAGGACGCAAGGTCCCTGTTGCAACGGTTGAGGCCTTCACAACATGAAAAGCGCAGAGCGAAATCGGCATTCCGGGAGCAGAAATAACAGATAATTTAACACAGGCAATGCCCGACAGGTAAATTCAGACATTGTCCGGCTTGCAGTGCATTCATATCCGTCACCTGGACTGGTCGCAATCATATCCTCAATGGTCAGGCAGGTTTGACGTGAAACACTGTAAATCGGATCCCCCGGCAGCGCGGCACGGACATCTGACGGAGCGGGATGTGACAATTAAGGTCAGGATTCATTAAATTCAATATGTGACGATGGCCGCGATGAGGACAGCAGCGAAAAAAGTGCGCGCGCATCTGTCATAACGGATCGCAACCCTGCGCCAATTCCCTGGGCCTTGCGAACACATTTTCGACCTTATGTCGTTGTTTATATGTTGTTTTACAAAACTGTGCGGGCGAACATCGCCCTTTTCGAGGCGGGATACAGGGTGCGATACATCCGGGGTCCCTTTTGGCAATTAATTGGTTCAATGTCTTGTCAGGAATGCCCCTCCCGCTCCAGCATTTGAACCGGTTATACAGAATTTTGCAGGACCCGTACTCCGATTTAATGGCATGGATAATGCCCGAAATTATTTTGCAGTCATCCACACGCGCCACACTACGCGGCCGAGGGGAAACGGTTCAATCCGGGCAAGCCCTTCTTCTGATAACATGTCACCTATCGCAAAATCTCCTTTGCAACCCATGAATCACACATCGCAATTATGAGGGAACCCATTAAGTTAATAGGGCCTGCCCCTGGATATTTCGCCGCCGTACCCCGGCTGTTCGCAAAACGCCGGGTCTATGGTGGAAATCCGGGTACGAAACACGTTCTTATTACCCCGCGCCGGTTTTTTCTGGTCATGCACATATGTTTTTTCTAACAGGCGGAAATGACTGATCGTTTGAACAGTGTTTTCAGACAAAACAGGAAGGTTTTTGTTACCTATATAATGGGCGGCGACCCGGATCGTGAAACTTCGCAAACGTTGTTGGATGCGTTGCCGGATGCCGGGGTAGATATTATCGAACTTGGTGTACCGTTCAGTGATCCCATGGCAGACGGCCCCGCGATTGAAGAGGCAGGTATCCGCGCACGACAGGGCGGAGCCACCTTGATGTCCGTCCTGGATATGGCATTGGAGTTTCGTCGTAAAAACGCGACAACGCCCATGATCCTGATGGGGTATTGTAATCCCGTGCATCACATGGGCTACGGCGAATTTGCCCGTGCCGCGTCTGATGCCGGTGTTGACGGGGCGATCATTGTGGACCTGCCCCCCGAAGAGGATGGCGAACTGCGTGAGGCATTTGAAAATCACGATCTGGCACCTATCCGTCTGGCCAGCCCGACGACCGATGCAGAACGCCTGCTGCAGGTCGTGGAGGGAACGAAAGGGTTTGTCTATTATGTCTCCATGACGGGTGTGACCGGTGCATCCATGTCGAACTCCCACTCCATCGCAGATCAGGTGGCCAGGGTTAGAAATGCGTCCGGACTCCCTGTTGTCGTCGGTTTTGGTGTCAAAACAGCCGGGCGCGCCCGGGACATCGCAGGGCATGCCGACGGCGTAGTCGTGGGAACAGCCATTGTTGATAAGGCACATAGGGACGGTCATGTTTCGGCGCTTGATTTGGTACGAAGTCTTGCCGATGCGATACATTCGGTTTGATGGCTGCCGTTCTTGAAAACGTAATTATAAACCCGTAAGCTGCGCCTTGCGGCCAGGTCCGTGCTATGATAATTGTAATCCAAACCCTTTAAGGAGGTTGTCGTGACTCACTTCAAAATTTTCACTGTTTCCGCGTTTGTGTTGGCACTTGTCCCTTGCGGGCAGGCGTCTACGGTTGCCTCTCACACCGAAGACGGAAACCAGACCATGGAAAACCAAACCATGGAAAACCAAACCATGGAAAACCAAACCATGGAAAACCAAACCATGGAAAACCAAACCAATACCGGCGGTGCGCCGTCCGGTATGTACAACCTTGATAAAACCCATGCCTACCTGAAGGTTTCCTACAGCCATATGGGGTTTTCGCGTCCAATCCTGACGTGGACGGATTGGGAGTCCGTGTTGAACTGGAATGCTGAGGAACCGCAGAAATCATCTGTGACCGCGTCCATTTCAGCCGCGGACATCGAAGCCGGATCAAAAGTCTGGGCGGATAAACTTGTCGGGGAGGAATGGTTCAATGCCGCTGAATTCCCAACAATCACATTCGCCAGCAATGGTGTAACCCTGACTTCCGGAAACACGGGCCAGGTCACGGGTGATTTGACAATCCTCGGTATCACAAAACCTGTCACACTGGACGTGACATTCAACAAGGCCGGCAAGGCCTTTGGTGGTGTTACCAAGATCGGTTTCTCGGCAAGGGGTGAGTTGCTGCGTTCAGAATGGGGGCTGGGTAAGTATGCGCCGGCCAATTCTGACGAGGTCGGGATCATGATCGAAGCCGAGTATTATCAGCCGTCGGAATAAGACACTTTCCCATGTTCGCGGCGGAACAGCAGTATACCCGTGTGGCTATCTGGTTACACTGGGTCGTCGCCGTCCTGATTGTCGGCCAGATCATCGGCGGAAAAATCATGACAGCTATGGCCGGTTCCCCAACGAAATATGAAATTTTCCAACTCCATAAATCATTTGGAGTTGTGATTCTGCTGCTCTCACTGGTTCGATTGGGGTGGCGGTTTACCCATAAGCCGCCCGCTCTTCCTGACGGAATGAAGACCTATGAGAGACTGGGTGCCAGGCTGACACATGTCGGATTTTATGTGTTAATGATTGTCGTGCCCCTGTCGGGTTGGATCGTGGTGTCCGTCTCGACGCCAAAAATCAGCACGGAATTGTTCAAAATCATTCCCTGGCCCGATGTGCCGTTCCTGACTCGCACAGACGGTGCTGAGGTGTTGTGGAAAAATGTCCACAACTGTCTGGCCATTACGGTTGCACTGACATTTTTTCTACATGTCGGGGCAGCATTGAAACATCATTTCGTCAATAAAGACGATGTTCTGACCCGAATGATACCCATACTGAAACCAGGAGCATAACGGAGTATGATTATGAAATCACTGTTTCCCCTGATCACGGCGGTTGGGTTGACGGCCTGTGGCGGTTCCGTTGAAACAGCGCCCGCTGAAGTAAATTCCGGGTTTATTGCAAACCTGCCAACATTTTCCGGAGATCATGTATGGGACATGGATGCGAGCCAAAGCACCCTGACCTTCAATGCTGATCATAACGGGATTTTTACCGGTAATTTCTCGCGCTTTGCCGCGGCCATCAGGCTCAATCCGCAAGACCCGTCCGGGGGTAAAATCCACGCTATTGTAGACCTGTCATCAGTTGATGCCGGAACCCGGGATCGCAATGACAATTTGCCTTTGCCCGAATGGTTCAACATAGCCGAATTCCCGACAGCGAGTTTTGTGTCTGACGCGATCACGCCGGGTGAGTCATCGTACAGCGCCAGGGGGACTCTCACCATAAAAGACAACAGCAACCCGGCAACATTGTCTTTTACGCTGGATGTGGACGGCAATGTTGCTCGCGCCAAGGGGGGGCTTACTCTGGATCGTCGTGATTATGAAATAGGTACCGGTTCAGATTTTCAAACCGGGGAATGGGTCGGGTTTCCGGTTGATGTGAACCTGGATATTATTGCAACACGCTAATCAGTCAGATTTTTGAACCGGGGTGCAGGAGCCGCGCGCAGCCGACCATCGCGTCTCTCGTATATGCCTCGTACCTTCATGTGCGGGTGTTCCGCCGCCTCCGAAGGAGTTAGTACCGGTGCGAAACAGACGTCTGTGCCTTCGAGCAGGTCACACCACTCGGCTTGGGTTTTCATTGCAAACAAGGCTTCAAACCGCGTTTTCAGCTCCGGCCACTTTGCAGAATCAAATTGATCGGAAAATTCCGGTCCGGCTTGCAGGTTGAGCTTTTCCAGGAGCAAGGCGTAAAATTTCGGTTCCAGAGACCCGACCGTGATATATTTTTTGTCATGACAGGCATAGGTGTTGTACCAGTGTGCGCCATCCAGCGGGCTTGTGCCGCGTACCTCGCGGATGACTCCGGCGGGTATGGCAGTCAGCAAAAGGTTAAGCATATGCGCCGAACCGTCGATCATGGCTGCGTCTATGACCGCGCCTCGTCCGGTGGATTTAGCCTGCAGCAACGCCGACAGGATACCAACCGACAGATAAAGCGCACCGCCGCCAATATCGGCCAGCAATGTGGGCGGAGCCAATGGCGGTTGTTCGGGTTGGCCCGAGAACCAGAGCGCACCTGATAGTGCCGAGTAATTAATATCATGTCCGGCCGCCCGTGACAGCGGTCCGTCCTGTCCCCAGCCGGTCACGCGTCCGTAGACAAGTGCCGGATTGATTGGGGCCAGATCCCCCGGGCCCAGGCCCAGCCTTTCCATCACGCCCGGCCGCATTCCCTCAATCAGGCCATCTGCGTCTTGGACAAGAGTTTTTAACTGCGCGGAGTCATCCCTTGATTTCAGGTCAAGTTTCACGGCGGTTTTGCCCTGATCAATGAGCGGGACATTATCGCCCTGAAATGGCGAAGTGCTGATGGGGCGCTTGATCAGCGTAATCTCCGCCCCAAGGTCTCCCAACAGCATGCCGCAAAACGGGGCAGGCCCCAAGCTTTCAATTTCTATGATTTTAATGCCTTCAAGCGGTGGGGTCATTATGCGAATTCCAGAGGGTAATCCCGGGCAACATTGGTCCCGTAGATTAGGTCGAGCTGCATGTCCTGCAAGGGCTGGATTGCATGTCCGATAGCCAGTTTGAAATTACGCCAGGTGCGCGCCGCACCTTGGGCATGGTACAGTTTGGCGTTCTGTCTGGATATGGCCTGAAGGTGTGATGTGCGGGGTTTGCGAAACCGTTCATAATTTTGCAGGGCTTGCGTGACTGGATATCGGCATAGACAATGGGCCAGAACCCACCCGTCTTCAATAGCCATGGCCGCGCCCTGTGCCATGAAAGGAAGCATGGGGTGGGCGGCGTCGCCCAGAACAGTGACTCGCCCATCCGTCCAGTCCGACAAAGGATTCCGGTCAAACAAACCCCATTTATACACATCTTCGCAGGCGGAAAGCAGGGATATGACGTGAGTATTCCAACCGGAAAAGTGCTGGAGTAATTCGGATTTATCGCCCGGTTCCATCCAGCTCTCTCCAGCCCATTTCTGATCGTCTTCGACGGCAACCAGATTGATCAAGGCTCCGCCCCGTACATAATAGGCCACAACATGCCGACGCGGTCCGATCCAGCCATGGATCTGTTTTGCAACAGGTACATCCAGTTTGAGCGGATCAATCAAGGCCCGCCAGGCAATGCAGCCTGAAAATTCGGCCTGCAAGTTTCCGAAGAGTATTCGCCGCAGTGTTGAACGGATGCCGTCCGCGGCAATCAGGATATCGCCGTCAAAATCGCCCCGTGATGTCATGACCCTGATACAGGTCTCGCACGGACTCACGCCCGTCACAGTGTGGCCGGTTTTGACACGAATGCCGTTTCTCCGCGCAGCCCTGTACAATATCTTTTGTAAATCCGCACGGTGTATATGCACATACCCGTTGCCGTAGCGCGCTCTGAATCTCTCTCCCAAAGGGACTTGCAGATGCGGCTTTCCGGTCCTGTAGTTTCGCAGCGAGACAGCCTCGGGGGTGACGGCACATACGTCAAGGTCCGCGCGCAGGCACAGCGCATCAAGCACATGCAGGGCATTGGGACCCAGTTGTATGCCGACTCCGGCCCCGGATAATGACGCCGCCCGCTCGAACACGGTAACATCAAACCCGGTCTGTTTGAGACACAGTGCTGCGGTTAGCCCGCCAATTCCGGCGCCTGCAACAAGGATACGGGTCATAGAGGGCGCAGGGATTTCCTTTTGATTCTCTCAATCAGGATCAGCGGGATTCCACCAAAATGTGCGCGGGTTTCGGGATACTGCAGGCAGCTGCACCGGCGCACATGAAATTGGTGATCCCGGATGCGACCGCTTCGGAGCGGGACTCGTCAGGTATGCCCGTAGTGGCAGATTCCGGGTTGACCGGACCGACCCTCCCGGCCTGATCTTCAGCAACCTGACTTGGGGGCCGTTTTTCAAAGGGCGGCATTTCCATGCCGGGTTGTTCGGGGGGTTGAAGTTCCGGCCAGGGTTTGGCTTGCATATTTGTCTCCGTTTCGTCGTCGTTGTACCGGAATGCGGTGTGGCGTAAACCCCGCGTCCCCCGGGGAAATAGCAGGATGTCGCGATGCGCTGGGACAAACCGGGGACAGAGTCTACAGGATGATGAAGGTGACGAAATCGGTCGTTTCATGCTTTCCTAATGTCCCTTGATGGTGCGGAATTCACTCCCATATCCGCCGGGAAGATAAAATTCCTGCAAGAGTGATACGGGCATGGATATTCAAATTTATACACAGCGTGGACGCGGCGTGATCCAGGCGGCACAAACGGAGGCTGTCACCCGTGATCATCAGCAACTCGTCGCACTGCACATCATGCGGGCTTTGCTGGATGAACAGGGTAGTCTCCCGAAAAATCTCATCCAGATGGCAGGAGGCCAAATTGGCGCTTTGGAAAATGCCATTGAGGCCGGATTGAAGAAATTGCCCGCTGTGCAGGGCGGTTCAGGACTATCTCTCTCACGGGACGCCGCCAGAATTTTTGCCAACGCTGAAAAGTCGGCCAAATCGGCGGGCGATGCCTTTGTGACTGTCGAGCGACTCCTGCTGGCAACCGTCCTGAATGCGGACCAGGATTTAAGTGCGGCGCTGGATGCCGGACAGGTGGACAAGGATCGGTTGGCCGAAGCTGTCAAGTCTGTGCAAAAGGATGAACCCGTGACTTCCGACGCGGCCGAGGACCAGTATGATGCGCTGTCCAAATATGCACGTGACCTGACTCAGGCGGCGCGAGATGGCAGGCTTGATCCGGTTATTGGCCGGGATGAGGAAATCCGGCGTACCATACAGGTCCTGTCGCGTCGCTCGAAAAACAATCCCCTGCTGATCGGTGAGCCCGGGGTCGGGAAAACCGCCATTGCCGAAGGTCTCGCCAACCGGATTGTGTCCGGCGATGTGCCGGAATCAGTTCGTGATAAACGCCTGCTTACCCTTGACATGGGTGCCCTGATTGCAGGCGCAAAGTATCGCGGTGATTTCGAGGAACGTCTCAAGGCCGTGCTCAAGGAAATCGAACAGGCCGATGGTGAAATCATCCTCTTCATCGACGAAATCCACACACTCGTCGGGGCAGGTAAAACCGATGGGGCGATGGATGCGGCAAACCTGTTGAAACCGGCTTTGGCCCGGGGCGATCTTCGCTGCGTGGGTGCGACCACGCTGGATGAATACAGGAAACATTTAGAAAAGGACGGCGCGTTGGCTCGGCGTTTCCTCACGGTATTCATCGAAGAACCGACCGTCGAGGACACGATTTCCATTTTGCGCGGATTGAAGGAAAAATACGAAGTCCATCACGGTATCCGCATTTCCGACTCCGCCATTGTGTCCGCGGCACAGCTTTCCAACCGATATATTACCGACCGGCAACTCCCGGACAAAGCCATCGACCTGATGGATGAGTCTGCAAGCCGGTTGCGCATGCAGGTTGACAGCAAGCCCGAAGCTCTGGATGAAACTGACCGCCGCCTCGTGCAGCTCAAGATTGAGGTTGAGGCACTGAAAAAAGAGAAAGACGAGGCGTCCCGGGACCGGTTGAAAAAAAGACAGGCGGAAATCAGGGAACTGGAGGCCCAAAGTGCTGAAATGGCGGCGAACTGGCAAGCGGAAAAATCCAGGCTTGCGAGCGCGACCGATGTCAAGGAACAGATGGAGGCGGCCCGGTTCAGATTGCAGGATGCCGTCCGTCGGGGTGATTACGAAACCGCCGGACGCCTCCAACACGAGGACATTCCCGCGTTGGAAACGCAAATGGCGGGTCTGGAAGCGGACGACGGAGAGCCTTCCGCTCTGGCCGGGGAAACTGTTACATCGGAAGCCATTGCGACGGTTATCTCCCGATGGACAGGCATTCCTGTCGAGAAAATGCTCGAAGGTGAGCGGGAAAAACTGCTGGGCATGGAAGACGTTCTGGGTGCGCGTGTGGTTGGCCAGAAACAGGCGGTCAAGACGGTTTCTGATGCCGTGCGTCGTGCACGTGCCGGACTGAAAGATCCGGCGAGACCTATTGGATCCTTCATGTTTCTCGGCCCGACCGGCGTCGGGAAAACCGAGCTAACCAAGGCTCTGGCTGAATTCCTGTTCGATGATGATGCCGCCATTACGCGCATGGATATGTCGGAATATATGGAAAAGCATTCGGTCGCGCGGCTGATTGGGGCCCCTCCCGGTTATGTGGGTTATGACGAAGGCGGAGCGCTCACCGAAACTGTCCGGCGCCGACCCTATCAGGTCGCGCTCTTTGACGAGATCGAGAAAGCTCACCCCGATGTGTTTAATGTGCTGTTGCAAGTGCTGGATGATGGCCGCTTGACCGACGGGCAGGGGCGGACGGTTGATTTCCGCAATACGCTGATCATCATGACTTCAAACATCGGCGCACAGCATTTGCTCAACCTTGCGGACGGTGAGTCAGTGCAAAAGGCCCGCATAGGCGTTCTGGCCGAACTCAATACCCGTTTCCGGCCTGAATTCCTCAACCGTCTGGATGAAACCCTGCTGTTTGAGCGTCTCAAGCCTGAACATATGGGTGCGATTGTGGATATTCAAATGAAGCATTTGCAGAACTGGCTTAATGATCGGCAGATCAAGGTGGAGCTAACCGATACTGCCCGTACATGGCTGGGAGAACAGGGTTATGATCCGTCCTATGGAGCACGTCCGCTCAAGCGCGTGATCCAGAAAAATGTTCAGGACGAACTGGCCCGCATGGTGTTGTCGGGCGAGTTGCATGATGGACAGACGGTCACTGCGGATGTGGAGAAGAACGGGATCAGGCTTGGCGCAGCATAAATCAGGATAATGCGCGGGAAAGGTGTGTTTTTGTAAAACTCAATTTCAAGCCTCCATCACCAGAAACGTCCATCTGGGCACCTGCATTAACATTTGATTTTGAATTGGTATCGTTGATGTTTGAGTAATTTCGGTCAGGAGTCTGGTTGCATGCCCTGTGTGGCGCCCCTTTTGGGGCGTTCCGAAGGCGTTTTGGGCTGATGATCCGGATTTCAGGCACACTTCATCCGCTGTGTTTCGTGGTAAATCAGGCGTCGTATGTTAAAGGCAATGTTGGCCATGCCGATTTTGATTGTGGCGCGGGCCAGACCCATGGTCCTGATCCTCAGGCCCATGCGGCGTTTCTGATCGGCGAAGGGATGTTCGACAAGAGCCCTGACTTTTGATCTTGCGCTATTGGCGCGCTTGACATGGGTCGGCATAGG
>JACOMS010000055.1 GCA_014324115.1 Hyphomonadaceae bacterium
AAACCGGATGAAATCCCGAACGCCGCCATTTCATCCGGAAGTCGATCCTGCCGGGAGTGCGGCACGGGTTTTTTCAGCCGGGTAAGAGCAGCAATCATGGCGTATGTGCTCGTCAGACGGGCCCCCATGGCGTCGGCACGGAATTCCCGGCGGCGGGAAAACCACATGACGATAATTGATGCCAGGATACCGAACAACATTTGCAAAACCATCACAATGACGAAGCGTCCCAGCATTGCCATCACCTGATTGTGGATTGAACTGGTAATAATCCGCGCGACAATGCGTGAGAAGAACAGGACAAATGTGTTGGTAATGCCCTGTACCAGTGCAAGTGTGACCATGTCGCCATTAGCCACGTGGCCGATTTCATGGGCGACAACAGCTTTGACTTCGTCTCTGCGGAAATTATCCAGAAGGCCGGACGACACGGCGACCAGGGATTTGTTTCTGTTCCACCCGGTAGCGAAGGCATTTGGCTGACTGGATGGAAAAATGCCGATTTCCGGCATACCGATACCGGCTTTTTTTGATAGTTCAGCTGTTACGTCGTAAAGCCATTTTTCAGTCCCGGTTGTCGGGTTTTCGATGATTACAGTGCCCGTTGAGCGCTTGGCCATCCACTTGGAAATCATGAGCGAAACAAAAGATCCACCGAAGCCTAAAATGAAGCAGAAAAACAGAAGTGCCGTCATTCCGGAATCATCCAGCCCCAAAAGGCTCATAACAACACTGACGACAGCCAGTACAGCTAAATTGGTGGCAAGGAAAAGTCCAATACGGAACATGGGAATACTTCCATCTCTTGCGCCAGTCACACTGATTACAATGTGCCCGAACGCGAATTTGCAGTGTCTAACGTCCGTTATCTAGCAGATTAATTGTCGGTCGTAAATGCAGGTTCGACCCCGTTCCCGACATATTTTCGCCGCCACTTCAATATTCAAAATAAACTTGTGATGTTATCGACACATAACCAGCGGACCGGAGGCTGTCACGGCCTTTTCTGAAAAGCCATGATGCTTATCCGTCATGATACGGGACTTGCAGCCGATTCCTGTACGGCTCCTGTACGAACCGGAAGGTCGCCTGTACTGTCCCCATCATTGATTGTTGTCCACCGATGCAGGAAGTGAGGAAATAACCGCCACTGTGGTCAGTAATACTTTGCAATCAAACCGCCATAAAAAACCATCGTCCCGGGCGGTATTTCCGACACGCAGAGCAGTTGTCGCGCTTTCAGGGCTGGACTTATCCCCCCGTGAAAAATTTCACCAACAAAACAGCTATCAGTCCTCAAAACACCTTTTCGTTCTTCAGTTAGAGTTGCCCAGTGAAAAATTTCATCAACAAAACAGCTATCAGTCCTAGCCCCAGGTTAGTTAATATTTTTCGGGCGCGGGGTGCTCTTTGAGCCACAGGAAATCTCCTCATTACCTCCTCTGGAAAACCATCGCTTTGGTGCACGACTTGTTTGAAACTGTCAAACTGAAAATTCAGGGGTTTTTGGAAATGCCCTTCCGTTTTGTTCAGGTCTCGTTCCGTTATGACTTCGTTGTCGACTGGTATCCCATCCGGATCATGACAGAAACGGCAAACCTCTGGGCAAATTCATGACAATCCGGCCTGTTATTCTATAGGGTTTTGTCCTATGCAGGGCTGATAAAGTGCAGGTGCGCTGTCTCCAATGGCGCAGAATCAAACCGGAGTCGGAATGTCACCACAACGTGCCGCCATCATTCTTGCCGCCGGCAGGAACAGGCGGATGAAATCTTCCCGGTCCAAGGTGCTGCACGAAGTGGGCGGGCGGACAATGCTGGCCTGGGTTGGGGATCTGGTGCGCCGTTCCGGAATGGACAGGCCGGTCTGTGTTGTCGGAGAGGCGGATACGGATGTGCGCACGGCCGCGCAAAACCTGGACATGGATATCGCTGTGCAGGAGCTTCAATCGGGAACCGGGCATGCGGTCAATGTTTGCCGTGACATGTTTGAGGGGTTTGACGGCACGGTGACGGTGCTTTACGCGGACACACCGCTTATCAGAAAAGACACTTTGTCCAGGGTATTTGAGGCCCATGACACGGGGGCGGATACGGTCGTGCTCGGTTTTGAAACCGATGAACCGGGGGCTTATGGGCGTCTGGTAACGGACAACGAGGATCTTTCTGCCATTGTTGAGGCCAAAGAAGCAACGCCGGAACAGTTGGCCATCACCCTGTGTAACAGCGGTGTGCTTTCCTGTAATTCTCAAAGCCTGTTTTCAGCCCTGTCACGTGTCACAAACAATAATGCAAAGGGTGAGTATTACCTTACCGATATTGTCGGGATTCTGCGTGGTGACGGCAAGACAGCACGTGTCGTGCGAAGTCCCGAGTCCGAAGTTCTTGGTGTAAATTCCCGCCATGACCTGGCCAAGGCTGAAGCTGCATTCCAGGATCGCAAGCGCATGGAATGCCTTGACAGGGGCGTTACCCTTCGTGATCCCGACAGTGTGATCTTTGCCTATGACACGGATATTGCCCGGGACGTGGAGATTGGTGCAAATGTTGTCTTCGGCCCCGGTGTCAGTATTGCCACAGGCACAGTCATTCGTTCTTTTTGCCATGTCGAAGGTGCGATTATCGGCGAAAATGTCACTATCGGCCCTTTTGCCCGCGTTCGCCCGGGCACACACCTGGGGGAAGGTGTACAGCTCGGAAATTTTATCGAAACCAAAAAAGCGGCTATCGGGAGGCACAGTAAAGTGAGCCACCTCTCCTATATCGGCGACGCCGAAGTCGGCGAGAATGTGAATATCGGGGCGGGAACGGTTACCTGTAATTATGATGGCTATTTCAAGCATAAAACGATAATCGGCAACGGTGCGTTTGTCGGGACTCATTCGTCACTGGTTGCCCCTGTGACCATTGGGCATGGGGCTTTTCTCGGTTCGGGCGGTGTGATTACAGATAACGTGCCGGATGATGCGCTTGCTTTGGGCAGAGCCCGGCAAGTGAACAGGGAGGGCTGGGCGAGGCGCTATCACATGATAATGTCAAGACGAAAAGAACAAAAAACGTAACTGTATGAGCAGGCAAAAGGAAAATGCAGCCCTGGCAGCGCTGGATTTCGTCGAGGATGGCATGACGCTGGGCCTGGGCTCGGGTTCGGCCGCGGAAATATTCGTCAAAAAACTGGGTGAGCGGGTTGCAGGAGGGCTTGAGGTCCGGGGCGTGCCGACCTCCCGGGCGACCGCCAGGTGTGCTGATGAAAACGGTGTGCCACTGGTCAATGTCGACCGGATCAGCAAAATCCATGTGACTATCGACGGTGCCGATGAGGTCGATCCGATGTTTAGCCTGATCAAAGGCGGCGGAGCCTGTTTATTGCGTGAGAAAATTATTGCCAATGCCTCTGACCGCATGGTGGTGATTGTCGATAATTCCAAAATGGTTGACCACCTTGGTGCCTTCCCTCTGCCTATTGAGGTCGACCCGTTCGGTATGACGCTGACCGCGGATCAAATTTACCGCGTCCTCAAAAATACGGGTTGCCCGGATGGGCAGGCAGTGTTGCGCGAAAACGCCGACAAGTCCGGACCACTGATTACTGAGGGCGGGCACTGCATACTTGACTGTCGCTGCGGAAAAATCCCTGACCCGGCGGAAACGGCGCACTGTCTTGATCGCATCCCGGGCATCATGGAGCATGGTTTGTTCCTGAATCTGGCAAGCGTGGTGATTGTCGGCGAAGATGACCATGCGCGCGTGATGGAGCTGTCTCGTGAGCAACTATGATTATGACCTTTTTGTCATCGGCGCAGGTTCCGGCGGTGTACGTGCCGGGCGTCTGGCGGCCCGGCTGGGTAAGCGTGTGGCTGTGGCTGAGGAAAGCCGTCCGGGCGGCACCTGTGTTGTGCGTGGTTGCGTACCCAAAAAGCTTCTCGTCTATGGCTCGCAATATGGCGAAGCGATAAAATCGTCCGGAGAATATGGCTGGTCGGTCAAGGATGTGTCTTTCGACTGGACCTCACTTCGCGGTAACGTGCAGGAAGAAGTCAGCCGTCTGTCGGGGATTTACGGCACCATGCTGGAGCGTAGCGGTGTGACGGTTTTTTCAGACCGCGCTGAATTTGTCGATGCGCATACCCTCAAATTGCAAATTTCCGGCAGGGAAGTCACAGCGGAAACCATCCTCATAGCTGTTGGCGGTCGTCCCTGGGTACCCGACATAAGGGGTGCGGAACATGCAGTTGTCTCTGATGATGCCTTCCTGCTCGAAAACCTGCCGGAGAAAATTTTAATCATCGGCGGTGGATACATAGCCTCTGAGTTCGCCGGTATTTTTGCCGGTATGGGCGTAAAAACTGTTCAGGCCTATCGCGGGGAAAGACTGCTTAGGGGATTCGACCCGGATGTGCGTGAGTGTGTCGGCAGGCATCAGATGCTCGCCGGTATTGATGTGCGCTTCAATATATCCCCGACTGAAATCAGTAAATCCTCCGGCGAATATACTGTCACCTTTGGCGACAGGTGTAAAATCACGACTGATCTGGTGTTTATGGCTACGGGCCGCCGTCCGCATACAGCCGGTCTGGGTCTTGACAGGGCGGGGGTTGATGTTGACGAAAACGGTGCGGTCGCGGTCGATGCCTATTCGCGGACGAGTGCCGGGCACATCTATGCAATCGGCGATGTAACGGATCGTGTCAACCTTACCCCGGTCGCTATTCGCGAAGGTATGGCGTTTGTCGAAACAGTCTTCGGGAAAAACAGGATCGCCTATGACCACAGCAATATCCCAAGTGCCGTATTCACCCAGCCGCCTGTTGGCGTTGTCGGCCTGACCGAGCCGGAGGCGCGGCAGAAACATGGGGACGACATCACTGTTTACACCACCAAATTCCGGCCTATGAAAAATATCCTTGCCCATAAGGAACAGCAATGTCTCATGAAGCTTATCACGCTGGGAGAGGATGAGACCGTCATCGGCATCCACCTGGTCGGAGACGACACACCCGAGATTATTCAGGCTCTCGGTATCTGTATAAAAGGCGGTTTGACCAAGGCTGACTTTGACAGCACATGTGCAGTTCACCCGACATCGGCAGAGGAAATTGTGACATTGAAATCTGCGGATTAGAATAAAGTTACGACAGTAAATTGATTGATTCAAACAGTGTTTTTTACATCCTGCCATGGTGATGGGCCTGCCATGGTGATGGGTATGTCACGATAGCCGTCACAGAGACCTTCCCATCGGTCACGGGTCATTTCCGGTAGAGGCGTCGTTCTCTGGAATGGGGCACCAATTTACGCGGTTTCAGTTTTTCATATGCGGCGTCAAGGTGTAGGAACGCGGCATGTCAAACCTCACCCACATGACATTAAATCCTGCGACGCACCCATGGATGACTACGGCGGCCGTGCAGAAAATATTCAGCGCGTTGCCGGAGAACACTGCGCGCTTTGTCGGCGGATGTGTGCGCAATGCCTTGCTGACGGTACCTGTCGCGGACGTTGATATCGCCACCCGGCTGGAACCGCCGGATGTTATGGACGCTCTTGAAACTGCGGGTATCCGTTTTATGGAGACGGGGGTTGAATACGGCACGCTGACCGCTGTTATACAAGGTCATCCCTATGAGATTACGTCGCTGCGCCGGGACATTGAAACGGATGGTCGCAGTACTGTTGTAGCCTTTACAGCGGATTGGCGGGAGGATTCCTATCGTCGTGATTTCACCATGAATGCGTTATATGCAGATCGCGAAGGGCGAATTTATGACCCGTGCGGGCAGGGAGTCGAAGATCTGAAAGCCCGCCGCTTCCGCTTTGTTGGCGATGCCGATAGCCGTGTGCGTGAAGATTACCTGCGCATCCTGCGTTATTTCCGCCTTATGGCATGGTATTCCGGCAAGGGCAAAATAGACGCGACGGCGCTACGCGCCTGCCGCGAAAACCGTGCCGGATTAAAGGTGCTTTCGGCCGAGCGTGTTTGGGCTGAACTCAAAAAGCTCCTGTCCGCTCCGGACCCGTTGCGCGCCGTACGGATTATGGATACGAATGATATCCTGGAAATCCTCCTGCCGGAAGCCGGTAGCATCGAGGGCCTTGCCATGATGGTCGGACTGGAAAAAAGGGAAGGGCTGAGTGTAGACCCACTGCTTCGTCTCATGGCCATGGGAGTGCGGGACGAATTGGCGATTGCGGGCTTGGTGCAGCGTCTGAAAGTGTCAAAAGTTGAGAAGTCCCGGCTCATGGGATGGGCATCGGATACGACTGTCCTGTCACCTGATATGGATGAAAAGGCGCGAAAAACCGCTGTCTACCGGGGTACAGCCCCAGTCATTCATGACCGCGCCTTGATATGCGCGGCGGGTGCAGATAGTGCAATGATATCAAAAAGATGGATGGAATTAGCCGAATTCGCGAAGGTCTGGAATGTCCCGCGCTTTCCGCTCAAGGGCCGTGACCTGAAAGGAGCCGGTTTCCCGGATGGTTCCGGAATGGGACGCACGTTGAGGGCGCTCGAAGCACTCTGGGTGCGGTCGGGATTTGACGCGGATAAAAAGAAACTGCTCACAGCCCTTCAACTGATGAAGGGTTCAGATCGGCAACAAAATTAGGTTACTGATTTTTCGGCTCACCTACGATTTCGGCCTTGGTCATATCCCCTTTGATGGTGCGATGGTATGATTTGTGTTCCCACCGGTCAGAGACATCCGGATCGTTTTGATTTTTCTGCCGAAGGCTGCCATGACCGGAGCTTTGGTGCTGCGGTTTTCTGCGGCAGCCAAAGAATCAGGTCGGGACTCATTAGATCCGGCATATGATGATGGCCGCGATGAGGACAGCAGCGAAAAAAGTGTGCGCGCATCTGTCATAACGGGTCGCGACCCTGCGTCGGTCCTTGAGCCTTGCGAACACAATTTCAACCCTGTGCCGTTGTTTATATGTTGTTTTACAGAGCTGCGCGGGCGGGCGTCGTCCTTTTCGGGGCGGGATACAGGGTGTGGTACCTTTGGCCATCAGGGCCTTCCGGCATTCATCGCTGTCATAACCTTTATCGGCGATCCCTGCCAGTTTGTGATACACAAGCCTGCGGTGTGTTTTAAGAGGACTATATGTTCAGGCGGAATTAACCCTTCGCATACGGATTATCCCCTGCCCGCACATACATGCGTATCGGCACGCCTTGCAGGCCGAAGTCTTCGCGCAGGCCGTTGATGAGGTAGCGTTGATAGCTCGCCGGAAGTTTGTGGGCGCGGGAGCATTTGAGGACGAATGTCGGCGGGCGGGTTTTTGTCTGGGTGATGTATTTCAGCTTTATGCGGATTCCGTTCACGGCGGGCGGCGGGTGGCGGATGATTTTTTCGTGCAGCCAGTCATTGAGCTCTGACGTTTTGACCTGTGCGCTCCAGTCGTTGTGGGTGCACTCAATGGCAGGGAGGAGACGGTCGACGCTTTTACCCGTCAGGCCGGAAAACATGACAACAGGGATGCCGCGTGATTGCGGCAAAAGCCGTGTCGTCGCTTCGCGCAGGTTTTTAGCCGTTTTGGATTTATTCTTCACCAAATCCCACTTGTTGATACCGATGACCATCGCTCGCCCCTCTCTTTCACACAGTGCTGCGATCTGCATATCCTGTTTGTCGAAGGGTGTGGCGGCATCCATCAATAAAACGACGACCTGGGCAAATTTAACGGCGCGGAGGGTTTCACCGGCCGAGAGTTTTTCCAGCGTTTCCTGCACCCTGGCTTTTTTGCGCAGGCCAGCTGTATCGTGGAATTGCACACGGCGGCCGTGCCACACATGGTCGATGGTAATCGCGTCCCGTGTCACCCCGGCCTCGGGGCCGGTAAGCAGGCGATCCTGTCCGATCAGCGTGTTGATCAGCGTGGATTTACCCGTATTGGGTCGGCCGACAATGGCGATGCGCACAGGAGGCGTGTCGGATCGCCCGAAGGTATCATCCCCGGGATGCAGATTGAGGGCATCAATGACGCGTTCGACTGTGTCGTGCAGATCTATCATGCCGATATCATGTTCTGCGGCGATTTCGACCGGGTCACCGAGGCTGAGAGCGTAACCTTCGGTGATGCCGATATGCGCGGCGTTGGATTCGCATTTATTAGCAACCAGAATAACAGGTTTGCCGGAGCGCCTGACCTGTTCGGCAAATATATTGTCGAGTGGCGTCAGCCCGGCGCGGGCGTCGTAAATGAAGATGCATATATCGGCCAATTCGACAGCTTTTTCCGTATTGGCCCGCATGCGGGCTTCAAGTGTATCGCCTTTGGCGCTCTCAAACCCGGCGGTGTCCATGAGGGTGACAGGATGACCGCGAAGCCTGGTTTCCGTCTCACGGATGTCCCGGGTAACCCCGGATATGTCATTGACAATGGCAAGCCTCTTGCCCGCCATGCGGTTGAACAGCGTGGATTTTCCAACGTTTGAACGACCGATCAATGCAATGCGCACGGAGCGAACAGAAGGATTTAAGCGCTTGTCAAAGCCGGTTTCATCCTTGAACACACAAGCAACCTAGCGATACGCCGTGATTTTGGCGTCATCATTGTAAACGTAAATCGTTTCATTCGCGATGACAGGGGGCACGTAAACTTCGCCGTCCACGTCAAATTCCCGCAGGATACTACCGTCATACGGGCTCACCTCTACGGCGCCGCCGCGGGAGGAAAACAGCACGAGACGGTCGCCGGCCAGAACCGGTCCGGCCCAGCTGATGCGCCCTTTACGCTTTTTTTCCTTTTTGAAAGCGCGAAGTTCCCGTATCCAGATTACACCGCCGGTCACTTTGGACAGACAAATCACTTCGCCGTTTGTCGTGACCGTGTAGACGAAATCCCCTACCACCCATGGGAAACCGAGCGAGCCTGCAGGCTGTGTCCATATGCGCTGCCCCGTACGAAGATCAAAGGCGTTAATGATACCGCTCTGCGCTGTGGCGATCACATAGCCGTCAGCGATGGCCGGCCCGCCGGAAATGTCATTAAGTGTGGCCAGCGGTGTTAAACGTCCGGCGGCGCTGAGACTATCCTGCCACAATACGTTTCCATTTTGCACCTGAAAAGCAACGATTTCACCGGACGCAAACGGGGCCACAACAACATCATCAACAATGGCCGGGCTGGGCGTGGTCAACATGCGGGCACTCTCGACAATGCCCCGATAGGTCCAGAGAACCTCGCCTGTTTCCGCATTGACAGCAAATAACTCATTATCATCAGAGACCACAAATAATCGCCCACCTGCCACTTTGGGTGCGGAATGCATGGGTGTATTAAGACGTCGGCTCCAAATCATCCCGCCGGTGTCCGCATCAAGGGCCCGAATCACGCCAAGACCGGAGGTCGCAAACACTATCCCGTCCACGGCAGCCAGACCGCCTCCGACAGACTCTTTGTCACGCCCCCCACCATCGCCGACAAACGGATTGGTCACGCGCTCGAAGATACCGGTGCGGCCTTCGCGAGTCCTGCCGACAGATTCGACTTCAATCTTGTGATCCCAAATTTTCGAGCCGGAGCCCGCGTCAATCGCGATCACGTTGTTGTCGGCGTCCATGGCAAAGATACGCCCGCCTGCGATTACGGGTGGAGCGGTCACCCGACCCTTGCGTCCGGACCCGTCACCTATATCCCGTGACCAGATTTTCTGTAGTGTGCCGTTCGCAGCCGTGTGCTGCATGACATTGGACATGGACCCGCCGGTCTGCGACCATTCCGCATTCACATAGGCAACGGGCAAAGCCACATCCGCCGGAGTCAGATCACCTGTTACCGAGAGCGTGTCTTCGACGGACAAAAGCGATACGCGTTGGTTTTCACCACCGACTTCGCCCTGACGTTCGCGTTTCTCCGACCCGGTTTCATCAAACGGATTGACGGCGTCTGCAACCTTTCCGATTGTCGAACAGGCACTGAGTGATACTGCCAGAAACGTCCCGGCCAAGGCACACACACTAGTTTTCATCTTCGGTCCCGCCCGGTGTATTTTCACCATGGAGTGCAGCATCAGATGAGTTTTTATCTCCTGTATTCATGAGGGACAGATACTGCTTGGCCCGTCCCTGTATTGTTTGCGGGACGCCCGGAATCGTCTCAAGGTAGGAAAGTTGCTGCCGCGCCAATGTCATCTCTCCAGTCTGCATTGCCGCAAAACCCAGAAGCTCCCGGGCAAGGAATTCGTAGGGCTGGTGTTTTTCGGCCAGGGGCGCAAGGCGTGATTTAATCTCGTCATATCGGCCCTGATTGGCGAGGATGTAAGCCGCCTTGATCTGCGCCAGCTGTTTGTGACGGGCGTGTTCGAATTTTTGCGCAGACTGATCGAGTAGCAGGATAGCTGCGGCTTCATTGCCCCTATCCATTTCCAGCCCGGCGGCCCGCATAAGTGACAGCCCGGCGTAACTTCGCGGGGCCTGTTCCGCGATGGCGATAAACCGGCGGATGGCGGCGTCAATGTTTCCGGCCTCAGCCGTTTCGGCGGCATCAAGATAGGCAGCGGATGTGGCGCGGGCAGCGCTATCCTGGCGGGCCCTGTTCCATTCCATATAGGCCGCGACCAGAATGATAGCCACGATCAGTCCAAGCAGGTAAGGCCCGTACTGTCTCAGCCACTTGTTATAATTATCCTTGCGAAGCTCTTCCTGGACTTCGCTTACAAAATCCACCACAGAGGCACTCCTTGTCGTTGGCGGCAATCATGCCAAAAGCGCATGGAATCTATCGCGAGTCCCCGCCAATCGCAACCACTATCGGCATGACGAACGGGTAAAGGTTGGAATCATTTTCTGAATTTGTAAGTCTGCGCATCGGAGGGGAATGAGCGGCTCCGGACTTCATCGCGATAGGATTTGACAGCTGTTTCGATGATGTCTTTCAGTCCGGCATATTTTTTGACAAATTTCGGCGTACGGTCGAACATGCCGAGCATATCCGGGGTTACAAGAATTTGCCCGTCACAGCCTGCGGACGCGCCGATGCCGATGGTCGGGATGTCAACAGCCGCCGTAACCTTGTCAGCCAGTTCCGCAGATACGCCCTCCACGACCACAGCAAAGGAGCCGGCCCCGGCTGCCGCAACAGAGCTTTCGATGATTTCATCGGCGACCTTTTGTGTCCGGCCCCGGGCGCGAAAGCCGCCCAGCACATTCATGCTCTGCGGACGCAGACCGACATGGCTCATGACGGGAATGCCGCGCTCTACCAGATAGGAAATCGTCGCGGCAGCATGGGATCCGCTTTCGATTTTCACGGCCTGGCACCCGGTTTCACACATGACCCGGGCGGCGTTCCTGAATGCTCGCTCCGGGCTGTCCTCATAGTAACCAAAGGGCAAATCAACGACCACCATAGCCTTCTGCGACCCACGCATCACGGCCTGACCATGCATAATCATCATATCCAGAGTCACACCCACTGTCGTTACCAAACCATGCACCACCATGCCGAGACTGTCGCCGACGAGAATAAGGTCGCAATGTTCGTCCAGTATCAAAGCCGTGGGCGTGTCATAGGCTGTCAGGCAGACAATCGGCTCTTTACCCTTGCGGGCGGTAATTTCAGGTGCGGTCATCCGGCGAATTTGATTTTGGGCGGACATATATTATTTTTCGTTTTTCAATGCGTAACCCTCGTGCAGGGTGGTGGATGCGAAAGTAACACAAAACAATAAAAACAGGACTGCAAGCCGTGCAACCACTTACAAATCCGCCAGCCGGTCCACCGGATAGTCAAACACAGCACTTGCACCCGCGCGTATCAAATCAAGTTGAGCTTCGGCATGCGGCAGGATGGCGGCAGTGTGATAGGCCGCGAGGGCCAGCATATTTGGGGCGTGTGGGTCTCTGGCCCGGAAACCGTTGACGGCGGACTTGATAAGAAGCACGCCGGAGATGACATCGCCGCAAAGACGCAGATAAGGCGTTGCACCCGTCAGTGCATCTTTTTCGGATGCGTTCAGAATAATATCTGTCGCGGTCTTAAGCACCTCGACACCCTTGGCCAGAGCCGGGGCCTGCAAAGACATGTCCGGAGTGCCCACGGCGCGAACAGAGTCAGGAACGGCATCAATTTCAGCTACCAGTACGCGCATGCCCTCCCCGCCGTCACGACGAAGTTTGCGGACCACCAGATCAATGGCCTGAATACCGTTTGTACCTTCGTAAATCGGTGCAATTCGGGAATCGCGGTAATGTTGCGCGGCGCCCGTTTCCTCGACAAAGCCCATGCCGCCATGGATTTGCACACCGATTGAGGTGGTCTCAACGCCCACGTCTGAACCATATGCCTTGGCAATCGGTGTCAGTAAAGCTTCGCGGGTATAATCGCCCAGATCGCCCGCAGCGGCCGTCGCCATGCAGATCGCCCGCGCCCCCATCAGGCGGGTTTTCATTTCCAGGAGCATACGGCGTACATCCGGATGGCCGATAATGGGTGCCTCTGCCTCGCCGTCAATCACACGGCCCTGCACCCGGTCATGGGCATATTGCAGGGCTTGCTGGTAGGCGCGCTCGCCAATCGCGACGCCTTGGACACCCACAAACAGACGTGCCTCGTTCATCATGGTAAACATACAGGCAAGACCGCGGTTTTCGAGACCGACAAGCCAGCCTGTTGCACCGTCAAATTCCATAACACAGGTCGGCGAACCGTTGATGCCGAGTTTGTGCTCCAGTCCGATGGGCTTAAAGCTGTTGCGCACACCCGGAGAGCCATCTTCATTCACCAGATACTTCGGACAAAGGAATAGCGAAATGCCCTTTGATCCGGCGGGTGCATGCGGCAATCGTGCCAGAACAAGGTGCACAATGTTATCTGCGCAGTCATGGTCACCCCAGGTAATGTAAATTTTCTGACCTGTGAGCGCGTAAGTCCCGTCACCATTATCAACCGCCCTGGTGCGTACGGGGCCGAGGTCCGAGCCGGCCTGCGGCTCGGTCAAATCCATCGCGCCGCTCCATTCGCCCGTCACCATTTTATCAAGATAAACGGACTTCAGCTCGTCACTCCCATGGGCGGAGATCGCCTTGACGGCACTGGAGGTCAGCATCGGACACAAACCGAAGGCCATATTGGCGCCGTAAAACATCTCGGCTGCCGCCGCATTGACAATCTGCGGCAGGCCCATGCCCCCATGGCTTTTCCCGATCGCAAGGCTCTGCCACCCACTCTCAACCCAGGATTGATATAATTCCTGAAACCCCGGCGAGGCTATTACGTTACCGTCCTCAATCTGCGCCGGATTCTGATCACCTGTCCGGTTCAGGGGAGCCATGATATCGGAGGCGAATTGCGCTGCGCCGCCGAGGATATCACCGATCAGGTCATCGCTGACATCGGTGTAGTCGCCGGACGCCAGAATCCTGTCCAGATCAACAGCGTGACGCATCAGGTATTGCATGGATTCAAATGGGGGTGAAAAAGACATGAGACTTCCTGCCCGGGGGTTAAATTACGCTGGTATGCAAGTCAGACATATACACGCCAAATGGCATAACGTCACATCCAATTTCGGTATAAACGCGCCCGGAGACGGACCATCGTCAAATCCGGTTAAAAGCCCCGTCATATCCACGGGTGGGTGTCCTCCATTCAGTTTATTTGTTACAACATGTCACGGGAATGTTGCCTTGCTTTCCAGGTATTGGCCAAATAGACGGGGGGTTCGGGCCTGCTTGGTATGACCATGATTTCCTTTCGTACATACATTGTTCTTGCAGCGGCTACATGTGTCATTTTCATGTCAGGGGGGTGTTCAGGGGAGAACCCTGTACCTGCCGACACCACCAAACCTGTTGCGACAGTTGGTCGGGGGCAAGTGTTGTACAAGCGTTGTATCAGCTGCCACTCACTCGAACAGGGCGGTCGCCACAAGGTCGGGCCCAACCTGTATGGTGTTTTCGGCGCAACAGCAGGCACCAGGGAAGGTTTCGCCTACTCCCGCATGATGCGAGACTCGGGGGTTGTCTGGACGGACGAAAATGTGGATACCTTTATTGAAAATCCATCCCGATTTATGCCCGGCAACCGCATGATGTTTGTCGGTTTGCGCAAGCCCGAAGACCGCGCGGCAGTCATCGAATATATGAAGTCGCAAACGGGCTACACAGGTCAGTAGGGCGAAGTGATTTGATTCTTTTCCTGCGGCCACTTTCCAGCCCCGGCATTCACGAAAATAGCAGGCACGAAGGTCGACGAAACCCTCTTGACTCAACCCGCGGGTTTTTGACTCTGCTTCCGCCAAAGGCCAAACAGGTTTCGATTAAATCAAGAGAGTCAGACCTTGCCCGAAACACCCCGTAAAATGCGTAATATCATGTTTCACGCTACCGAGAGGCATGGAACATCAAGTGCACGGAAATCCCTTATCGCGAAATATGGAAACTGCGACGCGACAGAGGCCGATGTCATCATTGCTCTGGGGGGTGACGGGTTCATGCTGGAAACCCTGCGGCGTTACATGACCCTTATCCGCCGCGGGCTTCCGGTTTACGGAATGAATAAGGGCACAGTCGGTTTTTTGATGAACGAGTTTAGCGAAGACAACCTGCTGGAGCGCATCAACAAGGCCAAACCGGCCACGATACATCCCCTTAAAATGTCGGCTGAGACCCGCGGCAGCACCTATGAGGAACTCGCCTTTAATGAAGTATCCGTGTTTCGGCAGACCCGGCAGGCGGCGCATATTCGCATTTCAGTTGACGGCAGGGTCAGGCTCAATACCCTGATCGCGGATGGTGCCCTGCTGGCTACGCCTGCGGGGTCGACGGCCTATAATCTATCGGCACATGGGCCGGTTATTCCTCTGGGGGCGGGTGTTCTGGCCCTGACACCGATCAATGCTTTTCGCCCAAGGCGCTGGCGCGGGGCGCTTCTGAACTCTCATGCCGAAGTCGTGATGGAAAACCTCAATCCGTTAAAACGTCCCCTAAGCGCCACGGCCGACAATCAGGAAATTCGCCATGTCGAGCGCATCTCCATTGTGCAGGACACCCACACATCGCTTTCATTACTCTTTGATGCCGATCATGCCCTGGATGAGAAAATCCTGCGGGAACAGTTTTCGACCTGAAGGGGCCACTACGGCAAAGGCGTCATCTGTGCGCAGGCACAAATGAAGGGGACGGATGGTACCGCCTCCTGGATTCGAACCAGGGGCCTCTTGCGCCACAAGCAAGCGCTCTAACCAACTGAGCTAAGGCGGCATACCGCTTATCGGGACAGCGACAGGGCGCAGCCATTAGCGAAACCGCCCCGCTCCATCAAGCTGTTTTTTAAGGGGACGACAGTCTTATCGCGCCGCGTCCAGGACCTGGAATACGTCGTGGTTTTTGACTTTGTCATTGTTTTTTGCCAAATCTGCAGGGAGCTTTCCCTGGACGGTTCCTGCTCCAGGGTCTGCCCCGGCTTTGATGAGCACCGCAACGGTTTCAGCTGTACCCCACGCCGCCGCAAAATGCAGCGGAGTCCAGTCGTCTTTCCTGCGCACATTGACATCCGCCCCGGCGTCCAAAAGCACAGTAACCATCCCGGCTCTGCCATATCGCGCCGCCACGTGCAGTGGTGCCCAGCCGCGTTTATCGCTCACATCGACATCCGCTCCGGCGTTCAAAAGCACAGTAACCATCCCGACCCCGCCATATCGCGCCGCCAAATGCAGCGGTGTCCCGCCGTCGTCAGCACGCACATTGACCTTCGCCCCGGCTTTTATCAGCGCGGCGATAATCTCGGCCGTGCCCTGCACCGCAGCTACATGCAACGGTGTCAAGCCGTCTTCCATGCGCGCCTCAACATCCGCACCGGCATCCAAAAACGCCGCAACAGTTTCAGCTGCGCCACCCACCACCGCCCAATACAGCGGTGTCTGGTCACCGCCTTCGGAGCGCGCCTCGACATCCGCACCGGCTTTTACGAGGGCTGCAACGATCTCGGCAGCGTCCCCCTCCGCCGCAAAATGCAGCGGCGTCACACCATACCCGGTTTTTGCATTAACATCGGCCCCGGGTTGACCTCCGCACCGGCGTCCACCAGCGCAGCAACGGTTTCAGCGGTGCCCCACGCCGCCGCCATATGCAGCGGTGTCAGGCCGCTTTTGGTGCGCGCCTCCATATCAGCTCCGGCTTTTATGAGCGCCGCAACTTTTTCAATCACGCCCTGCCTGGGTCGAAAATCAGAAGGAGGTTTCTCTCCCGGTTTTTGTATGAGCGCCGCAACCTCGTCAAACACGCCTTGCCCCACCGCCAAATGTAGCGGTGTCCCGCCACTTGCCTCGCGCGCGTCGACCTTTGCACCGGCGTCTACCAGCGCCGCAACCGCTTCGGCCGTGCCATAAGCCGTCGCCCAATGCAGCGGAGTCCAGCCGGAAGCATCAGGGGCATTGACATCCGCCCCGGCGGCCAGGCATCTCCTGACATCCGCTGCCGTAGCACTCATGAAGAAATCAGGGCTGTTCCAAAAACGACAATCCGGTTGCGGGGTCTGTGCTCGTGCTGTCTGGGTATGACTCACGGCGCGGAAGCCCGTGCTGAGCAGGGTCGCAATAATCAGGAATCGCAGCATGGTAATGTCTCCATTTGGCGGGACTCGTTGATGTGATTCCTTGAATTCATGAATCCACATACCACAAGCCCGCGCAGGTGGTAGAAAGAACCGATCCGGAGGTCAAATCACAAATGCGCAATGTCAGGCCCCGGGCATGTTGCCGGTGTGGGCGTTCACATTTCCCACAGCGCGCCGCCATGCGCAGCAGTGTCAAGCCCGCGCACGGTGCCCGCACGCCCTCACGTTAAACCTTGTCTGTCAAATTATCCTCGCTTGTGCAGGGCGGAACCGGGCAGGTTGCCGCCCGCCGGACGTCAAAAGATCATGCTCCCGGAACAACGGAGCGTTACTGACCCGGCAAATTGCGGTACATGGGGTTTATGTATCCAGTTACGCAAGACACCGGACAAACAATGTGCACGGGGGAGGAGTCGGCAGGAGCGATTCGCTTGAGACCGGCGGGGATGCGGGCTGATGGGTGAACTCGTTGAAACAAACCTCGGTGAGCTTTGTTCATTCAAAGCTGGCAACGCCTTCAAAAAAGATGTTCAAGGTCGCCCAAAGGGCGAATACCCATTCATCAAAGTCAGCGACATGAACCTTAAGGGCAACGAGAGGTACATGGCGCGTGCGGCAAATTGGGTAAGCGCCGATGACGTTGTTGCGAATCGCTACACGGTGCACGAACCGGATTCAGTTGTCTTTGCAAAAATTGGCGTCGCGCTAACATTCAACAGGCGCCGGGTTTTGAAGCAACCGACGATTATCGATAGTAACATGATGGCCGCGAAGCCAAATCCGGGTAGGGTAGACCCCTTATAC
>JACOMS010000056.1:0-15824 GCA_014324115.1 Hyphomonadaceae bacterium
TGGTGTCGTCGTTGCCTGGCCATGAAGTTTGATCAGCATGTTTGTCTCCTGTCGCTCGCCTCTATCATAACAGATCTTGCCATAAAAAACGCCGATCGGCGAGGGTCTATGCAATCATCCGGGATGGGACATCAGAAAGCGTGACCGACCCGCACGGTCACAAACCGGCCCAGGCTGTCATGATTGAAATGATCAACATTAGCACCGGTGCCGAGTGCCAGTGGCGGGTCCTGATCGAAAAGATTATCGACGGTCAGTCTGATGAAACTGTTTTCCAGGAAGTCATAAGACAGTGAAGCGTCAAAGACGGTCCAGGCTTCAACATCCTCATATCCCTCTGAAACAAGACCGCCATCAATCGCGGCCTGCAGTACCCTCCGGCCGGGATCGTCGCGATAGCTGGATGTGTATTGCGCAGAAATGGAAGTCCGCCATGGCCCCCTCGTCCAGCGCAGGCGCGCGGTGGCGGTGAGCTCCGGATAGGTGAACTCACCTGCTTCCTCAACCACGGGAGAAGCCGGAGAGGCCTGTCGATCAAAGGCTAACAAATATGTCGCGTCCGCCAGGATCGCGAGTTCTCCCTTGTCGCCAAGGTCGATATATGTGGTCGCGCTCAGATCCAGCCCGCTGGTTTCCTGGAAACCGAGATTGGCCAGTGGAATATGCGCATCGGTGACAAATCCGCGATCAACTTCAAGCCCGGGTGTACCTGTCGGCAGCGACCCATCGGCAATATCGATCACGGTGAACTCACCCGCCAGTGCGCGGCGAATGAAATCGTCCTCATCAATACCGACCAGGTCTTCATGGCGGATATTCCAGTAATCCAGCCCGATGTTGAAATCCGCAGTCGGTTCGAAAACAACGCCAAGGCTCCAACTTTGTGCCTCTTCGGCCTGGAGGTTTACATTGCCGAGTTCTTCCGACATCAGTGATTCGCCGTCCTCCGTCGCATCGCCGTCACAGGCTTCCGGTGTGATCGCACAATCGACCGTGAAACTCGTCAGACGAACGCCCGCACCGGTTTGCGCCAGCGATGGCGCACGGAAACTGGTGCTCCAGTTGCCGCGGAAAATCAGCGGCTCAACGGGCTGATACCGGACCGCGACCTTTGGGTTGAAATCATCGCCAAAATCCTCATAGCTGTCAAACCGCCCCGCCAGCTGAATATCAAATTGCTCCGTGATCGGGATATAAATCTCGCCAAACGCGGCCCACTGTGTCCGTCCGGCATCAGCCGAGGTGGACGAAAAGCCGACAATCGGATCAGGATCTGCATTCGTCGCTACCGCCTCCCCGGATGGAATGTCGGTAAGTTCTTCGCGCCGTACCTCGGCCCCGAACGCGCCTTTGACCCGGTTGCCTTTGAAAGTAAACAAATCACCGCTGGCGGACACGTCGAACTGGAGCAGGGAGGACTCGCCGTTGCGCTCGGCTTGCGTGACGATGGCATCAAGCACCCCCGGGTCCTGGCTGACCTGCCCGCCAAATGGATTGTACCAGAGAGTCGTGAGACCCTCATCCTCGCACCACTCTCCGTCGAGCGCATCCACGCGGCTGCCGTCAGAACACAAATTACCGAGCAATGCATCTTCGAACTCTGCGGTTCTGTACAGACCGGACAGTCCGCTTTGTGTCGATTCATTCCGGCCATAGACCACGGCGGCTTCATACGTCCAGCCATTTTTTGTCTCAAACGTCAGGCCCGAGGTCAAGCGCAGGGTTTCGCTCTCGACGGTGACGGCGCGCGGTTCCGGTATTTTGCCCCAGGCGAAGATTTCGTATCCGAAAAAGTCACTGTAAATCGTACCGGGTTCTTCGATATTCGCGTCTTCAACGATGTCATCAATCAGGGCTTGCGGGAAAAACGGGTTTTCGGGATTAACCGGTGTGCGCGAGAAGTTTGCCGGCGACGATGTACCGTTACTGTCATTGGTCGACCAGAGAAAATCATTGAACCAGGTCAACCGGTCATTGATCTGAAACCTCCAGGCCCCCATCAATCCAATCGACTCCAGCTCATCATCCGTGGCGACGAAGGCATTGGTATTTACAGCACAGAACTCACCAAGATCACCGGAGCCAAAATCACCTTCGGCACAACCTCCATCCGCCGGTTCTTCAGTCTGATCGAAAGACATCAGCTCCAGATCATTAAAACTTGGGAAGAAGCCTTGTCGGCTTGGGCGCACCGAATTGGCGGTGAAGTCACGATCACGGTCGAACAGGGCCTGGCGCTTGTAATAATCCGCTACAAAGAGCAGGGATTGGCGATCATCCGAATGGCCCCAGACGGAGTTGAGATTGAATTTTCCCTCGTCTGTTCCGGCCGTGGAATTGCCATAGCTGGCCTGCACTTCAAGTCCGTCAAAGTCATCGCGCAGGACATAGTTGACCACGCCCGCGACGGCATCCGCGCCATACACGGCAGATGCCCCGTTTGGCAGCACATCCACGCGCTCAATTGCAGCCAGCGGGATAGCGTTCACATCAATGAAGTTTTCCTGACCCTGCGCGAAAGACGCGATACTTGCGCGGCGACCGTTGATGAGCGTGAGGGTCGAACTGGCCCCCAGGCCGCGCAGAGATACGGATGCGGCGCCCGGCGGTGTATCACTCGACAGTGCACCTGCCGTTGAAGTCGAGAACGTACCGCGCCCGCCGCCAGTCTGCAGCAAATCCTTCAATACCTCAATCAGCGAGCCCGCGCCGGTTTCATCAATGACGGATCGGTCAATCGAGAACGCCTGAATCGCGCCGTCTTCGGCGAGACCGCGAATACGGGTCCCCGTCACGACCACGTCGCCGGGGATCATGGTAGCGTCGCCTTCGGCCGGGTCGCCGGTTTCGATCGGCTCTGCCGAGGTTTCATTTTGCGCCATGGCGAACGGTGTCGCCGCAAGAGCGGTGGCAACCGCCAGAATGGAAGCGCACGCGCGGCGTTGTGTTTTACGGGTCACGGTTCGTCCCTTTTTCACAGAAGTCCCCTTCAAGCCAGACAATGCTATCCACCTGTTCCGGATTGCAGGAATGTACCTGCTATCGGGATTTGTAAGTTGCTGCAAGTACGAAAACCGGACAATGCTGCCAGTCATGTCGGGAGAGGTCGCGGGCACAGGACGAGTCGGAACCACCAAGTCCGACAGGGACCGGACCCGGTCGGAGCCCTCTAATATCCCTTCGTCCTGGCAACTTTGTCAGCATGGTAATTTCCGTCACCAAACAGCTCCTGCAGGACCCGAATCCGCTTCAGATACAGTCCGATATCATATTCATCGGTCATGCCGACGCCGCCATGCATTTGAATGCCTTCAAGGCCGGTCAGTCTGGCAACCTGGCCCAGCTTGGCTTTGGTCATGGCACAGTAAAGTTCTACATCCCCGTCGCCCGCATCCAGAGCTGTCAGCGCAGCGAGAACCGCTGACCGTGCCACTTCCATTTCCGAATACAAATGCGAAGCGCGGTGTTGCAACGCTTGGAATTCGCCAATAATTCTGCCAAACTGTCTGCGTTCCCTGATATAATCAACCGTGATTCTGAAGGCTTCCGACCCGGCGCCGAGAAGCTCGGCAGACAGGATCGCACGTCCGGCGTTTAGCACGGGCAGCAGAACATCCATGCCCTGATCGACCGTGCCGATCACGTCGTCACTGTCGACTTCCACATCATCCAGTGTGATACGTGCGGCGTTGTGACTGTCCATCATGATGGTGCGTTCAATGTCGACACCTTTGACTTTCGCATCGACCATGAACAGGGTGAGGCCGTTGTTCGTAGCAGCGGTGACAATCAGACTGTCCGCGACATGACCGTCCACGACCATCGATTTCACCCCTTTCAGCTTGAAACCATTGCCGGAAACCTCTGCCCGTGTTTCAATCCGGTCGGGATCGTGCTTCGCGCCCTCATCAAGCGCGAATGCGACAACCGTGTCAGCCGCGGCAATTTTTGACAGATGTTTGACCTTTTGCTCATCCGAGCCACCTGCGTTCAAGGCCGTTGCGGCCAAAACCGATGTCGAGAAAAACGGCGCGGCGGTCAGGTTTCGACCCATCTGTTCCGCAATAAGCCCGGCGGCCTGATATCCCATCGCCACGCCCCCGTACACTTCAGGTACGAGCACGCCTGCAAAGCCCATCCCGCCCATGTCTCTCCACAATCCGGCATCAAAACCAGTGTCATCACGCATATCCCGCAGCCGCCGCAGCATTTTGACCGGGGCTTTATCGGCAAAATAACTTTCTGCTGTTTCACGGAGCATTTGCTCGTCTTCATTCAGGGCAAGCGCCATGATTTATGCTCCAGGGAGTTGGAGAATGTGTTTGGAAATAATGTTGAGCTGCACTTCAGATGTGCCGCCTTCGATGGAATTGCCTTTGGTGCGGAGCCAGGACCGGGCAAGCGCACCCTCATTTGAGCGGTCAGACTCCCACTCCAGACCGTCATAACCGGCGGCATCCATGAGCAGTTCAAAGCGTCTCTTGTTCAACTCTGTTCCGTAGTATTTCAGCATGGAACTGTCCGCACCCAGACTGGCACCGGCCTTGGTTTCGCCCAGTTTGCGGGCAACCGTCATCCTGAAGGCCCAGTCATCAATTTCATGTTCAGCGACTTTGCCGCGCAGGACAGGGTCGGGCAGACGCCCGTCTACAAGCCCCATATGGCGGACAACCCGTTCGAAAAACGGTCCTGTCATTTCATTATCACCGATCATTTCCCGCTCATGGGTCAACAGATATTTGGCAATCGTCCAGCCCATGCCTTCCTCACCAACCAGCTGGTCTTTGGGCACCATGACATCGGATAGAAAAGTTTCACAAAATGGTGACTTGCCGGATATCAGTCTTATCGGCTTGGTCTCAACCCCATCGGACTCCATGTCAAACAGCAAAAAGGAAATCCCCTGATGTTTTGTGCCTGAGCTGTCCGTACGCACAAGGCAGAAAATCCAGTCGGCCCGGTCGGCCTGTGAAGTCCAGACTTTCTGGCCGTTGACCAGGTAATGATCGCCCCTGTTTTCGGCTTTGGTTTGCAACGACGCCAGATCAGATCCGGCTCCGGGCTCGGAATAACCTTGACACCAGCGAATCTGGCCACGGGTGATGGGTGGAAGGTATTTGAGTTTTTGCTCTTCGGATCCGAATTTCAACAATGCCGGCCCCAGCATCCAGATACCGAATGACATGAGTGGCGGGCGCGCATTGATGCGCTTCATTTCCTGCTTCAATATCTGCTCTTCTTTGCGGGATAGCCCGCCGCCGCCATATTTTTTGTCCCAGGTCGGGGCGGTCCAGCCTTTTTCGGCCATGCGCTCCAGCCAGAGCTTCTGATCTTCACTCTGGAAAACGAATTTCCGGCCGCCCCAACAGGCGTCCTGGTCGCTGTGCATGTCGGTGCGCATCGACTCCGGGCAATTGGCTTCAAGCCAGTCGCGCGTTTGCTTCCTGAAGATATCCAGATCTGTCATCGGGCCTGTCCATATGCAATTTGTTTTGTAAGACTGCTGCGAAACTGCGAGTGTCGGGGATTTTCTGTTCTCGTCAAGACTGTCGCGAATTTATTTGAATTCGCCGGGATTTTGGGTTTTCGCCGCTTCCTGGCCAGGCAGGTAGGTGTTTGGTGCCGATGAGTGCACTTTCCGGTTTGACACCTGCGTTAGCAACAGGGACACATCGTCATTCTGTATTTTTCGCGGCATACTCCATGCAGACGTAGACATCGCCGACCTTGCGCTCCCATTTGCCATCCGCCCCTTCAAACGGCCATTCCAGATCCTCCGGCAGGAATATCGGCGAACGCGAAGCCATTGCACAATTCAACTGACCCTGCGTCAGGTTTTGTGCCCACCTGAAGTCTACATCACTGAGGTCCGCATCACTGAAGTCCACACCCCTGAAGTCCACATCCCTGAGGGTCGCCTCGATTAGGATCGCACCACTGAGATCCGCACCACTGAGATCCGCCCCGAGGAAGTCCGCATTCCTGATGTCCGCGCCACTGAAGTCCACACCCCTGAGATCCGCCCCGGGGAGGTCCGCAAAACTGAGGGTCGCCCCGCTGAGGTCCGCCCCAGTGAGGTGTGCAAAACCGAGGTTCGCCTCACTGAGGTTCACCCCCGGCGGAGCGACAAACGAAGCCAAGTCAACCTCTTGTCCAGCGAGAATTTGAAGGGTGCGCCGAATTGCAGCACTGGCGTTTGCAATCTGCTCCTTATCCGTGAGCGATCCCCATTCCTCCAACTGTTTCAACATCTGAGCCTGTTTCAATTCCCGATCCTGCTGCCTTTTCATCTGAATCTTCGACACAAACACAATCACCGCAACCACGACAGCGATGATTCCAAAAGCCTTGACACGGTGCGCAGGACGTTTTCTCCCCGGGTTTTCCATTGTTCGCTCCTGCGCAGTTTAGAAGATGACTCATACGCGCACCATGATGATGGTCCGTCACGCCTCCACCCGCAACTGCCCATAGCCCATTGCGCGGCGAGACAGAGCATTCTTGGCGCTCTTGCCACAGCTTGCCGTGAGGAGTCAAGCGGCGGGCGGCAGGGTTTTCGCAGAAGTGCAATCCGGCGGTGTTCGTCCGGGGGTCATGTTCACGGACCAGTCCGCACGCAAGAGGCCGCGGGGCACGACAACCATCCCGCCGCACCGGGGCCGCGTTGATCCCATCCAGCGGCAGGATCACTTTCATACATTTTTCTCGCGGGGTCAAGACATTGGTAAGGCGACAAGGGTAAGGCGACAAGCGCGGGCCTGCGCCAAGTCCCCTTGATATTGGACAATCCCGGGATCGGCAAACAGCCCTTGGCCGCGAGCAGCGTAAGGGTCCACGGGCCTACCGCGCGTAAACCACCAGGTCCGCGCTTTCGTACCGGGACAGCACGGACTCAAGCGCGTCACGCTCGGCCGCATTCACGGTAAGGCCGTATTTCAGCTTGACCGCAACCACCCGGCTGGCAAACCAGCATTTATTCAATTCCGGCAGCCAGTCCGCCGCATCCCGGCCTCCTTTCCGTATGTTTGTTGCGGGGTCGGCCAGTGTCACATTCAGTATGTCGCGGGCAAATGCTCTGCGGGTCTCCCGGGACGCGGCGCACAAGCCGCTATCGTGAGCCTCTGATCGGGCGACTATATGTTCAATATGGGTTTTCGTATCGGAATTGAACCACTTTCCGGTATAAGGACTGTAAACACCGCCGTAGAGCTTTGTGAGATCATCTTCCAGCGCTTGCGGGTAGCGGTAATCGTCACTGTCGTAATCCGAACAACGATCCTCCCCCGTTACCTTCAGGCCGCGCCAGGATTGCGCGTGAGAGTATACACTACAGACCATCACCGCCGCGACAACCGGCAGTCGCACCGATTCACTCCACATGACATCTTTCCCTGTCAAACGACTCGTTTCCACAGGGTCTTTCCGGTAACGAAGAGTCCTTAAGTTTTAATGAAAATCATCCAGACCGGAGCGGCAGCCATTGCTGCGGCCGGAGACACCGCTCTGGCCGGAAGCGGTCAGTCATGTTGCGGTGTGTGGCGGTTTCAGGTGCTCGATGTAAATCACCGTAATTACGTGGAGCTGAACAGGCTTTGCAGACCCATGGCCACAGACATGTCACCGGTGACCTTCAGCTTGCCGGACATAAAGGCTGCCATCGGGTCAAGATCACCTTGGACCAACGAGATGAAATCGTCTTTGGAGACAGAAATCGTGCAATTCGCCTCCCCGTCTTCGGCTTTGACATCCTTGCCGGAGGCCGTAATTTGTCCATCATCGCCAAAGTCGAACTTGACGGATCTGTCCAGTCCCCCCGCCCTTTCGACAGCCGCCTGCATCTTTTTAACAATATTAGAGAGTTCCATAATCAGGTCCTTTCGCCAGAATCCGGCATCTTGTCCGATATTTTTTCATCTCTCGCCAGTGAAAACTTGAAAATGCGCCTATTCGTCGCCCGATTTTCCGAATTTCCCCGGTTTTCTGAATTTCAATGTTGCGCGGTCACTCTCACCGACAGTCTTGTAAAAACCGGCATCAAACCCCCCGGCTTCCTCACTGCCGTCTTCGGGCAACCGGGAGCGCGGCGGCAGGGTCCAGACCCCCAGCGGGTGATCGGCCGTGTCGCGCGGATTGGCGTTGACCTCGCTCGCGCCGACAAATTCAAACCCGGCTTCCGTTGCAAGCATTTTCATGTAGCTCTCCTGCACATAGCCCGTTGCGCCGCGCGGGTCCTGTAGTGCGGTTTCCGGCAAACGGTGTTCCACCACGCCCAGAATCCCCCCGGGTTTGAGTACGTCATAAAATTCCGCAAAGGCTTTATCCGCATAGCCGTCTTGCATCCAGTTATGGACGTTGCGGAAGGTCAGGATCATGTCCACAGAATCAGGTTCCAGGGACAAACCGCTGTCGCCCCAGAAAGAAGCGATCTGAATGTCTCCATAGACATCGGTGTCGCCGTAGGTTTCCCTGAAGGCAAGGATGCGCTGGTCCAGTCGCTCGCTGTGACCCTCAGGATAGTATGCGGCGATATAGGTGCCGCCATTGGCGGCCAGGTAAGGCGCAATGATATTCGTGTACCAGCCCGGCCAGATTTCTACGACACTTGACCCCGGTTTCAGCCCGAAAAATTCCAGGGTTTCTTTGGGGTTGCGAAACTGATCCCGGGCGCGTTCCCCGTCCCGGCGGGGATGATCTATAAATGTTTGTAGTGTTGGTGGGGCTTCCACCTGCATGTCTTGTGTCGGCCCTGCCGTATCCGGGGAACCGCAGGCACACAGAGCCATAAAAGTAATCGAAATCAATAAGTTACACAAGTTCAAGACTTTGGACATGGATGTACCCCGGGATGTGAAAGCGCAAAATTTCTGCGATATCCTAAGGAAAACATGTATGAGTATATGAATCAAGCCTCTTGAAACCCGGGAATTCCTTCCCACATACTGGACGAGGCGCCCATAGCGGGGTCTCAATTAACCGGTCGCTCGCTGTGAGGACCACAACATTAACATCGCTTAAACAGAAGGATGAAACGATGAGAACCTATGATTTTTCCCCCCTTTACCGCTCTTTTGTCGGACTGGACCGGATGGCCAACCTGATTGATGCGGCCTCGCAATTTGACGGTGGCGGTACGGGTTACCCGCCCTATAACGTGGCGCAGCTTGACGAGGACACGTACCGCATTGAAGTGGCCGTTGCCGGTTTCGGTCAGGACGACCTGGAGATTGAAAGTCATCAGAATACCCTGACAATTACCGGTCGCAGGGATGCGTCGGAAGCCGATGATGATGAGCAGACCACATGGCTGCATCGCGGCATTGCCGAGCGCGGATTTGAGCGCCGCTTTCAGCTCGCCGACCATGTCCTTGTCACCGGGGCGGAATTGAAAGACGGTCTTTTGGTCGTTTCACTCAAGCGTGAAATGCCGGAGGCTCTCAAACCCCGCAAAATTACAATCGGCAGCCGAGATGACGGAAAATTAATCTCCGGGAAATCTTCCCAAAGGGCAGAAGCTGCCTAAATAACAGTCGTAGGCGTTGAGAACGTCCTCTCCCCTAGGACAATCCGCTTATGACCGCGGTGTCGTGCAATGCCCCTCCCTCTGCGCGACACCGCACCCTGCTACCTGACGATGTGGCTCGGGCGACCAGATTCGTCGGGCGTGGCGGGCCTGCGCCGCCCAAAGTGAAAATATGCGGTCTCACACGAACCGGGGATGTTGAGGTTGCCGTCCACTTCGGCGCCGATTATGTCGGCTTTGTTGTGGAAGCGGAGAGTCAGCGGCGTCTGGGTGTGGATGAGGCGGCGCGAATCTCCCGGCCTGCTCGCGGTATGGCGTCCATTGTGGCCGTGACAGTCAATGCCGGTGATGCGTTGATATCCTCGATTTTTGACCGGATTCAGCCGGATTATATTCAGCTACACGGTGACGAATCGCCGGATCGCGTGCGCTTTGTCTCAAGGAATTTTGGCGCGAAAACCATCAAGGCTATAGCTGTCAACACGCGGGCTCACGTTGAGGCCGCGCGAGCCTTTGAGGACGTGACCGACATTATTGTTTTTGACGCCAGGCCTCCGAAACCCGACCGTAACACAGATGCCAAGGGGGGGCACGGATTGAGCTTTGACTGGGATATTGTTGAATGTAACGAAATGCGGCAAACTTGGGCCTTGGCCGGTGGATTAACGCCTGAAAATGTCACTGAAGCCGTGCACCGTACGTCGGCCCCCATACTTGATGTCAGCTCCGGCGTCGAATACGAGCCCGGAAAAAAAGACCCGGCCAAAATCAGGCGTTTCATCACGCAGGCAAAACAACAGAAATTAGACCCCGCCATTTAATGTCTTGGCTTTCCCGCATTTCAGGTTAAAGTGCCGCGAAACATCGGCCCGATTGTTCCGGCGCGGTTCCTCCTTAACCATAAATCAGACAGGCAAAAAGAATGAAAATTTCAATCGAACGCGACACCTTACTTCGGGCTCTGGGTCATGTGCACAGCGTTGTAGAGCGCCGCAACACGATTCCCATTCTCTCCAATGTGTTCATGGACGCCGGGGATAACAGGATCACGTTCGTTGCGACCGATCTGGACATAGAAATTTCCCACCAATCCGGTACCGGGGTTGATGCGCCGGGGTCCGTGACTGCGCCCGCCCATGTTCTCTATGACATTGCCCGCAAGCTCCCGGACGGTTCACAGGTCTCATTGGCTGTAAATGCTGACGGGCGTCTGGATGTGGACGCAGGAAACGCCCATTTTTCCCTGCCGCTTTTGCCGCCGGGCGATTTCCCGAAAATGACGGCGGAAGACTTTACCCATAACTTTGTCCTGAGCGTTGCCGATTTGTCGCGGTTGGTTGACAAGACAAAGTTCGCGATCTCCACGGAAGAGACCCGCTATTATCTCAACGGCATACATATGCACACCCACGACAATGCGTTGCGGTGCGTTGCAACGGACGGTCACCGCCTGGCCTTGGCTGAAATGGTCATGCCGGGCGGAGCGAAAGATCTGCCCGGGATTATCATACCCCGCAAAACAGTCGCGGAAATCCGGCGACTGATTGATGGCCGGGACGAGAACGTAAACCTGTCGGTATCCGATACGAAAATCCGGTTTAATTTTGCCAGTGCCGTTCTGACGTCCAAACTCATTGACGGCACTTTCCCGGATTATGAACGGGTTATTCCACGCACCAACACAAAAGAATTGAGCGTTAATAACGGGGCGTTCAAAACCGCCGTTGACCGTGTCGCTACCATTTCCACCGAGAAAACCCGCAGTGTAAAACTCTCGCTGGAGAAAGACAGCCTGGCGCTCGTGGTCAATACGCCTGATGGCGGCAATGCCCGTGAAGACATGATGATCGATTATAATTCTGATCCGCTGGAAATAGGGTTTAATGCCAGATACCTGCTGGACGTGGCGGCCCAGATTGAAGGGGATGAGGCGACGTTCTTCCTCGATGGACCGGCTGCGCCTGCCTTGGTCAAAGACTCCGACGACAGGAACAGCCTCTATGTACTGATGCCGCTCAGGGTATAAGCGGAGTTCCGTGGCCCATATTTCCCGCCTCCGGCTCACGGATTTCAGAAACTACCGGACACAGGATGTGGAATTTTCCGGGCGTCCGGTTGTGCTTTACGGAGCGAACGGTTCGGGCAAGACCAATCTCCTGGAGGCGTTGTCTCTTCTGTCTCCCGGACGAGGATTGCGGCACGCCAAGGTCAGTCACCTCGCCCGCAGGATCAAAGACGGACAGGTCGCGGCGTGGGGTGTAAATGCCGATCTGGTCGATCATGAGAGTTCCGTTCGCCTCGCTGTTGGGCAAGTACCGGAATATTCGCATCGGCGTACGGTCCGCATTGACGGCAGGGCAGCGACCGGTACAGAGCTGGCCGAATATCTATCCCTCATATGGCTGATACCGGCACAGGACAGGCTATTCAAGGGCCCGGCCTCAGATCGCCGCAAGTTGCTGGATCGGTTTTCGCTCGCCCACTATCCGCATCACGGAACGCTCGTTCTGGAGTATGAAAAAGCCCGTGCGCAACGCAACCGCCTGCTGGCCGATGATGTTCGCGACGGAGGCTGGTATGACGCCTATGAGACGACCATGGCTGAAAGCGGCGCCTGGATTGCCGCCAATCGCGTGGACACCCTCAACAGGCTTGTGGCTGAAATTGATGCCGGAACGGACTCGGTCTTTCCCAAATCAACCCTGGCTCTGGACGGGATCACCGAAGAGTTGTGCCAAAGCGGGCTGGACCCGGATGACCTTGCTTCCGCCCTCAGGGATAACCTTGTCCGCAGTCGTGACCTTGACAGACGGGCCGGGCGTACCCTTTCCGGCGTGCATGGCTCTGATCTGTGTGTGACCTATGCGGACAAGAATATGGCTGCCGCGGACTGCTCAACGGGGGAACAAAAGGCTTTATTAACGGGACTCATTCTCGCCCAGGCCCGCACCCTGTCCCGCTGCTCCCGGTTAATTCTGCTTGATGAAATTGTCGCCCATCTTGATGAAAACTGGCGTGCCGCCCTGATAAGGGAACTCACCGCCCTCAGTTCACAGGTCTTCATGACAGGAACGGAGGCGTATTTGTTCGAGGCATTTGACGGATGTGCGGATGTTTATGAAGTCTCAAACGGCAATATATCACCGCGCTGAACCGGATCAGGCCTCGAACAGGCTCGGTAAGTCTCCCGTCTGACCGGCAGCCTCACGCATAAAAAACTGTCTGGCGGGTCGGATCTGTTCAACTAGCCCCAGGCCCAATCGCCGCCCGTATTTCAGCGGCGCGAAATCCGTCGAGAACATGCGGTTGAGTATGTCTGTAGACGCGGCCATAACGAAGTTATCAAATTTCCGCCGGACTCCGTACTGTTCGATCCGTATACCGGGATCCTGACCTGTGGCGCGGGCCTCCGTAACGATGTCCGCCAGCGCGGCGGCGTCCCTGAAGCCCATATTAAGACCTTGTCCGGCAATCGGATGAATGACATGGGCCGCGTCTCCGATCAGGGCAATACGATTATCAACGTATGTTTCGCAGAGTTGCAGGGACAAATCATAGGCCCGGTGCGGGGCGCAGGGTTCGACCGTACCGTACATATTGCCGAAACGCCGGGCGAGCTCCGCCGCGAAAGCCGCTTCCGGTAAAGCCATGGCTGCATCCACAGCCCGCGGACTATCCGTCCAGACAATGCTGGAGCGATTTTGCGACAGGGGCAATATGGCAAACGGCCCTGGCGGCAGGAACAACTCATGGGCCACCCCGTTGTGGGGATGCTCATGCGCAACAGTCGTCACGATCGCCTTTTGTCTGTAGGACGTTTTCATCACCGAAATACCCGCCTGTTGCCGGACGCGGGACTCCCGTCCGTCGGCCGCCACTACAAGCGAAGCCGCCAGGTTTCGTCCATCCGAAA
The DNA here is from genome assembly GCA_014324115.1 of Hyphomonadaceae bacterium. Classification (GTDB taxonomy): domain Bacteria; phylum Pseudomonadota; class Alphaproteobacteria; order Caulobacterales; family Maricaulaceae; genus JACOMS01. The sequence continues at coordinate 13,434 of JACOMS010000056.1, forward strand.
GCTCAACGGATACACTCAGGGCGGTCTGTTTAATGTCGACAACGGTGACCGGGGCCAGGTACTCAACAGCGGGGTGATCGGAAACGGCTTCATACAAGGCCCGCCGCAGGTGCCGGTTTTCCATCATATAACCCAAGGCTTTGCTACCGACGGTATCTGCATCAAAATGCAGGGTCAGGGGCGAGACGCCTGTGGATAACTCCCCGTCAGAAACCAGAATATCAGTAATAGGTTCTGCTCGGTCTCCCAGTCGTTCATCAATGCCCAGACGCCTCAACATCTGAAACGGACGCGCTGCAATGGTCGAGGCCCGCCCGTCAAATTCTTCTTCAAGACAGGCCGCCGGATCAGCATTGTCCAGTAATGTGACCGATGCCCCTTTGTGGGCACAAGCCAAGGCTGCCGCCATTCCGGCCAACCCGGCACCAACCACGAGAATGTCACACGTCATATTCACAGCGGCAATTATAGCCGGATACGCGGTAAAACCCAGAGGACGGTTTGTACTTTCGGGAAAATTATGCCTGTCACCTTGAAATTCCCGCTCGCACACTCTTTCTGAAATTATCAGATGACGCGGGGCTTATGACCATATCAATGCTGTTGCGAATTTATTCGGCTTCGCCACCGGCCAGTTGAACCTCCTCTGCCGGGTGGTTAGCGGATGGTTCCGTCTCGCCCGGAACACGATCTTCGGATTTGGAGCCCTTGTAACCGAAGTACGCCTTGCAGCCGGACTGAGACCAGAGCCCATCAGGGGCCGCCCACAGGCACTCCGTCACCACACCGCCAGCCGCCCCTGCAACCGCTTCCCCTGCACGGTCCACAGCTATCCCTTCAATCAGACGACGCAGCCGCCCTGCGCTCTCTATCACGCTGGCATCAACTGTCCCATCCCGGATGATTGCATGGACCCTGCGCCGGTTCCGTTTTCAAGTCATCAACGCGCAATACCAGGCCCACGGGCGAGCTCGCGGGGGCACGGCCCCGCGCCCTGGCACTCAGGGATGTTCCCGGCGCAGGCGCTCACACTATTAACGCCGCGCCGCATTCAGGGCCTGGAATATGTCGTGATTCCTGACCTTGGGGTTGTGTTCCGCCAGATATGCGAGGAGGCTGCCATTGTTGGTTTTCGCCCTGATGTCTGCACCGGCCTTGATGAGGGCCGTCACCGTTTCAGCATTACCATCCCGCGCCGCCCGATGCAGCGGGGTTGAGTCTCCTTTTGCGCACGCATTGACCTCCGCCCCCGCCTTGATGAGGACAGAAGCTCTATCAGAATTGCCCCCGCACACCGCCAGATGTAGCGGGGTGCGGCCGCCGAATTCGGACCGCGCCTCAATGTTCGCCCCGGCAGCCAGGCACCTCTTCACGTCCGCCGCCGTGGCTTTCCTGAAGAACCCGGCACTGTTCCAATCGTTACAATCCAGCCGGGTGCAGGAACCGATGCAGAGCAGGGTCGCGATCACCAAGTGTCGAATCATGGTCATGTGCCTCTTTAACTGTTGTGGCGTCAATGTGATCCGCCAGTTTATAAATGTACGAACCATAAATGCAAGCACCCAGGGTCAGGACTCATTAAATCCGGTATGTGACGATGGCCATGGGCGGCATGATAGCCCGAAGCCATGATCTGACCCTCAAACGCTGCAAACAGATCATCCATCACCCCTGCCTTTTTCAGATGCTCGCGAAAAGTCCAAATCGTGTTCCGATCCGCAAGCCTTGCCGCTCAAACCCGGAAAGCGCCCATAGCTCAACCGGTCCGTAACCAGAAACCCCGCACGCTCATCGGCAAAGATCATTCAGGGCCTGAAGGATCAGTACTCGAACATCAGAACCGGATCAAACGGGGAACGACCACCCTTGCGCCGATCCGAACGCTTCAATGCCCGATCCGGAACCGGGCGAAAGACTTCAAAATCAATGATGTCATTCATCACCTCAAGGGGGTCTCCCAAATCGCTAACCCGCTTAAGTCGTTCGTCCAGATCGAGTAGGTCGTGTTGTGCCATACAAAACAGTAATCACACTTCACACCAAAGATCCAGGGATTTTTGGAAGTGTCCATGTTTTGGAGCCCTACACCCTCCCCGCCATCCGCGACCTGCTGTTACCCAAACTCACGCCCGGCGAAATCTGCCTGCGCGAAGCCGGAGAAGCGGTGGAAGCCGAAACGTGATGTTTTATCCGGAAGGTGGATAACTGTCGCCGTTGTCCGGGTCAACGGCGGATTTTGGGCCAATTTTATGGAAAAGTTGTTGGTTTGCCCCGTATCAACCGCCAGGCCCTGCGACCGGTTTTTTTGAAAAAGTGACAGGGTGCACTTGCGAGCCTGGCGAGGCGACGCAGACGCCGCCAGCGGTTTCGGGCTACGGGTTCATATTCCGG
>JACOMS010000056.1:15879-19450 GCA_014324115.1 Hyphomonadaceae bacterium
TTCAGGCAATCAAGACCGGCTTGGCGAAGGTCATCGCCAATCACACCTGCTCCGCTGCCGGGAATAATGTCGATAGGCCCGGAGACGGGATAACTCGCCACCGGAGTACCTGTCGCCATGGATTCGATGATAACCAATCCGAATGTATCGGTCCTGGACGGGAAGACAAAGACATCAGCATCAGCATAATGCCGGGCGAGCTCTGCACCGAATTTTGCCCCGACAAAATGCGCATTCGGATATTTCTGGGTCAACCCCTTGAGCTGTGGCCCCTTGCCGACAACAACCTTGGAACCGGGTAAGTCAAGCTCCAGAAAGGACTCGACATTTTTTTCCACAGCGACACGCCCGACATTTATGAAAATAGGTCTGGGCAGATCCTTAAAAACACTGTCAGGATTGTTCCTTTGACCGGGTGTGAAAATGTCCAGATCAACGCCGCGCACCCAGGGAGCGAGATTCTTGAAGCCTTTTTGTTCGAGAAATTCCACCATGGACGGCGTGGTTACCATGACCCGCCTGCCGTTATTGTGAAACCCTCGAACAAACCTGTAAGGTATCGCCAGAGGTATGAAAGGAAAACGCGCCTTGATATATTCCGGAAATTTCGTGTGGTAACTCGTCGTAAACGGCATACCCCATTTCATGCAAAGGGACCGCGCCGCCCATCCCAACGGGCCTTCGGTCGCGATATGGATAGCCTCGGGCCCAAACCGCACAATGCGCTGTTCGACGATGTGTCTGGCAAAGGGTGCAAGGCGAATATCAGGATAGGTCGGCAACGGCACTGTAAAAAACCCGTCGGAGGGCGCGATCACCTCAACCTGATGTCCACGGCTCCGTAGCGATTCAACTGTTTGAGTCAGGGTGCGTACAACACCGTTCATTTGCGGTTCCCAAGCATCTGTCACAAGGAGAATTTTCATCTATGTATTTGTATTTCCTAGATTTCGCGGGCCCATAACATTGTTCAAGCCGTGAAGCGATGAATTTTGAGCCCCGTCGTGTTCGCTTATCCGGAATGGTTGAACACAAAATTTGTAGCAAAAATTCTGAGAAATCGTCCGTTAGTACAACAAACTGTCGACGGAAATGAGCAAATCAACACTATATGTAGTGCGAATTGGTGATTAGTCTTCACTTTCAAAGTGAAAGTTTCACGCACACGTTTTTGACGCAAACGAGGAGACTTCGCCGATTCAAGGAGCGTCGCGGGTGCGACATCAGGCTGAGGGGTGAATATGTCAAAAAAAAGGGGCGCGCAAAGCGTTGCTGTGCCGCCATTGGAGTCAGAAATCGCTGATTATCAAAGCAAAAATATGCAGGTCCGTCGGCCATCTGCCGAAAGGCGCATCGGGCAATCGGTTCAGACTGGACCTTATGCTGTGGTTGGTCCTACTGTTGTTCCGGATAAGTCCCGTGACGCCAATTTAACGGAATTCGGCAAGAAGGTTCTGTCTGATCGCTACCTTTTGCCTGGAGAGTCTTACCAAGATATGTTTGTGCGGGTAGCAAGGGCTTATGGGGATGATGATGCCCATGCGGTGCGTCTGTACGATTACATGTCGAAATTGTGGTTCATGCCGGCAACGCCGGTTCTGTCCAACGGCGGGGCGGGCCGCGGGTTACCGATTAGCTGTTTTCTTAACTCGGTTGACGATAGCCTGGAGTCCATTGTTGACGCATGGAGCGAGAATGTCTGGCTGGCGAGTAACGGCGGTGGGATCGGTACGTATTGGGGAGGCGTCCGTTCCATTGGCGAGAGGGTCGGGAAATTGGGGAAAACGTCTGGGATTATACCGTTTATCCGGGTCATGGATAGTCTGACTCTGGCCATATCACAAGGTTCTCTGCGTCATGGCTCGGCGGCGGTTTACCTTGATGTTCATCATCCGGAGATCGAAGAGTTTCTTGAGATTCGCAATCCTTCTGGTGACTTCAATCGGAAATCCCTGAACCTGCACCATGGGGTGAACATAACGGATGCGTTTATGATGGCGGTTCGGGATGGCACGGATTTTGCTTTGCTCTCACCGAAAGACCAGGCAGAGGTGAAGTCCGTTGATGCCCGCGATTTGTGGCAGAAGATTCTGGAGACGCGCTTGCAAACCGGAGAGCCATACCTTGTTTTCATCGACACGGTGAACCGGGCGCTCTCAAAGCACCAACGGGCCGCGGGCTTGCGCGTCCGGCAATCGAATCTGTGCTCTGAGATTATGCTTGTGACCGGGAGCGACAATGTCGGCAGCAAGCGCACTGCCGTGTGCTGTTTGTCATCAGTCAACGCCGAGAAGTGGGATGAATGGAAGGGTGAAGATCGATTCGTCGATGACCTGTTGCGGTTTCTGGATAATGTGCTGGAGGATTTTCTTGTTCGTGCCCCCGATTCGATGTCCAGGGCGCGGCACTCAGCCATGTGCGAACGCTCGGTCGGGCTGGGCCTGATGGGATTTCATTCCTTTCTGCAGTCTAAAAACATCGCGTTTGAGAGTGCCGTGGCGAAAGCCTTGAACGTCCGGATATTCAAACACCTGCGCCAGCGTGCCGATGCGGCTTCTGTTGTCTTGGCAGAAGAGCGCGGGGCGTGTCCGGACGCGATGGCCAAAGGTGTCAAGGCCCGGTTTTCACACAAGCTGGCGATTGCACCTACGGCATCCATATCTATCATATGTGGTGGCACTTCTGCTGCGATTGAGCCGATACCCGCCAATATCTACACGCACAAAACCTTGTCCGGATCAATGACGGTCAAAAACAGATTTCTTGAGGCCCTGCTGGAGGACCGCGGGATTAACACGCCGCAAACCTGGGACTCGATTCTTGCCCACGATGGTTCGGTTCAGCACCTGGACGGCCTTGATGAGCATGAAAAACAGGTTTTCAAAACGGCATTTGAGATAGACCAGCGTTGGATCATTGAACACGCCGCTGATCGGACGCCGTACGTATGCCAAGGGCAAAGCGTAAACATATTTTTACGTGGGAATATCCACAAGCTGGACTTGCACATGTTACATTGGACGGCGTGGGAACGAGGGGTCAAGTCACTGTATTATTGCCGGTCCAAATCTGTCCAGCGGGCGGAGTTCACGGTCGCGGATGTCAACGCACCTGCTCCTGTGGATTATGATGAATGCCTGGCTTGTCAGTAACCGGAACGTCGAAAGAGGTTTGGTAACCTTGGGGATGTTGCATTAGGATTATAGCATCTCCAAGATGCTGCTGGACACTTCCAATAACCTCTGGATTTTTAGTGTGAAGTGTGATTCCTGTTTTGTATGACGCAACCAACACCCTGAACTGAAATCACTCAAAATCAAACGTTGATGGAGGTGTCCACCGGTGGGCATCAATTCGACCCGCTCTGTGCAGCACTCGACATCAAGCACCGCCTCACACCACCAAAGTCCCCCAGACAAATGGCAGGGTCAAGCGCTTCAATGGTCGTATCGGGGATGTGCTCCAAAGCCATCATAAGACTGTTGCGAAATCGCGAGTGTTGGTGATACTGTGTTGTCGTTTAACGAAGTATGGTTTTCTTCAAAATAGCATTTGACTGGAGGTTTGCATG
>JACOMS010000057.1 GCA_014324115.1 Hyphomonadaceae bacterium
GGCGGTGGCGATGAACCTGCTCAAGGCGGCTAATCGCATCAACCTGGTGGCTGCGTGACGGGGGAGTCCGTCCAGAACTGTCTGATACCGCAGATGTCAAACCGCAAAAGGCACTCATCGGCACCAAACACCCGCTCTCCGGGTCCGGAAACGGCGCAAATCCCAAAATCCCGGCAAATCCGGATAAATTCGCAACAGTCTTGTTATGGCAATCGTGACAGTTCAGATTTTGGAGGGCCGGTCTCAGGACACCAAGGACCGGGTCGTAAAGGGCATCACCGAGGTTCTGTTAAAGGAAATCGACCCTGACCCCGGCCATATCCGGGTTCTGATTGATGAAATCAAACCGGGCAATTATGCTGTAGGCGGCAAGACTCTCGGGCATCTCACCAAGGATAAGGGGCAAATGGTGACGACATAAATTTACAGGTTTTCATTTTTACTTGTCTTTACAACTTTATTCCTTCGCCATATACAAATCAGTCAGGACTGTCTATTGATTCAACATGAAGCTAACGGATGAAGAACAACAGGTTCTGGATGGTGCGGAGGGCAAAGCCCGGGCCCATGCCATGGATTTGCTGGTGCGATATGGCAAAGCCCTGGGAGCAGAAACACTTGTAAATACCAACAATGTCTGCGGCGGTTTCGTGGGTGCCCTTCCGGGCCGACGTGATCTGTTGCCGCAAATTTCCGATGGCGAAAAAAGGGATATGGATGCTGTCTATTCCCTTCTCAATCTGGACAGTGATGTAAGGCTGGAGATACCGAAGACAAAGGCCATGACCTATCGCCTGATTGACGCCATGGACCCGGACAAGGCCGAGGTGCAGGGCGTAAGTGCGCAAACCCGGCAAATCGTGAAGGATGTCAATCGGTTCTGCCAAAAAATCGGCGTTAATACATGTAATACCTGCACCCCTTATCAAATTGGCAACGTACCGGTATTTGGTGAGCATTGCGCCTGGATGGAAAGCTCGGCTGTTGTTTACATCAACTCCGTTTTGGGAGCCCGCAGCAATGTTGAAGGAGCGCATAGTGCTTCGGCCGCCGCACTTGTCGGCAAAATACCCTATTGGGGATACCATACGCCGGAAAAACGACGTGGAACCCACCGCGTGGTTGTCGAGTATGAGGTGGACTCCATGCTCGACTGGGGATTGATGGGATACTGGGTCGGGGAAAGGATAAAAACCGAAGTCCCTGTTTTGACTGGAATTTCGACCACGCCGACGCCGGAAAAGCTCAAACATTTCGGGGCGGCGGCGGCCAGTTCCGGTGGTATCGAAATGTATCACATTGTCGGGGTCACGCCTGAAGCCCGGGATACAGCGGACGCTTTCGGGGGCAATCCGCAGCAGGATGCGCTTGTCTTCGGGCGCAGGGAATTGGAAGAGGCCTACGGTTATTTCTCCACAGCATCCGACCCCAATGTGGATTTTGTTGTCATCGGTTGTCCGCACGCATCCCTGGTACAGGTCAAACAGGTGGCTGAGCTGCTGGACGGTAAACGGCTCTCACCCGGTACTGATCTCTGGGTGTTTACGCCGAAGGCTTTGAAATCCATGGCGGACCGGATCGGTTATACTGAAAAGATAGAGAAGGCGGGCGGGCATGTCATGAGCGACAGTTGCGCGGCCCTGTCAAAAGTCTCCCCGGATAATGTCAGGGTTGCTGCCACTGACTCCGCCAAACAGGCGCACTATCTGCCGGCCACGATGAAATTTCCCACCTGGCTGGGCTCGACCGGGCAATGTGTGGAAGCGGCCCTGACAGGGCGCTGGAGTGGCGGTTTATCATGAGCCGACCAACCATCCTCACAGGTCGATCCGTCGTGGACGGCTTTGCCGAAGGGGAAGCGCTTGTAACATCTCAGGAGATTTCCGGATTTGGCGGCACCGACGCAGCGACGGGGCAAATCATAGAAGTGCATCATGAATTGTACGGCCGGTCTTTCAAGGATAAGGTACTGGTCTTTCCGGGTGCCAAAGGCTCATCCGGTTGGGCCAGCCATTTTCAAAGTGCCCGAGTTCACGGTACTGCGCCGGCTGCCATGATCTTTAACATCATGACAACCAAGATGGCTCTGGGGGCCATTGTTACACGGGTACCGGCGGTAACTGATCTGGATCAGGATCCGATAAGGATAATCAGGACGGGAGATTGGGTGAAAGTTGACGGCACCAGGGGTGTTGTCGAAATTACACCCAAGCCCGTATAGTATGCTCACGGGTCGGAAATGGGTGCAGAAGCATTATTTTGACGGGCTCTACGCACAATCTCCGGAATTATATACCCAAGCGTATGAAAAGCAAAGCCGGGACCTTATCCCGCGCCTGAATTGCAGGCTCGGTATCTCCTATGGTGATCATCCCAGACAATGCTTTGATCTTTTTTTTGCAGATGGCACCAGGTCCTGCCGAACGCTCGTTTTCATTCATGGCGGATATTGGTGTCGCGGAGATAAAAAGCACAGAGCCTTCATTGCCCCGGCATGGATCAGGCGGGGTATTCATGTCATAATCGTTAATTACCGTCTCGCACCGGATGCAACACTGAATCTCATATGTCAGGATATGAAGCTGTTTTTTCAACATATCCATAAACATGCCCGCAATTATTCCATAGATACGGACCGTATTGTCGTGTCGGGGAACTCGGCCGGGGCACACTTGGTGGCCATGACCTGTTCGAAGTTTAACGAGATAAGAGGGGCGTGTCTGCTAAGCGGGCTCTACGACCTCAGGCCGCTTGTGGGAAGTGAAATCGGGAACACGATCGGGCTCAATGCTGAAAATGCCATGGCATTAAGCCCCCTGTTCAGCCCCCTCAATAAAAACCCGGCGGCTGTTTTTGTCGGCGATAATGAAACGGATGCGTTCAAGGCACAGACCCGGATCATGATTGATATGCGCACATGCCATGGATATGAGACAATCCATGCAACCCTGCGAGGGCATAACCATTTTTCGATCATCAGGGAAGTCGGGAATCCGGAAGGTCAGATCGGAAAGGCGATTATGCGCATGCTGTCCTGAAAGCTCAGTCCGGGCCCAGGAACTCTTCCACAGTCCCCCAGGCTTTTTGCTGTTCCCCCAGCATTGCTGTCGGAACAGGGGCCCAGATAATCTCACGGGCCTCGCCCAGATGGTTATCCATTTTTTCCCAAACCTCACCACCGTCCGGTGAACGGTAAACTTCTCCAAATATCGAAATGGCGAAGATAATCATCGGGTCGGCCGCATTAACTCCCATATCCCAAATGGTGGTGACCTGATTGCCCGGCAAGTCAACCCGCTCCCAGCTCTCTCCGAAATCACGCGAACGCAGCATAATACTGTCTTCGCCCGAAGGACGATCCCCTACGGTCAGAAACATGACTCCACTCTTGTCTGCACGCCGCCGCAGACAACGATAATAATGATAAGGACAGACAGATTCCGGTACGGGGATGTGGTGGAAAGATCGCCCGTTATTCTTGCTGCGATAAAGTCCGGCTTCCGTTGCAATCAGCACCGAACGGTCACCGGAGTCAAAATCGACAATTTCCACATTATGTGTATCTTCATCCGGCAGATCCAGCCCGATATGATCCCATGTATCGCCGCCATCTCCGCTGCGCCAGAGTCCGTCTATTTCTATTGTTACCCAGATCATATCCTCATGTTTGGGATCGAATTTTATGGAAGTCACCCGGTGCGTATTGATAAAGGGAGCCTCAACGCTGCCGGGCAGGTCAAGCATATCCCAGCTCCTGCCATTGTTTTTTGAACGGAAAAGCCCGGCAGGACGTGTTCCGGCAATAATGAAATCAGGATCATGGTCCGCCTGGGCAATCTTTAGAATGTGGAGCCCGTCCATGGGAGAGGGTACATAATTCCAGCGCTTGTCAATTTCGACCCAGCGGTAAACTCCATCATCTGTGCCGACAATAACTTCGCCCGGCCGGTCGGGATGAACAGATAAGCACCAGGCACGGCTCTCATTATAGATACCGCCGGAATTGGTATTGGCTCTCTGCCAGTTTTCCCCGAGATTACGGCTGAACCAGACAGAATGGCCAATTGATGCCGCATAGACCACACAGGTTTGATTGTCTGGAAGCGTGCTCATGGAACTCATAATGTCTCCAGATAAAGCCGCTGTTTGACAGTCTGGACGCCCGCCACCTCAATTTCAACTGATGAACCTGCACACATCGGATCGGGTAGAGGGTGAAGCTGCGCTTCAAGACGGTCCAGTTTTGCGGGTGCTTTTACAGTCCGGTCGGTGACTGTAATTTTTCCGTCGTTAAACGTGGTGGCGAAGCGTGAAACAAAAATGCGCGAATTCTGCCAGGCGACAGCGATGTCGTGTTTGATCATTGTCTGACTCGACAGGCAGGTTGCAGGCGCCACATAATCACAAGTCTGACCGGATATAATGAAAACACCCGAATATATTATCACGTCCTGCCGGTGATAACTTGCACTGGAACGGTAGGACAACAAATCGGTCGGTAATGCGTATCGTTTCCCGCTGAGCATGACATTCACCCTGCGGACAATAAAATCCGTAGTGTGAATTTTGTCCTTCAGATATATGTGCGGTCTGTAAAGGCTGTGCGACATGGTGGATGCAGGCTTAAATCAACTTGTATATACAAGTTATAGGGCCCACTCGAATTTTGACAAGAGAACCAGGAAGTTATTTATTCTCTCCATGACACCATCCGGACCGAACAGGAAAATTCCACGTTACAAGGTTATTAAAAACCATCTGCTGGAACAGATTGAGAGCGGGGCCATCGGGCCTGAGGATAAAACAGAATCCGAAAATGTACTGGCCAGTCGTTTTTCGGTATCCCGATTGACCGTGCAAAGGGCTATTCGTGAACTGGTTTCCGAAGGTATCCTGAACCGGGTACAGGGTTCCGGAACGTTTGTGACCCCGCGCACAACGCGCTTTTCCCTGTTTGAAGTGAAAGATCTGGCCGAAGAAGTACGCATGCGCGGTAGCAAACCTTCGGCAAAAGTGTTGGTGCAAAGACAAATTATTCCGAGCGAAAATGTCAGAACACTCATGGAGCTTGGTCCGGATGTTGCTGTTTTTCAAGCCACTATTTTACGCAAAAGTGATGATGTTCCCTTTGCTATTGAGGATCGTTTTGCACGTTGTGACGTTTTTGAAAATTTCCTGGAAAAGGACTTTGAAAAGGAAAGTATTTATGATTACCTCGCGAGGCACTCTTCCCTGCAAACAATCGAAACCAACCTGCGGGCTATTCTTCCCGATGAAGCGGTACGCGACCACCTCGGCCTGAGTCAAAACGATCCCTGCCTGTTTTTGGAGCGCCGCAACTGGTACGAAGGCAGAGTCGTAACATTAACCCGGATCACCGGGTCACGATTCAGTCTGGGCAGTCGCTACGACAAACGTTGAAAATTCTGCACAAAATTGACAAGACAACTTGCCAAATGCTAAACTTGTACTTACAAGCTGGGTATCGTTGTGTATAAACTGCCAGGAGGGATGTCATGGCCGTACCAAAATCGTTGGAAGACAAACTTGGACACTATCAAAATCCGGTAGATATGTTGAGAAACGCCTCGTCAGGACCCTATGAATTTCCTGTCAGGGCGCAATTTTCAAATTGGCAGGATGAGCAGGAAGCCTGGCGAACAACAGCCGTTTTGTTTGATCAGTCCTACCATATGACTGACCATTATATGGAAGGCCCGGATGTGCATCGCCTTCTGTCCGACCTGGCCATCAACAGTTTCAAAAATTTTGGAAACAACAAGGCCAAACAGATTATTGTCTGCCGGGATGACGGCAAATATCTGGGTGATTCCATTCTTTTTGGTCTTGGCGAGAGCAAGGTAAATATCGTCAATCGTCCCAATGTCGGTAACTGGGTACAGTTTCATGCCGAAACCAGAGGTTATGATGTCAAGGTCAACAAGGATGAGCGAAAACTGGACAGTAACCGTCCCCGCGAAGGATATCGTTTCGAGGTTCAGGGGCCCAATGCCTGGGACATCCTGGAACAGGTTAATGGCGGTCCCATTACCGGTTTCAAATTCTTTGGTATGGGGAACATCAATGTAGCGGGACGCAGAGTTCGCGCCCTTCGCCACGGCATGGCAGGGGCTGCGGGTTTGGAACTGTTCGGTCCTTATGAAGAAAAACAGGACATGCTGGCGGCTCTGGTTGAAGCGGGTAAGGACCATGGCATGCGCCTGGCGGGGTCTAGGACCTATTCCACAGTAGCGCATGAATCCGGGTGGCTACCCTCTACACTGCCGGCGATATACTCAGGGGATTACTGCAGGGAATACCGGAAATGGTTACCGGCCCGGGGCTTTGAAGCTGATGCCTCCCTGGGAGGGTCCATGGTTTCGGATAATGTTGAGGATTATTATCTCACACCCTTTGACATTGGATACGGGCATATTGTCAAATTTGACCATGAATTTGTTGGACGTGAGGCCCTTGAAGCCATCAGGAACGAGCCACACAAAAAGAAGATGACACTGGTTTGGGAGCCCGAAGACGTCATCCGTGTATTCGGGTCACTTTTCAATGAGGGGGATCGTTTTAAATTTATGGATATACCAGCCTCGCATTACGCAACTTTCCCCTATGATGCGGTCTATAAAAACGGGAAACAGGTCGGCCATTCCGCCTATCCTGTCTATACATCCAACTTCAGACGATGGATTTCCCTTTGCATATTGGATCGTGAGGAGGCTTATGAAGGCAACGCTCTAACAGTGCTGTGGGGAGAACCCGACGGGGGAAGCGCCAAGCCGATTGTTGAACGCCACGTTCAGACGGAAATGCGGGCAACTGTGACGGCCTGTCCTATTTCAGATCAGGCAAGGGATACCTACAGACAGTGGTCGGCCTGACCCCGGAAAAACCCGCCCCGGAAAAACCCGCCCCGGAAAAACCCGGGGCCCTACAAGAAACTCCGAAAGTCGGCCCCGAACAAACGTATCTGGACTGGCTTCAACAATTTTCTACGGAACTGTCCGACCGGGATGAAAATGCCGTTGAAAACCTGAGAGAAATGCTCACCCCGGGACAGAGGGTGTATATACCCAGTCTGCCCCGGGATGATCCTGAGACGCAACTCAACACTGCCATAAAACTGATGGAAAACGGGTTGTGTCCGGTGCCCCATCTGGTAGCCCGTAAAATCAAAAACCGTCTTGCACTGGAGCACCATGTCAGGCAGCTCGTTCATATCGCCGACGTCAGGCGTGTGCTGGTCATAGCCGGAGATCAAGCTGTTCCGGCTGGAGAATTTTTAGACAGTCCAAGCCTGATTAAAACAGGTATTTTGTCTGCCAACGGCATTGAACACGTCGATGTCGGGTGCCACCCCGAGGGGCATCCGGGGGTTGCGGATGAGGTGCTGTGGCGTTTCCTGCATGAAAAAGTGGAAGCCATCGAAACAGGGGGTGCCCAAGCCGGTCTTGTCAGCCAGTTTTGTTTCAATGCCAAGCCGCTGCTTGACTTTGTAGAAAAATTACGCTCGCGGGATATTAACACGCCCCTGAGTGTTGGTGTGGCCGGGATAAACTCACCAATGGCATTGATCAGGTTCGCCAGATTATGCGGTGTCGGGGCGTCTGTGAAACATTTGAAATCCCGTCCGAATGTGGCCCGCACCCTCGTCAGAAAAGTGACCCCCGAAGTCCTCCTCAAGGATCTGGCCAGGGCAGTCGCCGAAAATTCATCACTCCGTCTTTCCGGTATTCACATCTACGCTTTCGGAGGGCTTAAAGAAACGTATGATTGGCTGTTAAAACAAAAGGGTGAGGCGTAATGGAAAAACCGCTGCAATATATTCTGGTTTTTTCATGTCCGGACCAACCCGGCATTGTGGCACGGGTCTCCACTTTGCTGTATGAATCCGGAGCAAACATCCATAGCTCACAGCAGTTTAACGATCATTATTCCAAACGGTTTTTTATGCGGGTTGTTTTTGTTTTGACAAATGGACCGCAGGGTTTTGATGTGCTTGAAGATCAGATTTCCGATCTGGCAGCTGAACCGGATATGTATTGGAAGCTGACGAATAAATCCCGCAGGAAACGTGTTCTCATGCTCGCATCAAAATTTGACCCCTGCCTCGGCGACCTTCTGTACCGCATGCGTATTGGTGAACCGAATATGGACGTTGTGGGAATTGTCTCCAATCATCCGAAATCGGCCCTGCATCTGACACCCTTTGGCGATGTTCCCTATCACCATTTGCCTGTTACGCCTGATACAAAACCCGGGCAGGAAGCAGAAATAAAAACCGTTATTGAGGAAATAGGGGCAGAGCTGATTGTTCTGGCCCGTTACATGCAGATATTATCAGATGAACTTGCATATTATCTGACGGGTTGATGCATCAATATCCATCACAGTTTCCTCCCGGGTTTCAAAGGCGCCAAACCCTACCACCAAGCCTTTCAGCGCGGCGTGAAGATGATAGGTGCCACCGCTCACCTTGTGACACCGGACCTTGATGAAGGCCCTATCATTGTTCAGGATGTCGAGCAGATTTCCCATACCGACACACCCGGCGACCTTATCCGGAAGGGGCGAAACATCGAACAGCGTGTGCTCTCCCGCGCCGTTACCTATATGCTTGATGACAGGGTGTTATTGAACGGTGATAAAACGGTCGTTTTTGCTTGATTGAACCTTCGAGACAGCATTTAATCTGAAAAGCGTAAAATGTGTTGACTTCGAATGCAGAATTGAAAATAATGTATTGAAAACGGATAAATATGAGCCGACACTCAAACATCAAACCCGCATCATCTCATCCACGCATTGTTCGCTATGATGAACTTGTGCCCTGTTTTGATGCGTTTATTGACACCCGCACGCCGGGATCCGATCAAAAGGAAAATTTTACAATTATCGGGCCGGGTGTTTCTGAAAATCCGGACCAGCATGTTCATATTGTTGAGCCGCACGGGTTCAACATCGGGGGTGCCAGACAGCCGCCGGGATGTGTGAATTCTCAACATAGCCATGATACAGAAGAAGTATTCTACGTTCATTCGGGCACATGGTCGTTTATGCTGGGCGAGACCGGGGAAGACGCCAAAATTACACTGCAACCGGGCGATCTGATTTCTGTGCCCTCGCTGGTCTTTCGCGGATTTGAAAATATCGGTGATGACGTGGGGTATTTGTGGGCTGTATTGGGGGGCGATGATCCGGGTCACGTTTTATGGGCTCCGTATGTTTTTGATATGGCTAGGGAATACGGTCTCATCCTGGTGGAAAACGGAATGCTGATTGATACATCAAAAGGAGAGACGGTGCCTGAAGGGAAGGCTGTCATGCCTGTGACAACACAGGATCAAGTCAAGGCATTGAAGCGGCTTGGCCACGCCGAGCTAAGGCAATGCTGCGTGACGCTGGATGATCAAACAGTGATATATGAACATCAGGGTGTGAGAGAGAGGAAATTAATCGCCCCCGATGCAAAAATCAGCTGGCCGCATGGTTTCATACTTTCCGAAATGACTGTCACCTCGAATGAGCAGAGCGAAGTTGAGGCTACTGATGAGGCAGAAGTGATTTTTATACAGCAGGGTGTTTTGGAAATTGATATGCCGTCAGAAAGCTGGAGGCTTCAGACAGGGGATACGGCAACCCTTCCGACCGGAATAGACAGGCTGTACCGAAATAGCTCTGACAGTCCCGTGAAATTCATACGGGTGCGGGGCACGAGGTAGAACATGTCCGCAGGTTTGGATGGCAAAATTGCTCTGGTGACCGGGGCAAGCCGGGGTATCGGGAGGGCTGTTTCTCTGGCTTTACATGAAGTGGGGGTACAGGTGGTTGCTTCTGCAAGACCTTCTGAGGATCTGGTATCCTTGGCATCAGAACTTGGGGACGGGGGAATAATCTGGGAAGGAGATGCCACGGCGGATGAACTCCTCTCCCGGATATCCGGGATGGACTCACTCGATATCCTGATCAACAATGCCGGTGGAAATCGTCCAGAGCCCTTTGTTGATGTTAGTGATGAAAATCTTGACTTTATTTTGAATTTAAATGTCCGGACGACTTTCCGCATTGCCCGCGAGTCAGTAAAACGCATGAAATTGGGCGGATCAATTGTGAATATCACGTCGCAGATGGGACACGTAGGATCGCCCAATCGAACTGTCTATTGTATGACCAAACATGCAATAGAAGGATTAACCAGGGCCATGGCTGTTGAATTGGCCCCGGAGGGTATTCGCGTGAATTCCGTGGCGCCCACATTCATTGAAACACCCCTGACAAAACCCATGCTCGCCGATCCGGAATTTGAGGCTTTTGTCAAACGTATGATCCCTATGGGAAAAACAGGCCAGCCTGAAGATGTCGCGGCAGCAGTTGTTTACCTTTGCTCGGATGGGGCCGGAATGGTCACCGGCCACAGCCTGCTCGTGGACGGTGGCTGGACTGCACAATGACAAATTTGCCGATTACGCAGGTTGCGATAACCGATATTTCAGACTTACTCAATCCCCAGGGCGGCCGCCGGATGAACATGCCGGGATTTGATGCGGAATTCGTTGATTTCCCTGATTACATCGTGCGGATTACGAATCGCATATGGCATGACCGGGATGTGGACCTCATTCATCGCTATTATGCGCCGGACTGTACCATCCACACTCAAGGCGGCGACATAGTCGGTGCCCAAGCGGTCATGGATAATACCCGCAACACAATGACGGCTTTTCCTGACCGAACTCTGGATGCCGATAATGTCATCTGGTCGAAAGACGGGAATGTATTTTACTCTTCCCACCTTATTACATCCAGGATGACGAACCTGGGGTCATCGGAATTCGGTCCACCGACGGGACGTTCCGCACGGGTACGTACTATTGCGGATTGTACCGCCGGGAACAATTTTATTTTTGAGGAATGGCTGGTGCGCGATCAGGCGGCTATTGTTGAGCAGCTTGGCTTTGATGTGGACACGAAAGCCAGGGTATTGGCCCAGGCGGATATTGACGCAGGTTTTGATTTGCTATCATTCCACGAGGAGAAGCACCAGAACACCTATTCACATCAATACGGGAATATCGGCAAACCCGACGATCCGGAATGTGAGGTAAAAACATTTATAGAGAGCCTGTTCAAAAACTTATGGAATGTTCGCCAATCTGACAAACGGGGTGATTATTATGATTTCCGGGTCAGTGCCAGGTACCCCGGGGCCCGGGATTTTTACGGTCATGATCAGGTTGCATCATTCATACATATGATCTTCGGCACACTTCCCGATGCCGTGGTCAAAATAGAACATATTGCGGATATTCCCTATCTGGGCAGAGCCCGTGATGTGGCGGTCCGTTGGTCATTAGCCGGCTATCACACGGGCGACGGATTTTATGGGGAAGCGACGAGGGCGCCCGTGTATATAATGGGAATATCGCATTTTCGGCTTGTCAACGGGCGTGTCCGCGAGGAGGTAACCCTCTGGGACGATGTTGCCGTCAGGCGGATGATTGAAGGAGTCCGGTTACGTGGCTGATGTGCCGGACAGAATTATTGATGCCCATCACCATCTCTGGGACCTGGATGTTATCAGGCATACGTGGCTGGCAGAAAAAGGTGTTGTCCGGTTTTTTGGTGATCCGGCGCCCATTCAACACAATTATCATGTGTCGGATTTCCGTAAGGATATTGCCGATCTGCCCGTTGTTGCCAGCGTGCATATTCAATGCGGCGTAGCACTCGAACATAATATCAGGGAAACCGAATTTGTTCAGTCACAGAGTGATGAGCACGGGTTAGCCAACGCCATTGTCGCATTCTGCGACGTAACGGATGATCAGGCCCAGTCTGAGCTGGATGCGCAGCAGGACCATGACAATTTGCGGGGGGTGCGGCAGATTGTGGGCCGTGATGCGGTTGAGGATGCAAGGCATGGAACAAATGCCCTGTTGAAAAATGAAAAATTCAAAGCAGGCCTTGAAAGCCTCATTGAGCGGAATCTGTCATTTGACCTGCAACTGACGCCGCCATTGCTTTCGGCTGCAGCCCGACTGTTTAAATCTATCGAAGGATTACCCGTCGCTGTCTGCCATGCTGGAAGCCCTCGGGATTTTAGCCGGGAAGGAATCCGCGACTGGGAAAACGGCCTGAAAGACCTTGCCGAACATGGAAACATGATCTGCAAGATCTCCGGCCTGGGTATGTTCGACCATAACTGGACCGTGGACTCACTGCGGGAGCGGGTCCTGCGCAGCATCGATGTGTTTAGTCCAGGCCGTATTGCCTTTGCATCCAACTTTCCTGTCGACAGGCTTTATGCCGACTACGCAGAAACTTTTGGGGCCTTCATTGAACTTACCCGGGATTTTTCAAAATCCGAGCGAGATGATATGTTTTTTAATGTGGCCAAAAACTTCTATCGGATCGAGTTATGAAAGAATTTATCCGTAGTCTTGCCCGGTATGATACGCCGACCATTTCGAATGCGATTGAGGTGGCACGGGGTGGTCGCGGATATGATGGCTTTACACGGGGAACTCCCGTGTCCGCAATGAACGGGGCCAAAGCCATGATCGGTTATGCGCGGACAGCCAGGATATCAGGTGTAAGATCCCCTGCAGAACCGCCTGATGTCATCAAGGCGCGGCGGCTGGAATATTTCAAATATATGGCGATGGGTGATCAGCCCTCGATCTGTGTGATTGAAGATGTGGATGCTCCCGATTGCGTGTCTGCCTGGTGGGGTGAAGTACATACCGCCGTTCACAAGGGGCTGGGAATATCCGGCGCTCTGACCAATGGAGTGATGCGCGACCTGGATGATCATGAACCGGGCTTTCCGGTGGTGGCCGGATCTGTCGGGCCAAGCCATATGTTCGTTCACGTCACGGAACTGGATACACCTGTAACAGTATTTGAACTCACTATTGAGCCGGGGGAACTGGTTCATGCGGATCAGCATGGAGCTGTCCTTATACCCGAGGATGTGTTGCCTGAACTTGGTGATTCCATCAAAACACTATTGGCCAACGAGCAAATTATTTTGGGACCGGCCCGGGAGCCCGGTTTTGATATTGATAAACTCCAGGACGCCTGGAAAGCATTTGAGGAAGCCCGCATCTGATGCCACCGGACAAACTCAAGACCCTTTTTGCTGATTACCGAAAAGCGGCTGAAATTTTCAAACCGGACACCGTCTGCAAAGCTGTTGATACATTGTTTGCAGAAGATGCAAACGTGAAGCTTTGTCATCCCTTTGGCGCAGTGAGAGGAGCAGAAGGTTTTCTGAAAACGGCCTTGGCGCCACTCCAGACTGCCCTGCCCGATTTGGAACGTCGCGACATGATTTTACTGGCGGGCGAAACGCCTGAAGGTCAGGATTGGGTCGGGTGTATGGGTAACTACATGGGGACGTTTACAGATTCTTTTCTGGATATCCCGCCCACCGGGCATCTTGCCCATATGCGTTACCATGAATTTTTCCGCGTTTCAGATGCAAAGGTTGTCGAAGCGCACGCCATTTGGGATATCCCTGAATTGATGATGCAGGCAAAAGCCTGGCCTATGGCTCCTCAACTCGGGAAATATCTCTGTACACCTGCCCCGATGTCCCAGAACGGGTTGTCGGTAACAGGCGATGGTCGGGCAACACAAGACCATGTTCTTGCCATGCTGGCAGACCTTTGCGCCCACCCGGCCAATTCTGATCCGGCCGTCATGAAGCTTGAAAAATACTGGCACCCGCGATTTAACTGGTATGGCCCGGCGGGTATCGGAACCGCGCGTGGCATTTCAGGATTTCGCAACTGGCATCAAATCCCCTTCCTGCGAGCCATGCCGGATCGTAAACTGGATGAAGTCGGCGGGTTAATATCTCACTGGATCGCTCAGGGAAGTTATGTCTGTGAAACGGGCTGGCCGAACATGCGCCTTACGCTCACGGGTGACGGGTGGATGGGCATTGCGCCCGTCGGCAGGGAGGTTCTTCTTTGCAGTCTGGATTTCTGGCGCATGGAAGGCGGACTCATCCGTGAGAACTGGGTACTCGTCGATTTGCTTGATCTTTACGCACAAATCGGCGTCGACGTCCTCGCCCGTATGCGCGAGTTTAACAAGGCGAGACATATCGGCTCCATAAATGTACCTGATGGACTGAGTGATATCCAGAGTCGCTGAACGGCACCTTTAGCACCCTGCGCCCACGCCGCCAGCTCCGCACAGACCCTGATTCCCATTGACCCGGACCCCATGGATAACACCTTCATCCACAGTGCCGACCCCGGTAAAATGTTGGAAAGCTACAATCAGTTGCTGCCCTTGAAAGGATCCCACAGATCCGGAGTTTTATATCGGCTTTGATCCTGGATGCTAAAGATTATGCAGGGGCTTGTCCTGTTGACGTGCCTTGAACGAAGGCACCTGTCAAAACCCGTTTTTCGTCCGTAGTGTCCGGCTCTTCCATACGATCCACCAACATGGCAACAGCAGCTTCCGTCATACGACGGATGGGTTGGCGGATCGTGGTCAGCTCATAACTGGCGAAGCGACCGGCATTGATGCCATCAAAACCGACCACGGATACATCACCGGGCACAGATAATCCCATAACATTGCGAATTTCATCCAGGGCGCCCATGGCCATCATGTCATTGGCTGCAATAATGGCTGTCACTTTCTTCCCGGCATTGCGTATTTCCTGAACGGCGACAGCAGCACTTTCATAACGATAATTGCCCCAAGCCTGCGTGACGGGTTCCAAATCATGTCTTTTGAGGGCCTGTCTGACAAGCCGCATACGCTCCCGATTGACCATGGAGTCTTCAGGTCCGTTCAAAAGAGCAAAACGCCGATGCCCGAAATTGATGAGATGATCAATCATTTCCGAGGTTGCAGTCCCGGCATCGCACCACACACTGTTCGTAGCATAGTCGTCAAAGTAGCGGTTAAACATCACCACAGGGATGTTGTGGCCTCTGAGCCTCCTGTGTTGTTCAATTGATAAATAGGCCGCCGAAATCACTCCGTCGGCCTGATACTGCCAGATCTGGCTCAGGTGACGTCCAACATCCTCTTCCTGATTGACGTTGAACAGCAAGACCCGGACACCCCTGTCAGAAAATTTATCCGTGAGCTGAAACAAAAGTTCAGGATAATAAAAATTCATCCGGGATGAAACAACCACAGCAACCATGTTGGAGCGCCGGGTAATGAGCCCCCTTGCGATGGCATTCGGTGTGTAATTCAATTCATTGGCCGCCTTCATGACTTTTTCGCGCATTTTCCTGGATACGGATGCCCCCGGCTTGAAGCAGCGGGAGACAGCCGATTGGGATACACCTGCGAGGCGGGCAACGTCATAGCTCGTGACTCTGGAAAAGGGCCGACTCATGGCCAAGCTATAGAACAGGTTTCACCGCATCCAAAGCCATACTATCCGTCACATCCCGTAAGACAGGTTGCCGCCCGCCGGACGTCAGAAGATTACGCTCCCTGAACACCCGACGAAATAAATAACACGGAGCGTTACTGACCTGGAAATTTGCGGTACCCGGGGTTTATGTATCCGATTACGCAAGACACCGGACAAACGGTTTGCACGCAGGGAGGCGTCGGCAGGAGCGATTTGCTTGAGACCGGCGGGAGCACGGGCTGATGGGTGAGTGGCAGACAACCCCGATTGAACGGATCGGCGAAGTTATTGGAGGAGGAACACCATCAACCTCTGTGCCGGAATACTTTGACGGAGACATTCCCTG
>JACOMS010000058.1 GCA_014324115.1 Hyphomonadaceae bacterium
TGGTCTCCATGCTAAAGGAACCTCCCCCCGTACATGTCACATCGGGGACGACTGTATCATCCACATCATCCGTCACGGTGAGGGTTACCGAAACCGTCGCACCGGAGGCCACGTCAAGGGTATCCGGGCTGAACGTCAAAACCGGCGGCACTGTATCCGGAACGGTGATGGAAACTGTGAGCGTGGCCGTGCCCGCATTCCCGGCCATATCAGTTGCCGTCGCGGTACACGTCGCCATGGTATCAGCACTGACAACAGGCGCGGCGTAGGTATTGTCGGCAAAGGAACCCTGATCACATGTCACATCGGGGACGAGCTCACCATCCACATCATCCGCAGCAGTGAGGGTCGATGACCCCGTACCGCCGGAATCCACGGCCAGTATCGCCGGACTGAAGCTCACCTCAGGCGCAGCCGTATCAGCCGGGGGAGGCGCGGGTGGGGGTGGAATCTGTTCTATGAAACGAAGGATGTCGTTATCACCGTTGCCGCAGGCGGCCAGTGCCAAACCGGCAGCCGACGCCAGCACAGTGTTACGGAAAACAGTCCAATTCATTAACAACTCCAATAGCCCCCTGCCGGTCACTCAAGCCTTCGCCCTGGTCCGGCCATGTCACACTGTCCGCGCTCGTTTTGCAAGGCTATTGCGCATTGCAAGCCTCCAGTCAAGTACTATCATGAAGCCGGCGATACCTGGACACTTCCATCATGGAGGTGTCCAGATTCCTGCGAAATTTGGGTTCGGCAAGGCCGTAGTATGAAAAGCGGCCCGTCCAGCCGCCTGGCATCTTTGATTGTGAACCGCTCATGCGACCATCCATGTCTTTGCGAGCTGTCAATCTCCTGCAGGTCGTGCAAATGTTTCCAGCTTGGCATGAAATGCCGACCAGTCGTCATTGTCTGCAACAGGTGCCCAAAGCTCACCGATTTCATCGTATAACAGGCTGACGGATGTATCGGGCTTTTCAACGGTCTCCAGACCTTCATACTCTTTGAGTAGCCTGAACCAGTCATCGAATTTGTCGCCGCAATAATGATCCCTGTTCGGTCCCGACCTGGCCGATTGTTCCTGTTCCACCCCGCCCTGCCAGTCATGCCAGAATTGCGGCCAGGGTGTCTGCGACTCTTCGAGAAATTTGAAGGTGGCACGCACAAAGGACATATCGGCACCCAACACGGTCGGGACGAGGGATAATCTCCGAAAAACATGGTCGCGAAAGGCTTTGCGGTAATCGTCCGGAAAACGGTTCAGAGCTGCAATCAGGGCTTTGTCGTCCCCGATTTGCGCCAGACAATGGGCAAGCTGCCCCAAATTCCAAAGCATGATTTCCGGCTGTCTGGCAAAGGCGTAAAGCCCGTTATGATCAAAATAGGCGGCAGTGAAACCGCTTTGAAGCGTCGGCAGGAACCGGTACGGCCCATAATCAAAGCTCTCGCCTGTGATATTCATGTTGTCCGTGTTCATCACGCCGTGCACAAAACCCGCTGCCATCCAGCCGGCAACCGTATCGGCGGAGGCCCTGACGACGCGGCGCAGCAAGCCGACCGCCGACACGGCGTCCGGATAAAAATGGCTTCGGCAATAGTCGACCAGTTTTTCAAGATTATCCTTATCCTCAAAAAACGCCAGACGCTGAAACGTTCCAAACCGGATATGCGAATGTGACAGGCGCACAAGAACACTTGAGCGAGTCGGTGACGGTTCGTCATGACGCCGGAGGTTCTCGCCGGTTTCGATAAGGGACAGGGCTTTTGATGTGTTCACCCCCATATGTTCCAGATAACGCGCCGCCAGAATTTCGCGAACGCCGCCGAGCAGGGTCAGCCGCCCGTCACCGCGCCGGGAATAAGGTGTCTTCCCCGACCCCTTTGTGCCCAGATCCATCAGGCGGTCCCGGGCGTCGCGCGTCTGCGCAAACAAAAATCCGCGTCCGTCACCCAGATCGGGATTGTAATGCTGAAACTGGTGCCCGTGATACCGCAGCGCCAGCGGTTTGCGTATGTTGCCGGGCAAGGGTTCATAACGCCCGAAATGAGCTATCCAGTCTGCATCGGACAGGCTTTCCAGTCCGACAGATACTGCGGCCCGGTCATCCCGATACCGCAGAACAGTTTCGGGAAAATCGGCGGCGTCTACAGGATCGTAAAAATCCGGACCCAGCTCCAGAATAGCCGTATCAGGACGATAGTTTTCCATCGTTAACCGCTCGGCATATGTTCGCGTACAAAATCCGCTGCATCGAGGGGAATTCTCCGGGCTTTCGGGAAAGCCCCGGAAAAATTCAGAAAACCGTGCGGCATGGCTTTTTCATGGATTTCAACAACCCTGACGCCTGCTGTGCGTAAATTTTCGGCATAGGCCCTGCCTTCCATACGCAGAGGATCAAGACCGCAAGTCAGAATATGAGTCGGGGGTACACCGGTCAGGTCGCGCTCCAGCAAAGGGGACAATCTCGTATCCCGGGTATCGGCACCGGCCACATAATGCTCCTTAATAAATTTCAATGCCGTAAAACCCAGGGGCAGGATATCCTGCGGTCCCGGGATGGCCGGTTTAAGCTCGACAAACTGCAAGAGCGGATAAAACAGGATCTGGCAGGAGATTTTCTTCCGGTGTTTCTGTGACAGATAGGCCGCCATATTCCCGCCGGCACTGTCTCCGCACAGGGCCACCTCGTGACGGGAGAGGCCACAATCCTCGCCGTAGCCGTCCAGAACCCGGTTTAGCACTTTTTCGCAATCCTCAAGCGCGGCCGGGAATTTATGTTGCGGTGCGAGGCGGTAATCAACGGACAGAACGCGGTAGCCCGAGCCGCTGGCAAGCCGTAAGGCAATGATTTCGTGAGTGTCCGGGGAACAGGTCACAAATCCGCCGCCATGAAGAAAAATGATACACGGTCCGGGACTGTTACAGGCCCCGTACGGTACATAAAGCCGCACTGGAACGGGGAAGTCATCATCGGGCACATGAAAGTTTTTCGTTTCCGCCATTTTCGGACCGGGCACCTCAAACTGATTCACGATGTGATGGAAATTGTGATGGAATCTGTAAAACTCATCCCTGCCGGGCTTCAGTTTTTCCAGCTGTGCGCGCAGATCATCAACAAGGTCTTTGGGGGATTTCATCATTCCGGGACTCCGCCGTACAGAACCGGTCCGGGCCGTGGGACAGGCTGCATGCCGGGAGAATTCCGGCGTAAACATCTGTCTTGCGACTTAAACCCGTACATCACCGGGGAGCCGGATTTCGTCAGCTGTTTTCACGGGCTCTACAGCCTGTAATTTCCGGAATCAATCCGGTTGAAGAGCTCCCTGTCAATGCGGATATACTCGCCTTTGCGGCTATCCATCACATAAACGGGCTCGGCGCATTTTGACGGATCATATCCGGCGTTGACCAGATTGATTTTCTTGAATTTGAATGTGCTGGTGGTTTCTGTTTCCCTGGACAGGCGCAGGAAGACGGGCCGAGCGTAGTCAGGCAGGGCCGCTTTCAGATGGTCACGCAACCTGACCAGATCCGGTTCGTCTTCACTGACCAGAGAGGCCATTCCCGCGCGTCCGTCATGGCCGGGAACCCGTACCCCGTAAACATTAGCCTGGGTAACGCCGGGGAAAGCGGACAGGACGGCTGCCACCTCGCCGGTTGCTACGTTTTCGGCCATCCACCGGAAAGTATCTCCGACCCGGTCCATGAAATAATAATAGCCTAGCCTGTCGCGCTTCATCAGGTCGCCCGTACGGAACCAGGCATCCCCCTTGCTGAACACATCGCGCAGGATTTTATTTTGCGTCGCCTCTTTTGTCTCGTAGCCGTCAAAGCGAAAGCGCGCATCGTCCGTGCGGATTTCACCGATAAGTTCTCCGACCTCAAGGAAATCGGCACGAATACAGAACCCGTCCAATCCGCGAACATTCACGTTCGTTTCCACATCATAGCGGATGATATCGATATTGAATCTATGCTTGAGGTAATCCGGCACCCGTCCGACGGCACCGACCGGGCCATCGACATTGACGAGGCTGGCATTGCCTTCTGTGGCCCCGTAAAATTCAATCACATGCGGAATGTTGAATCGCTGGACAAAACCCGGCCAGACTTCAGGGCGCAAGCCGTTGCCGATAATCCACCGGATATTATGCTCCCGCTCTTTCGGATGGGCGGGGGCAGACAGCAGAAACCGGCAAAGCTCGCCCACATACATGAACATGGTTGCCCTGAAATGCACGGCATCATCCCAAAAGCTTCCAGCTGAAAATTTGCGTCTTACGATCACGCTACCGCCGCGGCTGATGGCAGCTCCGACGCCGCAGAGCCCTCCTGTGGCATGATAGAGCGGCAGAACCATTATCATCCGGTCCTGCGCGCCCGATTTGGCCGCCGCCCCGAAGCCGCGCATATAATTCTGCGCCCTGACATGAGTGACTTTGGCCGCCTTGGGCAGGCCCGTCGTGCCGGAAGTAAACATTTTCATGCACTGTTCCCCGGCCTTGATACGGTCGCGGCGGGAGCGGTCCGGGCGGTGCGGCGGAATATCGGACAGTGCGGCGTCAAAACTGTCAAAGCCCCGGGTATCGCCGAAAGCCGACAGGACAGTGATGGCACCTTCAACATTACTTTTGGCCGTATTCCAAGCCCCGGACAGTTCATGGTCCATAATCAGATATTTCGCGTCTGAAAGATTGACACAATGGGCGAGGGCCGGGCCAGTGAGCTGGTAATTCAGCAAGGCCGGGACAACTCCGATTTTTGACAGGCCAAACCACAGCGCCACATATTCCAGACGATTCTGGACAAACACGGCAACCGTATCTCCGGGTTTCAAATCCTGCGCCAGCCCCCAACGGGCGACGCGGTTGGCGTAGGCGTCAAATTCGTCAAAGGTCCAGTGGCTCTCATCGTCAATAAAGGCGATGTTCCTGCCGAATTTATCCACCCATTGTTCGATATTATCCGCAATGAGATAGTTTGATTCAGCATCGACCTCCCTGACAGAGCCCAGCATGCGCCTCATCCCATCCAGATAATGAAGCTCCCGCTTGATTGTGGCAATCAGGCCCATGTCATCTCCGATATTCCCCGATATTCCAATGGGAGTGCGTACAACAACCGGTCATGAACACGGGTCAACGCGTGGCCACCGGGTCAGCGTAAATGTGAAGTAACGATTGTCAATACAGATATCAATCATTAACCACAGATAAGACCGTCAAAAAGGTGATGAATCAAGTGTGCGGGATTGACTCCCGTATCCAACGCCGCCCTACTGCCCGAAGGGGGTAGGAGTAAGCCGTGACGCATTTGTGTGCACGGATATTTTACAGAATTTCCGTTTTTGCATCAGTCTTCCTAGGGTCAGGACCTATTAATTTAATGGGTCCCCTTATATTGTGATATGTTATCAGAAGAGGGGCTTGCCCGGATTGAACCGTTTTTCCTTCTGCCCCGTGGTGTGGCGCGAGTGGATGACTGCGAAGTGATTTCGGGTATTATCCATGTCATCAGGAACGGTCTGCGCTGGCGGGCACCCACCGGTGAGCATCAATTCGATCAGCTCTGGGAAACAAAACCCCTTGCAGGCCATGAAAAATGGTACAAAATAAGACTGCGGCTATTCATAAAAGAGCCATACTACCTTGCGGGATTTGACAACTAGGCTCTGGCGTTTTCCGGATCCAGCCGGGCCGCCTCGTCAAAGTCGGCGATGGCTTCTTTGTGCTGGCCAAGCTGCCCCTTGGAGAAGCTGCGGCGGAGCCACGCACTGGCGTTTTCCGGATCCAGCCGGATCGCCTCGTCAAGATCAGCGACAGCCCCTTTATGCTGGCCAAGCTGCCCCTTGGCTATGCCGCGGTTGAGCCACGCACCGGCACTCTCCGGATCCAGCCGGACCGCCTCGTCACAGTCAGCGATGGCCTCTTTACGCTGACCGACCAGCCTCTTGACGATGCTGCGGTTGAGCCACGCATCGGTATTTTCCGGATCCAGCCGGATCGCCTCGTCACAGTCAGCGATGGCCTCTTCATGCTGCCCCAGATTCCTCTTGGAGATGCTGCGGTTGAGCCACGCATCGGTATTTTCCGGATCCAGCCGGATCGCCTCGTCAAAGTCGGCGATGGCCTCTTTATGCTGCCCCAGATCTCTCTTGGCGATGCCGCCGTTGAGCCACGTTTTGGCATCTTCCGGCTCTGGCCCGATTTCATTTTGCCGGGTCATGTCTTTGCTCTCTCCCCGGGAATTATTCCCTTGATGGCGCCGGTTTCCCTATCACCTATCGCTCCGCCGCGCAGGTCTCAAGGCCGCGCAAACAACACTGCCCGACACGTCGCCAAGGGCCGTCACGCTCACCACAGATGCAGGGTGGAGGGATGGGGCCATGGTGCACGACTCTTCCCCTACCACATCGCCTATGTTGACCTCTTGACCCATGTGATAATGTCTGGTTCGGTGACTTCATGTTGACCCGTCATATGGTCATATGTATAGGTATATCTTGTTCTGGGCCCGGACGAGCCAGGCAGGTTGAGGTCCTGCGGCTCACCCTGATAGCCGCGTAGTTGCCATATACTGGCATACGGAAACGGTTTTATTAATGCAGAAAGCTTCGGGCGGTATGTGCGTAAGTCGTTCAAGAAAATTTGATAACTTCTACCAACGGCCTCGGTGAAATCGTCGATACTCACAGCTGACTCGTCATAAATTTGACCCTGGAGTTCAATTCCAACCAGTAGCTCGTGAGCGTTCTCTGACCGCCTTAGTGAGAAGTCTCTTTGTTCATCAAATATCCCGCCTATCGCATGCCGATTGAAAAAAAGGCAATCCTGAATCATTGAGAATAGATCTTGATAAAAACTAAGTAATTCGAAATCTCCGCCAAGGTCGAATTCATTGACCATGAACTCCACTTCACCGTATATGGCAGAGTCGCTGTCAACAACGTTATCTATTTCATATTGACATAACTGTACCGAAATACTTATCATGAGTTCATCTTTCCGGGTATGCTGTCCTCAAACAGTAAATTCCGGGTTCCGAAGTGCTGTCAATTATAAACTTAACTTTATCTGTCGGAACATTTGGTTGCCCGCCGCGATTGCCGGTTGTTTCAATGTCATTCGGATAAACCGGATACCTCCATCAACGATTGATTTTGAGTTAATATCATTGATGTTTGAGTAATTTCAGTCAGGGGACCGGTTGCACGCCCTTTGTGGCGCTCGTTTTGGGGCGCTTTAGCGGCATTTTGGGCTGATAATCCGGATTTCAGGCACACTTCACCCGCTGTGTTTCGTGGTAAATCAGGCGTTGTAGGTGGGAGCCTCTATCAAAGACTCGGGACCATTGATCCCGTATCGTTTTATATAATCAGGTGATCCGACCGCTATCATTGTCTCACCGCACAGGGAGGGGTGTTATTCTGGTGTCCGGCCAGTTATTCGAACCGAAGTGTATGGCCAGATCAAATCCCCGGCGTGATATCTGAAACGGTTCCAGTCGGGTGGCAAGGCTGACACGAATATCCGGATGCTTCGTCTCGAAGTCGGACAGGTGCGGAATAAGCCAGCGGTTTGCAAATGTGGGCAGTGTGGCAATCCTCAATGTCGCGCCGGTCTCACCTGCTGAAATCGTCCGAAAAACTGTTTGGCGTGTTCTGTCAAGATCACCTGACAGCTCATTGGCGAAACTGCGCCCCGCATCAGTCAACTGAACACGCCGCCCCACGCGCCGGAACAATCTGATTCCTACAATCGCTTCCAAATTTTTTATCTGTCGACTGATTGCGCTTTGCGTCAGATGAAGCCCTTCGGCGGCAAGGGTAAAATTCTCATGGCGCGCAGCGGATTCAAAACTTCGCAGAATCACAAGTGACGGCAGGTAACGGCGCTGTTCCGGCGATTTAAATGTCATTTCAGGCGCACACCCATGTGTATTTTCCGGTAACCGCCGGGCATCAAACGGGATCAAAAGATAACGCTTTTGATGAATTTAACGAAAAAAATGACAAACCGGCGCATAAATATGACGGGTAACATGGATATATTCCGTTTGGTCATCTTTGATTGCAAAATAATTGACTACCGGCAACACATGGGAAATGACACGAATTGAAAAACCCGTGAAGGAAGCCACAAACGGTTCAGAAGTTTTTATCATCGACGAGAACGAAAACTATCACAGGATTGTCCCGGGATGGCATCATATCGCCCGGTATCCTTTTCTCAATCACCTTAAAGGAAAATAGAAAAATGAAAAAAATTCTTATACTCGGAACCGCGTTTATGCTTCTGAACGGCTGGACTTTCAAGAACACGGTCTCAACCGAGGGAGACGCGATCCTTTACTATGTGGTACAATATACAGTTCTGGATTCGGCATCCCTTTCCGCTCTTCAGTATCTCTGTCAGAACGAGGGAGGAAAGAAGAGCCGCACAATAAGACTACACCACAAGAGACCACAGGAGAAAGACTTTCTTGCGTGTTATGAGGTCTCCTATCAATTGAAGAAGCAAGGTGACTTTATAAGGAGTGCTCCGGTCTGTGGAGCAAGAGGGAAACCGAGTTACACAACAGAAATTCACAAGGAGTATCATATCAATGAGTTTCTTGACAGTGTTATTGATTCTGACCGAGGTTCCGGGAGGAATACTTTCCAGATCTCTGACGGAATAAACTTTGATATTTTTTACTCGGGAGGAGCAGGGGAAGCCTTTTTTAAGGTGGAAAAGGAATGTGGCCTACCATTAAAGGTTGTGCCCGTAGATAACAACAACAAATAAGAAGGGTAAAGAAATGTTATCAACACATGTATCTGTCATGAGCATTACCGTTCCGGGCGGAATACAAAAAATGGGAATTTGAATGACCGTGCGGGTCATGGTAACTACAAGGGTCCTGACATGAAGAAAATTGCAGTTTTGGGTTTGGGCAAAGTGGGTGCCCTGGCTGGACAACTCCTCAATGATGCTGA
Source organism: Hyphomonadaceae bacterium (assembly GCA_014324115.1). Lineage (GTDB taxonomy): Bacteria > Pseudomonadota > Alphaproteobacteria > Caulobacterales > Maricaulaceae > JACOMS01. The sequence continues at coordinate 8,967 of JACOMS010000058.1, forward strand.
CTTTGAAATCATCGGGGTTGATGTCGGCCCGACCCCGAATGATCTGGGTTTTGATGTCATGCCGGTCGATGTCCGGCATCCGGATCGGCTGAAGTCTTTGTTCGGTTCGGTCGAGGCTGTTCTATCCTGCCTGCCCTTTCAATTCAATGCGGGTGTCGCCGAGGTTGCACATGATGCAGGAATACACTATTTTGATCTCACGGAAGACGTATCGACGACACGGGCGATTGTCGAATTATCGGAGACTGCGAAGGGATTGATGGCACCACAGTGCGGTCTGGCACCTGGCTTTGCCGGGATCGCAGGCGCCCACCTGATTGAACAGTTTGATGATTGCCGTGCCTGCAAAATGCGCGTTGGAGCCCTCCCGCAAAACCCGACCGGCCTCATGGGTTACGCATTCAACTGGTCACCGGAAGGCGTTGTAAACGAATACCTGAATGATTGTGAAGTCATTGAGTGCGGAGAGCGCAAATGGGTCTCCCCCATGGAGTGGCGGGAGTTACTTTATATCAACGGTGTACGATTGGAGGCGTTCACAACGTCCGGAGGACTTGGCACGATGTGCGAGACCTATGTCGGCAAGGTCGAAAACATGGATTACAAGAGCATGCGCTATCCTGGACACATGGATCAGATGAACTTCTTTTTCCATGAGCTGCTTATGCGCGACCGGCGTGAACTTGCAGGTCAAATCCTCGTTAATGCCAAACCGCCCGTTTCTGACGATGTTGTCTATATCCACATCTCGGCGGAAGGGAAAATTGACGGCAGGCTGACCCGCAAGGAGTTTGTGCGTAGTTACAAGCCCATAAAAATTGCCGGAAAAAAGCGAACAGCGATTGCCTGGACAACCGCCGGTTCGGTCGTTGCGGTGATTGAAATGGTTCGTGACGGAAAGCTCCCGAACAGGGGCTTCCTGAAACAGGAAGACATACCCGTTGAGGCTTTCCTTGAGACAGGTGCAGGCTCGTTTTACAAGCCTTAACCAAAAATGGAGTATGACCGTGCCTGACGGACATTTTTTGCCGGGAATATGAAAGTGAAGGACAAACCGGCCCCGGCGCCTTTTGACTGGACCGATCCGTTTCTGCTCACAGAGCAGCTCAACGAGGATGAGTGCCTGGTCAGCGAAACAGCGGCGGCCTTTGCCGACGAACATCTCGCCCCGAAAGTTATCAGGGCCTATGCCGATGAGACCGTCGATCGCGAAGTCTTCAGTAAAATGGGTGCGTGCGGCCTGCTCGGATCAACACTTCCGGAAGCATACGGCGGCGCGGGGGCAAGCTATGTTGCCTACGGTCTGGCGGCGCGGGAAATTGAGCGGATCGATTCCGGCTACCGTTCGATGATGTCGGTCCAGTCCTCGCTCGTGATCTATCCGGTTTATGCTTACGGGTCCGAAGAACAGCGCCGAAAGTATTTGCCCGGTCTTGTGAGCGGCGATCTGGTGGGCTGTTTCGGTTTGACGGAGCCGGACGCGGGCTCGGACCCGGCAGGCATGAAAACCAGAGCCACCAAAGTCGAGGGGGGGTATAAACTGTCCGGATCGAAAACGTGGATATCGAACGCCCCGATAGCAGACGTGTTTGTGGTTTGGGCGAAGTCCGATGCCCATGGCGGGACTGTCCGCGGGTTCATTCTGGAAAAAGGAATGGCGGGTCTGTCGGCACCGAAAATTGAAGGCAAACTGAGCCTGAGAACATCGGTGACCGGAGAGATCGTTATGGATGACGTTTTCGCGACCGAAGATCAGCTTTTGCCGAACGCAGAAGGTCTGAAAGGTCCCTTCGGATGTTTGAATCGCGCGCGATACGGTATTGCCTGGGGCGTCATGGGCGCTGCCGAATTCTGCTGGCACGCGGCGCGGCAATACGGCCTGGATCGTCACCAGTTCAACCGTCCGCTCGCGGCCACACAGCTCTTTCAGAAGAAGCTCGCCGACATGCAAACCGAAATTTCGCTCGGCCTCCAGGCGGCCCTGCGGGTCGGACGCCTGTTTGACGAGGCCAAGGCGGCCCCCGAAGTGATATCGTTGATCAAGCGCAACAACTGCGGCAAGGCCCTTGAAATTGCGCGTCATGCCCGTGACATGCATGGCGGCAACGGCATTTCCGGGGAGTTTCAGATCATGCGTCACATGGTGAACCTGGAAACGGTGAACACCTATGAGGGCACGCACGATGTTCACGCCCTGATTCTCGGACGCGCCCAAACCGGTCATCAGGCTTTCTTTTAGCCGTGGAGGGTGATCGCGTTGAGGTCGTCCACCGGAACTTCCTGAACCGGGTCCGGTCGGGTGATCTTCCGGACCCTGTCCGGGAGACTGAACTGTCTTCATCCCTCCTGGAAGCGCACGAACTTGTCACATTGTTTGATGCGCAGCTGCTTAGCCGACATCTGGACCGCATCTCGCGCAAGCTACAGGCCCGCGGTGAAGGGTTCTACACGATCGGGTCGTCCGGCCATGAAGGCCATGCCGCCATCGCCTGGGCGCTGCGTCCGAATGATATGGCCTTTCTGCATTATCGTGATGCCGCATTTCAGATCGCACGGGCATATCAGGTCCCGGGTTCAACGCCGCTTTGGGATATGCTGCTCAGCTTCTCGACCTCGAAAGAGGATCCGATTTCCGGCGGTCGGCACAAAGTGCTCGGTTCCAGGCGACTCGCAATTCCTCCCCAAACCTCGACGGTTGCCTCCCACCTGCCCAAAGCTGTCGGTGCCGCCTTCAGCATCGCGCTTGCAAACCGCATACAGCCTGAACACCGGGTATTGGCGGAAGACGGTCTTGTGGTCTGCACCTTCGGCGATGCTTCTCTCAATCACTCGACTGCGCAGGGCGCGCTGAATACGGCGAGCTGGACCGCCTACCGGAATTCACCGCTTCCTGTCCTGTTTGTCTGCGAGGACAACGGCATCGGCATTTCGACCCGCACCCCCGTACACTGGGTGGAATCCTCCCTGAAATCGCGCCCGGCATTGAAATACTTCCGGTGTAATTCCCTTGATGTTCTGGATGCCTTCGAAACGACCGGGGACGCGGCCCGATTCGTTCGCCGTCGCAGAAAACCCGCAATTCTTCACAGCAGGTGTATACGGCTGTTCGGCCATGCGGGTTCAGACATTCAAACCGCCTACATGTCCGGACAGGAGGTCGAAGCCATTGAGGCGCAGGACCCCCTGCTGCACACGGCGGCGCGCCTCATCCGCGAGGGTATTCTCTCAAAGGAAGAGGTTCTCACCCGTTACAGGGATTGCGATGCACGGGTCGAACGTGTGTCCGGTCAGGCGATTAAACGTCCACGGCTGCGAACCGCGGAAGAGGTCTCGGCCAGCCTGATTCCGCCCGGACGGATGTGCGCGGCGACCCGGCCCGGGTCGAACAGCAGGCGTGAGGCATGCTTTGGCGCTGGTGACATGCGCGCCATGGAGCAACCCCGGCCTCTGGCCAGGCTCGTCAATTTCGCCCTGACCGATCTTATGCTCGAACATGAAGAAATTGTCTTGGTGGGTCAGGATATCGGCCGAAAAGGCGGCGTTTACGGAGTCACCCAACGGCTGCAACAGCGCTTCGGCATGCACCGCGTGATAGACTCGCTCCTGGACGAGCAGGCTATCTTGGGAATGGGTATCGGAGCCGCCCACAACGGCTTGCTCCCGATGCCGGAGATCCAGTTTCTGGCTTACGTGCATAATGCTATCGATCAGCTTCGCGGGGAGGCCGCATCACTTCCCTTCTTCTCCAACGGACAGTTTACCAATCCCATGGTGGTGCGCATCGCAGGCCTCGGATACCAGCGCGGATTCGGCGGGCACTTCCATAATGAAAATACCGTTGCCGCCCTGCGCGATATTCCAGGCCTGATACTCGCCTGTCCGTCAAACGGCCGCGACGCCGCCCTGATGCTGCGCGAAAGCGTGAGATTGGCAAGGGAAGAACAGCGTCTGGTCGTCTTCCTGGAGCCCATCGCACTCTACACAGTGCGGGATCTCCACGAAAAGGGCGATGGCGCCTGGATGTTCGACTACCCGGACCCGAACACACAACAGCGCATCAAACCGGGTGACATTGCCTGTCACGGGGACGGCAAAGACCTTGCCGTTATCACTTACGGCAACGGCACATATCTGTCCCTACAGGCGCAGAAAATCCTGGCCGGACAGCACAACATCAACGGGCGTGTCATTGACATGCGGTGGCTGTCACCTATCCCGAAACATGCAATCCTTGATGCGGTCGACGGCGTCGACAATGTGCTCATTGTGGACGAGTGCCGCGAGCAGGGCTCACACAGCGAGGCACTGGTCACACTGTTTTCCGAGCGGGCCGGTATTCATGCCGACAGGCTGGTTGCCGAGGATTGCTATATTGCGACCGGGCCATCCTGCGGTGCGACAATGCCCGACCGGGACCAAATCATTAAGGCGGGTATCGACACCGTACGTCGGCGGAAAACGGTAAAATGAGCGCCCGAAAGCGGACCGCCCTCATTATCTGCCCCGGGCGAGGGGTCTACAACGCCGATGAGCTTGGCTATTTTTCACACCATCACCCCGACAAGACAGAGCTCATGGCGTGCTTCGACACACAGAGGCAGGCCGCGGGGCAGGTACCGGTTTCAGAACTCGATTCCGCCAACCGCTTTTCGGCGTCGACATTCACACGCGGCGACAACGCCTCCGCGCTGATTTACGCCTGTTCCGTCGCAGACTTTCTAAGCATTGATAGAAACACTTTCGAGATTGTTGCCGTGACCGGCAATTCCATGGGATGGTACACCGCCCTGGCTTGCGCAGGGGCCCTGTCTGTCGGGAACGGATTCAGGACCGTCAACACCATGGGTACGATCATGCAGGAACAGTTAATTGGCGGGCAGCTCATCTACCCGCTCACTGACGGGGACTGGCAGGAACGCCCGCAAGCCGGAAAGCAGGTTATGGAACTCGTCGCGGCGACAGACGGTCTTTACGTCTCGATTCGGCTTGGCGGCATCATCGTGCTCGCCGGTACGAATGAGGCCCTCAGGGTCGCCGAAGCCGAATTGCCGAATGTCAGTGAGCGTTTTCCGTTGCGTCTTCCCAATCATGCCGCTTTTCACTCGCCGCTCCTGAAACCGAATTCCGAATCAGCGCAGAAAGCCCTGTCCCCTTCCATGTTTACCCAACCCGCCATGCCCGTGATCGACGGGCGCGGACACATCTGGTCGCACAAGGCATCAGATATCGACGCATTGCGGGACTATACATTCGGCGAGCAAATCACGGATACCTATGATTTCACACGGGCGGTTCAAACCGGGCTCAAGGAGTTTGCACCTGATCGCCTCATTATTCTAGGGCCCGGAAACACCCTTGGCGGGGTGACAGCCCAATCCATGCTGGCCTGCAACTGGTTCGGCATGTCAACAAAGACGGACTTCTTCCACCGTCAATCGACCGACCCTTGCCTGCTGGCCATGGGACAGCCGGACCAACGGGCGCTTGTGACGGGCTGAATGTGTACGGATCGCTGCGCCTGATCGCGCTCGCAAGCGAGAGGATAACGGCCAAAATCGCGAAGATGAAAATTTTACATCCCGGGTATTGACTCGCCGTTTGTCCCCGTGATGGACGTTCACCGGAACCTTGGGGAGGTATGCACATGCGGCCCGTACCCGATCTGAAAATGGACACCTCCATCGACGATTGATTTTGAGTTAGTATCGTTGATGTTTGAGTAATTTCAGTCAGGGGTTTGGTTGCACGCCCTTTGTGGCGCCCGTTTTGGGACGCTTTAGTGGCATTTTGGGCTGATGATCTGGATTTCAGGCAGACTTCACCTGCTGTGTTTCGTGGTAAATCAGGCGTTGTAGGTTGTAGGCAATGTTAGCCATGCCGATTTTGATTGTGGCGCGGGCCAAGCCAATGGTCCTGACTTTCAGACCCATGCGGTGTTTC
>JACOMS010000059.1 GCA_014324115.1 Hyphomonadaceae bacterium
CAGGGAATGTCTCCGTCAAAGTATTCCGGCACAGAGGTTGATGGTGTTCCTCCTCCAATAACTTCGCCGATCCGTTCAATCGGGGTTGTCTGCCACTCATCCATCAGCCCGCGCCCCCGCCGGTCTCAAGCGAACTGCTCCTGCCGACACCTCTCCCGTGTAAGCCGTTTGTCCGGTGTCTCGCGTAATCGGATACATAAACCCCCGGGTACCGCAATTTGCCGGGCCAGTAACGCTCCATTGTTCAGGGAGCATGATCTTTTGACGTCCGGCGGGCGGCAACCCGCCCGTTTTCACGGTCCGACCCATTGTCTGCGGATGTTCCATGACACGGTTCCCAGGTGCATATACAATCCCCCTTGTGTCGTATTATCCTCTACTTCCCGATACCGAAATCAAATGCAAAAAATCAAAAATCCGTTTGAGCATTGTTCCGGCTCGCTTATACCCTCTGTGTGAACAAGCCCGTTGAAATCGCGCCTGATACAGTTGCCGCCTGTCCCGGTGCAGATGACCTGGCTGCGCTGGTCCGGAAGTACGACCCGACTGTGGATACGGACCTGATCTGTCGCGCCTATGAGTTTGCGAAAATCGCCCATGGATCACAGATGCGCCATTCGGGTGAGCCCTATTACACACATCCGGTCGAAGTCGCGACGATCCTGGCGGGGCTGCATCTGGACGTACAGTCCATCTGCACGGCGCTTTTGCATGATGTGGTGGAGGATACAGACGCGAATCCGGAACAGATCGTCGAGATGTTCGGGCAGGAAATTGCCGATCTTGTGGGAGGTGTGACCAAGCTGGGACAAGTCGAATTTTCTTCATCTGACATTGCCAAACGGAGACACCAGGCGGAAAATTTCCAAAAGTTCATTATCGCCGTGAGCCGGGATATCCGTGTGCTTCTGGTCAAGTTGTGCGACCGCCTGCATAATATGCGCACGCTTCATTACCACCCGAAGATTGACTCACGGGAACGGATTTCGCGCGAAACCCTGGAGGTTTACGCGCCGCTGGCCCGTCGTATCGGTGTTGATCATATCTGTTCCGAGCTTGAAAATCTGGCCTTCAAACATCTTGATCCGGCGCAGTACGAGACGATTACAAGGCGTCTGGATACATGGCGTTCTGACCAGCACACAGCCATTTCGCGAATGTCCGTAGCTTTACGGGATCTGATGGACAAGTACCAAATTCCGGTCCGGATTTATGGCCGTGAAAAGCTCCCCTATGCCATTTGGCGGAAATTGCAGCAGCGGGGTATTACGTTTGAAGATGTCGCCGACATTTATGCGTTCCGGATCATCGTTCAAAAACCGGCTGCCTGTTACCGGGTTTTGGGTATTCTTCATCAGAATTACCGCTTCGTTGCAGGACGGTTCCGCGATTTCATTTCTGTGCCTAAACCCAATGGCTATCAATCCCTGCACACGACGATATCGGGGCCGGGGAGTAAACGTCTCGAAATCCAGGTCAGAACAGAGCGCATGGAAGACGTCGCCGAGCGGGGGGTGGCCGCACACTGGGCATATAAAAACCGGAGCTATGCCTATGACATGGGGCGTGCACATCAGGACGTTGACGACCCGCTGGCCCGTATAAGGCCTTTGGTCGAGATGATGGAGCAAAGCCGTGATGCTGATGAATTCCTCGAACATGTCAAGCTGGAGATGTTCACGGATCAGGTTTTCACCTTCACCCCCAAGGGCGACCTCATTTCATTGCCGCGCGGGGCGACAGCTCTTGATTTTGCGTACTCGGTGCACACAGATATCGGTGATACCTGCGTCGGCGCGATCATAAATGATCGCAAGCGCCCCTTGCGAACCGAACTGCAAAACGGCGATGTCATCAAGATTATCCGCGGCGGTAAGGCTGAACCCCAGCCGGGATGGGAAAACATCGTTACCACGGGTAAGGCGCGCTCCGCCTTGCGACGTCTGACCCGCCAGAATGAGGTGGAGGAATTTCACCGTATCGGGCGAGTGCTGGCGGAACATGCCCTGGTACGCGAGAACGTGAATTTTGCCGAAAGCTCCCTGACGGATGCGTTGAAGCGTTTGGACCTGAACTCCACCGATGATCTTTACGTGGCACTGGGTCGGGGTGATCTGTTGATACAGGATTTCATGAAAGCCGTGTTCCCGGGTCGGGAAAGCACGCGCGCGATTGAGGATTATGCCGGGCGTGACCTGATCAGTGACAGTACAGCTGAACTTTATGTGAAAGGTGACGGCCTGACCTCCGGGGTGAGCCTCCATCTCGGCGACTGTTGCTCTCCCGTACCCGGAGATCGCATTGTCGGTATTCAGTCGCCGGGTCGCGGTGTGGTTATTCATACCATTGATTGCGACGGCCTGTCTGCACTGGAGAATCAAAGCGGCTGGCTCAATATCGGCTGGCGCAGGTCGGCGGATCAGGCTGCGGCGACAGCCCGCCTGACCGCGACTATTGAGCACGTTCCCGGTGCACTTGCCGACGTGACCAGGATTATCGGCGAGGCGGGGGGTAATTTGGTCAACGTCAATACAACTTCACGCAGCCCCACGTTTTGTGACATGATCGTGGGTATCGAAGTCCGCGACATACGGCACCTCATGCAGATCATCGCAGCCCTGCGCACCTCTGTTTATGTGGTCTCGGCAACCCGGACCCGACCGGATCACGAGGATTAATCCAATGAATACTGATGATGTGCTGGGCGTATTCCGTGAGGCCGGTGCGCTGCTCGAAGGCCATTTCATTTTGTCGTCCGGGTTGCACAGTCCCGTCTTTTTGCAAAAAGCGCTGATTTTCAAAAATCCGGTTTTAACGGAGAAACTGTGTGGGGCCCTGGCCGACAAAGTCCGGGATGAGTTAAACGGGTTACCGGATGTGATTGTCGCGCCGGCTGTGGGCGGGATTATTCCGGGTTATGAAATGGCGCGGCAGCTCGGCCTTGAGTCCATGTTTGTTGAACGGGAAGGCGGCGAGTTTACCCTGCGTCGCGGGTTTTCCCTCGAAAAAAACCAGACCGTTTTAATGGTCGAGGACATTGTCACCACCGGCCTCTCATCCCGTGAATGTATTGCCGGTATCAACGCAACGGGCGCCAGTGCAGTCGCGGGATGCTGTTTTTTTGACCGGTCTGACGGCGAGGCGGATATCGGTGTGCCGCTCATCGCCCTCGCGGCCGGAAAATTACCGTCCCATGAGGCTGATAAATTACCGCCTGAACTGGAAAATATCCCGGCTGTCAAGCCCGGGAGTCGCGGGTTGTCATGATGAAGGGTCATATCCGCCTCGGCGTAAATATCGACCATATCGCCACTGTGCGAAACGCCCGTGGCGGCGTACACCCTGATCCCGCCGAAGGGGCCCGCGTGGCCATTGAATCCGGTGCAGACGGCGTCACCGCCCATCTGCGTGAGGACCGCCGTCATATCACGGATGATGACATGGAGCGGCTTCAACATCTGTGTCTGGAGACGGGAATGCCTCTCAATATGGAAATGGCAGCGACAGACGAGATGCTGGATATTGCCAAACGCCTCAAACCGCACGCTGTCTGTCTGGTGCCGGAACGGCGGGAAGAGCGTACAACGGAAGGCGGGCTGGATGTCGCTGGACGGCATAATCAGATAATGCCGATAATTCGGAAATTGTCTGATAGTGGCTCCCGCGTCTCACTCTTTATCGAAGCTGAACCGGGACAGATTGAAGCTGCGGCACGCTCGGGCGCATCCGTCATTGAAATCCACACCGGGGCTTATGCCCATGCGCTTGATAGTGCGGATGAAGAAAAAGCGGCGGACATTCTGCAAGCCGTGCAGACAGGTGCGGCACAGGGGGCCGCTTTGGGCCTCGAGATTCACGCCGGGCACGGTCTCACTTTTTCCAATGTTGCTGACATTGCCGCTATTCGTGAAGTGGTCGAACTCAATATCGGACATTTCCTGATCGGCGAGTCGATATTTTCCGGATTGGATGAAGTCATCCACAAAATGCGACGCTTGATGAATGCAGCGCGGGACATGGCATGATTACCGGGATAGGTACCGATTTTTGCGATATCCGCCGGATTGAAAAAAACATTGAAAATTTCGGCGATAGATTTCTCGACAAAGTTTTCACGCTGCCAGAGCGTGAATACTGTGATGGCAAGACCGGACGCGCATCCTGTTACGCCAAGCGCTTCGCCGCCAAGGAGGCCGTTGCAAAAGCTCTCGCCAGGCCCGGGACAGGCGGGCTGGGATGGCATGAAGTCGAAGTCCTGAATGATCCGTCAGGTCGCCCGCGGGTTATCCTTTCCGGTAAAGCGCGTGACAGGCTCCCGGACCATAAGGATTTTAAGGTTCATCTCAGCCTGACGGATGATTATCCCTACGCGCAGGCCTTTTCTGTTATCGAAGCCCGGGCCATGGTCGACCTGTAAATCCGACCCGGTCCGGGTATAACGAGGGCGCATGACAGAGATAAAATCACCTGGAAGACACGGATCATGTTATGGATAACGGGCAGGTCGATGAGGGCGGCATTGGTCTCGTACCGTCCGGAAATATAACTGGACGGGCAGAATTTATTTTGTTTTCTGTGGAGTCCGGTGTGGGCTTGTGATGAATCCGAAACAGATACAGAGGCTGGAGGCCCGACTCGGGTATGAGTTCACCGATAAAGACCTGCTTGTCCGGTCCATGACCCATGGTTCTTATGGGGACGGACAAAGGCGAATGCACGACAATGAGCGGCTGGAATTTCTGGGTGACCGCGTGCTGGGCTTGCTGACAGCTGAAAAACTTTTCCGAAGCAGTCAGGATGCCGAAGGGCCGCTCGCGCGGCGGCTTAACAGCCTGGTCAAAAAAGAGACATGCGCCGATGTAGCCCGGCATCTGGGCCTGGGCGAATTTTTGCTGTTGTCCAAATCCGAAAACAGGAACGGGGGTCGGGACAAGACCTCCATACTGGGCGATGCCTGCGAGGCGGTGATTGCCGCAATTTACCTTGACGGCGGGCTGAAAGCTGCGCGGGCGTATTTTAATACTCATTGGCAAAAACCATTGTCCAGGACAATCAGGGCTACTGCGAAAGACCCCAAAACCGAGTTGCAGGAACGCGCGGCAACTGCCGGTTTTTCCAATCCGGTCTACACCGTTCAGGATCGAACCGGACCGGATCACCGTCCGCATTTCGTTGTTGAGGTCAAAGTTGGCGATAAATGGGTTGGCACAGGTGAGGGACGGACCAAAAAAGACGCCCAAAGCCATGCAGCGCGTAATCTTTTGAGGGAATTTCAAACGGTGGGGAAAACGGAGCTGTGACTGTCACGCGGAGTAGTGAAATCAGGGCCGGATGTGTCGCCGTTATCGGTGCAACCAATGCCGGCAAGTCAACCCTGGTTAATGCACTCGTTGGCGAGAAAGTCTCCATTGTTACCCACAAGGTTCAAACGACACGGTTTCAGGTGCGCGGCATCGCCATGATAGGTTCTGTGCAGATCGTTTTGATTGACACGCCTGGAATTTTCGCCCCCAAATCCAGGGACCGCCTGGCCAGATCCATGGTACATGCAGCATGGACGGGCGCAGATGAGGCCGACGCTATCATTCATGTTGTTGATGCCCCGGCTTTTCATCGGCATATACAGGGTGAGGGTGGTGTACGGGATTGCTTGTCGGCCGAAGATACGGATCGGGTCATGGATGGGTTAAAACGCCGCCATACACAAGATGCGATTCTGGTGCTCAACAAAATAGATGGGATGAACCGGAATAAGTCCCTGGCCCTGATTGCGCATTTCAGCGCGTCGGGGATGTATGCTGATATTTTTCCGGTTTCGGCGCTAAATAGCGATGGTGTGGGTGATTTGGCGCAGAAACTGGTCGAAGCTGTACCGCGGGGTCCATATCTCTACCCGCCGGAACAGGCCGCAGATATTCCGTCCCGTCTGATGGCGGCGGAGATAACCCGGGAGAAGTTGTTTTTGCGCCTGCATGACGAACTGCCGTATGCCAGCACAGTCGAGACTGAAAAATGGACGTGGCAGAAAAACGGAAGCGTGCGCATGGATCAGGTGATTTATGTGCGACGGGAATCGCAGAAACCCATCGTGCTTGGCAAGGGCGGCAAAACGATCAAATCCATCGGGGCCGCCGCCCGGGCTGACATGCAGGACCGGTTCGGCTGCGAGGTGCATCTGTTCCTGTTTGTAAAAGTGCGTGAAAAATGGGCAGATGACCCGGTCCGTTACCGTGAAAGCGGGCTGGAGTTTGATGTGTGATGAACTGGTCGGGTGAAGGCCATATCCTGTCCGTTAAAAAGCACGGAGAAACCTCTGCCATCATTGATGTTTTTACCCGTGATCAGGGACGACATGCCGGATTGGTGCGCGGCGGGGCCGGGCGAAAAATGCGTCCTGTATTGCAGCCCGGAAATCTGGTCGGGGTCGAATGGCGCGGTCGCCTGTCCGAACATTTGGGATATTACGTTGTAGAGCCCGTTCAAACCCTGGCATCGGGACTTATGGAAGATCAATTATCCCTTGCCGGATTGAATGCGGCCTGCGCCATGGCGCGGGAAACACTGCCGGAACGCGAGGCCTATCCGCGTGTATTTGAGGCATTCGGCGTGTTGCTTGCCAATATGCACGACCGGAATATCTGGCCAGCGCTTTACGTGCGTTGGGAGGCGGGGTTACTCTCTGCCATGGGTTATGGTCTGGATTTGGCGACGTGTGTCGCGACGGGGGATACACATAATTTAACCCATGTTTCGCCGCGAAGCGGACGGGCTGTCAGCGCCAGGGCCGCTGCACCTTATGTGGATAAGCTATTGAAATTGCCGAATTTCATGTATCCGGATTCCCGGGGAAACGACCTGGAAATCAGTCAGGAGGATGTATTGAACGGCTTGAGACTCACAGGCTATTTTCTGGAAACCCGCGTCCAGTGGGGTACCAACCGGACACTGCCGGAGGCGCGGGCGAGGATGGTTGAAAAGTTTACGGCGTCAGTGCGGTGAGGTCATATCCAGATCATGAACATTGATATTCGTAATGGAATATGAAAAGCGATATATTCCGGGGTGTTCCTGCAATTTTTGTAACCAGACCGGGGGGACGATCAGACACACTCCCCGTGCTCCCGATCACAGCTTCCCGCCCGTCAATATCGATAGTCTCACTTCACTTTCACATTGTTGTTTATGTCGGCGCCCAATAAGTATTTTCTTGAAGAAACAGCACCACGGCCACTTCACCGGCGTTGCCGGGTAACTTACCGGCACTCAGGTAGGTATTTATTTATATTCGAATTAAACACTGTCCGTTCGAATCATTTTTCAGGTCAGGAAATTTATGCCCGCAAATGACAGCACCGGCCTCCCGTCCGACTCCATTGTAGAGGAACATATCGACGAGGCTTTGTCCTCGCGTTACCTGGCCTATGCGCTTTCCACGATCACACAGCGTGCCCTGCCGGACGTGCGGGACGGCCTGAAACCGGTGCATCGGCGTATTCTCCATGCCATGCGACAGCTTAGGCTGAATCCTGAAGGCGCACATAAAAAATCCGCGCGTATTGTCGGCGATGTGATGGGGCAATATCACCCCCATGGGGACCAGTCGATTTATGATGCGTTGGTCAAGCTGTCCCAAACCTTCGCGACACGTTATCCGCTGGTGGACGGGCAGGGGAATTTTGGTAATATCGACGGCGACAGTCCGGCGGCCATGCGCTACACCGAAGCCAGAATGACGGCGGCGGGTGTCGCGCTTCTGGAGGGCCTCGAAGAGGACGCGGTCGATTTCGTTGCAACCTATAACGAAGAGGATGAAGAGCCGCGGGTCTTGCCCGCAGGTTTCCCAAATCTCCTCGCCAATGGCTCCACGGGCATTGCCGTCGGCATGGCCACATCAATTCCGCCCCATAATGTCGCCGAAATCTGTGATGCCGCGCTGTACCTGATAAAAACACCCAATGCCCGAATTGAGACGCTGATGCAACATATCAAAGGGCCGGATTTTCCAACGGGCGGCGTTATTATTGAGCCTCGTGACACCATGTTGGAGACCTACAGGAGCGGTAAAGGCAGCTTCAGGTCAAGAGCCCGCTGGCATACCGAAGATCTGGGGCGCGGCATGTATCAAATCGTTGTCACGGAAATCCCGTATCAGGTGCAGAAGGGGCGCCTGATTGAGAAGCTCGCAGAGATAGTTGAAACGAAAAAGGTGCCATGGCTCGCGGACGTTAATGATGAGTCGGCGGAAAATATCCGCATTGTTCTGGGGCCGAAATCCAGGAGTATCGACCCGGATATGCTGATGGAGAGCCTGTTCAGGCTGACGCCCCTTGAAAACCGCGTCTCGCTGAACATGAATGTACTGGATGCAACCCGCACACCTCGTGTGATGGATCTGCGTGAAGTCCTTCGGGCCTGGCTTGATCACCGTCGTGAAGTCCTGCAGCGCTGTTCCAGCCACAGGCTCGGCAAAACCCTGGACCGCATGGAAGTGCTGGACGGTTACATGATCGCCTATCTCAATGTCGATGAGGTGATCCGTATCATCCGGTTCGCGGAAAAGCCGAAAGAGGAGCTCATCAAGACCTTCGGGCTGACCGGGCGACAGGCCGATGCAATCCTGAATATGCGGTTGCGGGCGCTGAACAGGTTGCAGGAAATCGGGATACGGTCGGAATACGATGAACTGGCCGCCCGGAAAGCGGGTATTGAGCAGCTTCTGGCATCGGAAAAACTGCAATGGGCGCGGATATCCGATCAAGTCAGGTGCATCAAAAAATCCTACGCCAAAGACACGGATATGGGGCGGCGGCGCTCGACATTTGCCGATGAACCGGATGTGGATCTGGACCTCGCCACGGCTTTTATTGCCAGGGAACCGGTTACGGTCATCCTGTCCAAAAAAGGATGGGTGCGGGCCGTGAAGGGCCATATGAACGACGTTACAGGACTCAAATTCAAGGATAAGGACAGTGCGGACTTCGTGGTAAAAGCGCAAACAACCGATACCGTGCTGTTGTTTGCTTCAAACGGGAAATTTTACACAATCGGAGCTGACAGGCTCCCCGGCGGACGCGGCGATGGCGAGCCCATTCGCCTGATGATTGATCTCGGGGATGATCATATTCCGGTCGGATTGTTTGTACATGATGAGGGCCGCGAGCTCATTGTGGCCAGTTCCGACGGTTATGGGTTCCGCGTTATGGAAAAGGACGTCATTGCCTCCACGCGCGGAGGGAAACAGGTGCTCAATGTCAGGGAGGCCGAAGCTATCCGCTGCATCTCTGTTAAAGGTGATAAAATCGCAACCATTGGTGAAAACCGTAAAATTCTGGTTTTTAATGCCGGAGAGCTTCCGCAAATGGCCCGCGGCAAAGGCGTGCGGTTGCAAAAGTACAGTGACGGCGGCCTCAGGGATATCACGACGTTCGCGACAGGAAGTGGTTTGTCATTCGTTGACAGCGCCGGACGCAATAATGCGGTCAAGGACTGGATCACGCTGGAAGGCAAGCGCGCCGGGGCCGGTCGCGCGGCTCCGAAAGGGTTTAGCCGGATCGGCGTGTTTGACCCCGCAAAAGGACTATAAACCCGTAAAATCCCCGGAGGAGCGGAAAAGAACGACAATCCGGGGCTGTTTATGCAGGAGTCGTCGCCGTTTTGAGCACGGACACGTAGCCGGGTTTCATTTCCATCTTCCCGCCATAACCCCGGGCAAGCATGGTACGGTGAAGTTTGGGCAAATTGTAGCACGGCACATACATGTAGGCATGATGCTCGACGTGGTAATTTACCCAGTAGGGTGCGAAGAGAATGCGCTCAATGAGGTTGGCTTTCGTGGTGCGGGCATGCTCAAGCGGACTGTCATTTCGCGCCGTCATGGCATGTTCGGCAATGTTGCGCAGGCGCAGAACCACCCAGAACCAGGTCATTAACGGGAGTAGCCAGAGCGCGAAATAGGCCCACCATAACCCCATAACGGCGAGAACGCTGAAAATCATCACATTGGATATGATCGTTGGCCGGTCGGAAGATTTCTGAAACGCATCCGTGCCCCTCATACCTGCACTCTGCCCCTGTCGCATTTTATGGGCTGCAATGCGCAGGCGGATGAAGGTCAGTCCCGTGATGTCGCGCAGGAATTTGCGCATCATGCTGTGTCTGCTTACCGGGAATTTGGCAGATAAAGGCAGATCCGGATCAATATCGGTTTGCGTGTATTTGTGATGCTGCAGGTGATATTTCCGGTAACTGTGCATGTCGCCGCCATAAGGCGCACCAAGTACATAGTGCCCGACGAAATCATTGATTTTCCTGTTCCTGAATAGAATGCCATGGGCCGCATCGTGCATGAGTACCGCCATGCCGTGCTGCCGTGAGCCGATCATCAGAACAGCGAAAACAAAAGTCAGCGGGTTGGGCCAGATAACGAAAACGGCTCCGCTGATGATAATGGTTGCCCAGACATGAAACGTCAGCCACGCACCCCACAGATTCGAACGGTTCGAAAGCTCCCTGATATGCGCCTTGTCAATGTTGAGAGGTAATGTTGCCATGGTGTGAAAATACTGTTCCGGCGTTACGAGTCAAGTTAATCCGGAATTCGTGATGACAATCATCCCTGTCCAAGTTATCAGAATATCATGACCCTGCAATACCTGTTACCTGTCGCCCTGATTTTGTCCGCCTGTTCCGTACAGAGCCAATCTCAAAAAGGTCCTGTTCCCGCCGTTGTCGAAGTGCCGTCCCGGGAATCGCAGGTTCAGTTTGAGACCTATGTCGACGGGCTTGATGAGCCCTGGGGGTTCGTGTTTACGGGCGATGACCATATGCTTATCACCGAGAAAAAGGGTGATCTTCGTATTTTCGCGGACGGTAAGCTGATCGGGACACCGGTCGCCAATATCCCGACCGTCAATAGCGGCGGGCAGGGCGGCTTGATGGATGTGGCCCTTGACCCGGATTATCCGGATAACAAGTGGGTTTATCTGTCTTTTTCGCACCCGCTGGAAGGCTCATCCGGGCCATCCATGACGAAAATCGTCCGGGGCAGGATAGTCAATGGGGCCTGGATATCCGGACAGACGCTCTTTCAGGCCGACAGTGAGGATTATGTGGATACGGGATTCCATTACGGCAGTCGCATCACCTTTGACGACGCGGGACGGCTCTATTTTTCCATCGGAGACCGGGGACTGAAAGAACAGGCTCAGGATTTGAGTCTTCCCAACGGAAAAGTGCATCGTATCAATCGTGACGGCTCAATCCCCGAAGATAATCCGTTTGTCGGACAGGAAAATGCCGCCCCCACAATCTACAGTTATGGTAATCGTAATCCACAGGGCCTGATCTGGCACCCGGCAAGCGGTGAGTTATGGTCGACGGAGCATGGCCCCAGGGGCGGAGATGAATTGAACCTGATCGAATCCGGCAAAAATTATGGCTGGCCGGACATATCTTACGGGATCAACTATAACGGCACCATCCTTACAGAATATACCGCTTTGCCGGGCATGGAGCAGCCGGCCAGCCATTGGACACCGTCCATCGCGGTGTGTGGTCTGGATGTTTATACCGGTGACATGTTCCCGGAGTGGAAAGGGCGCCTGCTTGTCGGGTCCCTGGCATATGAATCCTTACGATTGGTCGAGGTTAAGGACGGCAAGTATCTGGGTGAGAGCGAAATTCTTAAAGCCGAAGGTCGCATTCGGGACGTAACCACGGGCCCTGACGGCGCGATTTATGTAGCACTTCCGGACAGTATTATTCGTATGACACCGGCAGTCGATTAATCATGCCTGAAGTCAGCAAAGCGCGTCTGATTAAAGGCTACAGGGCTTTTCGATCCGGTGAGTATCTTGAACAGAAGGCACTTTATGAGGCACTCGGCGAGGGGCAGCATCCGCGTGTCATGCTGGTTGCCTGTTCCGACAGCCGTGTTGATCCCACCGATATTTTCAATGCCTGTCCCGGAGAGATGTTTGTGGCAAGAAATGTGGCCAACATTGTGCCGCAGTATAAACCTTGGGGCCCGCATCACTGCACATCCGCGACAGTCGAGTATGCGGTTAATATACTCAAGGTAAAACTCATTATTGTTCTGGGCCATGAAAATTGTGGGGGTGTGGCCGGGTGTCTGGCCGGAATGGGGGATGACCCGGTGGAGAATTTTGTCGGGGCCTGGGTTTCGCAACTCAATACCGCAAGGGATCGTGTGGTCGGGTCTGTGGCAGACAAAGACGGTTGGCAACCGGCTCTGGAACATGAGGGTATCCGGCAATCCCTTGAGAACCTGACGGGTTTTCCCTGTGTCCGGGCGGCGGTGGAGGCTGGAGAATTGGGGCTCCTGGGGGCTTATTTTTCCATTCGGACAGCCGAGTTGATGTTTACTGATACAGATGGCAATTTTGCTCCGGTCGACAATTAGATCAGGTCCAGCTGTTTGAGAACAGGTGCAACACCGACATCCCGGTCGACATGAAAGGCAGTCATCCCGAGCCGTCCGGCTGCGGTGACGTTTTCCAGTGTATCGTCGAAAAAACGCACATTTTCCGCGTCAGCTTCCATGCGTTCGAGAGCAATTTTAAAACTTTCCGGGCCGGGTTTGGCAGCATGAATGTGATGGGATGCGAAAGTGTAATCGAACAGCTCATCCAGGTTGATGCGTGTTTTGAGGTATTCCCAGTGCAAATGATTCGTGTTTGACAGGCAGGCCAGTGTGTATCGGTCTTTCAGGCTTTCGAGGATTGACTTTGTGCCTTCATAGGGCGGCTTGACCCAGCTGTTCCAGAGATCGGCAAAATCCTCCGGTGTCATGTCAGGGGCAAAGGATTCCGTCATGGCGGCCAGGAACGCCGCGTCCGTACACCGCCCGGTTTGGCAGGCTTCGAATTCCGGTAATGTTTCGAGTTTTGCCAAAACCCCGTCCCGGTCAAGCCCGGTCAAATTCTGCAATTCCTCAAGGCCGACCCAGGGGACGATAACACCGCCCAGGTCAAACAGTAAAATGCCGGAATTCTTTTCGCCCACAGATTCGTCCAGGCGGCAGGTTGCCGTACGATAACGCATGGGGCAAGCGGCCGGAGCAGGGGGACCTGAACCTCCGGCCCACTGACCGGAAGTCAGCTGCTTCATCCATCCTGTCCATGTTCCTGATTATTTGAGGGTTCCGGTTTACATTCTAACAGCATTTCCGGAGAACGCTTTTCATTGGGTCTTGCGCCTGAAAAATCGTAGTACGCCGCTGTGTTGTCCGGTTTCATTGTGATCTGATAATCATCATCAAAGGTCCAGCCTCGGTTCAGTCCTGCGGTATAAAAATCTGCGCGATGCTCAATCGGAGGATCAACAAGAACCTTTACAATACTAAAAGATTGATGATCTTCAATTTGAATCAAGGGTTCTTCATCGGCAAAAAGACCTGAGTCTGCACAAATCCAGTTGCCCCCTTTTGCACCGGCATTACCGGCCAATCCAGACAGACAGGCTGCCAGGCATAATAGTTTTTTCATGGGTCCAATCCTTTTTTGGCGGGGTTTGTCACACCCCGCAGTGCAGGTATGGCTGTCATGTCCCGCAAGGCAGTATGGGTGTTTTATGAACAGCCGCGGGTTTATTCTGTACCGCCTTTTTCATGACTTGCAAGGGGTTTGTTGCCCGGGGCTGATTGCGGAAGCTGCCGGTTACATAACCGGACGCAGCGTCGGGACCCTGACCGGATTGGAAGTCATGACTTTGAACCGTGCACTTTGAACCGTGCACTTTGAACCGTGCACGGGGGGGGCGGGTGGTCAAGGCGGAGCCGACCTTCAAAGCAACGGCGATGAACCTTGCTCAAGGCGGTCAGTCCCATCGACCTGGCAGCCGCCTGAGGGGGAGTGCGTCCAAACCTGTCTGATACCGCAGGTGTCAGACAGGAAAGTGCCCCCATCACATGAAGCGGCCATCGCGGATTGTGACGAGATACCGCAGGTATCAGACAGGAAAGTGCCCCCATCAGCACCGGACACCCGCGCACCGGGCCTGAAAACGGCGCAAATCCCGAAATCCCGGCGAATCCGGATAGATTCGCAACAGCCTTCTTATCTTGACAATTATCCCTGACACTGTATCCGGGCGCCTTGGACTCCCGCCGTCGCTGCCTGGCTGTGAAGTTTGATCAGCATGTTTATTTCCTGTTGCTCGCCTCATATTATAGCAGACATAAGACTGTTGCGAAATCGCGAGTGTTGGTGATACTGTGTTGTCGTTTAACGAAGTATGGTTTTCTTCAAAATAGCATTTGACTGGAGGTTTGCATG